>JAFGFB010000250.1 GCA_016931315.1 Anaerolineae bacterium
CCTGCCCTCTTCACAGGGCTACGTCCCTGCCCTCTTCACAGGGCTACGTCCCTGCCCTCTTCACAGGGCTACGTCCCTGCCCTCTTCGCAGGGCTACGTCCCTGCCCTCTTCGCAGAGCTACGTCTCTGCCCTCTTCACAGGGCTACGTCCCTGCCCTCTTCACCGCGCTACGTCCCTGCCCTCTTCACCGCGCTACGTCTCTGCCATCTCGAGGGGTTTTACAGACGCCAGCCATTTGGCGCTGGCTTTGGGCGAACGCAGCCGGATAAAAGTGAGGTGTGTATATTCCGGCTGTCTAAACAGCGCCGGATATTGTTGGCGCCGCCGCCCGTAAGTCTGCAAGGCCCATAACAGGATCGAATCACGGCTGAAGAAGGACTTTCTTAGACTCTCGCGATTGCCGTTCCAGAGCTCCTCGCGGCTCATGGAGCGGCGTAGGGTGCGGCGCATTAACTGTGTCATAATCACCGCGAGGGGATAGTCTAGCCAGATAACAGTATCCGCACGTTCCCAAATGCTGGTGCGTAACCGGCTGTAATTGCCATCTATGACCCAGGCTGGTCCACTGAGGGCTTCAGCTACCCGTTGCCGGAAGACTTCCTCCGGCACGGGGGTCCAATTCGGTCCCCAAAACAGCGCATCCATCTCGATGTGCGGAATATCAAGTTGTTGCGCCAATCGGTAAGCCATGGTGGTTTTGCCGGAGCCTGAGGTGCCTATAACATTGACCCGTTGCATGATGCCTCTCTGGTGTGACCTTTGTTAGCGACCCCTTGAGCCAGCGTTCGTGGTTTAGCTGCCGTCTAGTTGGATTGACCGTGCCTGAGTGTAACAGCAGGTCTCGGAAATGCAAGGATGACTTGCTGTTATTGGCAAATCCGTGTATCCTTTGGTCAATAGGATCGAATAATTCGGAAATCAATAGCGTCATTTAGCAGGGAGGTCAATCTATGACTCTGGAAGAGAAAACCGTGCCCGGGGACGTGCTTGTCGCGGCTGAGCTGGAGGAAGCGATTCGCACAGCGCTTGTTAACGATGTTTTACCTTGCGCCTCCGCCTTCCGTATTGGTGCAAAACGGCAACTGGCGCCGTCGGCTGTCGGCGAGGCGGCCGATGCACTCGGCATTCATCTGGGAGGCTGCCAGCTGGGGTTGTTTGGTTATCCCGGTCACGGCAAAGGCTGGACCAAAGTGGCAGGGCAGCCTGTGCCCGAGGGCTTGGAGGCCGCGCTGTTGGAAGCCGCAGGCGCAAAGCGACAGCTCGCGTGTATTCAGCTCTGGGAGCTCGCTGCACAATTCGGAATTCCGCGTTTACAGGTTGGCTTTGTGGCTGACAAACTTGGAATCAAAATCCGACCCTGCCAGCTCGGAGCATTTTGAGAGGGCCCTTCATGGGCATGCTCGCATAATTTGTCATTGACAAACTTCGTTACCTATAAACTCACTGGAGGTGGCTCTATGTCTGTTGTCAAAATAAAACCCGTTCCTTCTGATTTGGAAATCGCACAGGCTGCTGTCTTGAAGCCCATCGTGGAAATTGCGCGCTCCGTAGGACTTGAAGAGGATGACCTGGAGCTCTACGGCAAGCTCAAAGCGAAAGTCCATCTGGATGTTCGTGAGCGCCTTGCAGACCGCCCCAATGCCAAATACATTGACGTGACCGCAATTACGCCCACACCGCTCGGCGAGGGCAAAACGACGACCACCATCGGTCTGACACAAGCGCTTGGCGTCTTAGGCCACAAATCTATAGCGGCCATACGCCAGCCTTCGATGGGCCCGACCTTTGGCATCAAGGGTGGGGCAGCTGGCGGCGGTTATAGTCAGATTGTGCCGATGGAGGATTTTAACCTGCACCTTACCGGCGATATTCACGCGGTCAGCGTGGCTCACAATCTTTGTGCGGCGGCGATTGATGCGCGCATTTACCACGAGAGCCGCTGGAGCGAAGCCTATTTCGAGAAGATTGGACTGCGCAAGCTCAATATTGACCCCTATAGCCTCACCTGGAACCACGTGGTGGATATGAATGACCGCGCGCTGCGGCATATCATCAGTGGCTTAGGTGACCTGGATGATGGCCCGATGCGCCAGGGTGGTTTCGATATTAGCGTCGCCAGTGAGATTATGGCGATTTTGGCTCTTTCCACCAGCCTGGAAGACATGCGTGCTCGCATCGGTCGCATCGTCATCGGCACCGATACCAAGAAGAACCCGGTCACCACCGAGGACCTGGGCGTGGCAGGCGCGATGACGGTCTTGATGAAGGATGCGCTCATGCCCAACTTGCTGCAAACGCTGGAGGAGCAAGCTGCCTTTGTCCATGCCGGTCCCTTCGCCAACATCGCCCATGGCAATTCCTCCGTCATGGCAGATCAAATCGGCATCAAATTGGGCGATTTCCTCCTCACCGAATCGGGCTTTGGTTCTGACATGGGAATGGAGAAATTCTTCGACATCAAATGCCGCGCTTCCGGGCTGATTCCCAATGTGGTGGTGGTGGTCGCGACCATTCGGGCGCTCAAGATGCATGGCGGCGGTCCCAAAGTGGTAGCCGGGCGTCCGCTCGACAAAGCCTACACTGCGGAAAACCTGACGCTCGTGAATATGGGTGCCGCCAATCTGGAAGCGCATGTCCGTATCGCGCGCAAGTTTGGCGTTCCCGTCGTGGTCGCCATCAACGCCTTCCCCACGGATACCCCGGCTGAATGGGCTGCCGTGCGCGAAGCAGCGCTGCGCGCTGGTGCTTTCGATGCCGTCGTGACCCAGCACTGGGCTGATGGTGGCGCGGGTGCAGCAACCCTGGCGGAGGCCGTCGTCAAGGCCTCTGCGGAACCCGCCGATTTCCACTTCTTGTATGACGTGGCGCAACCCATCAAAGAGAAGATTGAAATTCTGGCTCGTGAGGTTTATGGCGCCGAGGGTGTGGATTATAGCGCCGAAGCCGAGGACAAAATCAAGCTCTACACTGACCTGGGCTATAACCAGACTCCTATCTGCATGGCTAAGACCCACCTCTCACTGAGCCATGAGCCTTCCTGGAAAGGTGTGCCCACGGGGTATCGCTTCCCCATCCGCGATATCCGCGCCAGTATGGGCGCCGGTTTCCTTTACCCCCTTGCCGGTGAGATGAGCACCATGCCGGGGCTTTCCAGTAAACCCTCGTTCATGGGGATTGACATTGTAGACGGCAAAGTTGTCGGCTTATCATAGAAAGGAGTTGCTATGACCGCTAAAATGATAGACGGGACGGCAATTGCGGCGTCCATTCAAGAGGAACTCACTGCAGAAGTGGCGCAGTTGAAAGAACAACATGGCATTGTCCCTGGATTGGCGACAGTGTTGGTGGGGGAAAATCCCGCCTCGCAGACCTACGTAAAGATGAAGCGCAAGCGTTGTGCTGAGGTGGGTATCCATTCTGTGGGACATGAACTACCCGCAGACGCGACGCAAGCGCAGGTCGAAGCCCTGGTGCGCGAGTTGAACGCTGATCCTGCCATTCACGGCATTCTGGTTCAACTACCTTTGCCCGGGCATCTGGATGAGGAAGCCGTGCTCAACGCGATTAGCCTGAATAAAGATGTGGATGGCTTTCATCCGGTCAACATTGGGCGTCTGGCGATGAAGGGACGCGAGGCGCTCTTTGCCCCCTGCACGCCTGCGGGCTGCATCGAGCTCCTGGACCGCATTGGCGTCGAGATTCGCGGCAAAGAGGCGGTGGTGCTGGGACGCAGCAATATTGTGGGCTTGCCCGTTTCCATGCTGCTGCTCAAGCGCGACGCTACGGTGACGATTTGCCATTCGCGCAGCAAGGATTTGCCCGCCATCTGCCGTCGCGCCGATATCCTGGTTGCCGCAGTTGGGCGTGCGGAGATGGTTAAAGCCGATTGGGTCCAACCTGGTGCCGTGGTGATTGATGTGGGCATTAACCGGGTGGACGATTCTGCCGCTAAGCGTGGTTACCGCCTGGTGGGCGATGTGGCATTCGAGGAAGTCAAAGAGGTGGCTGGCTGGATTACTCCAGTGCCCGGCGGGGTGGGGCCAATGACGATTGCCATGCTGCTCCAGAACACTGTCAAGGGCGCCAAGCGCGCCGCAGGATTGTTGTAAAAGCCCCTCTCGGCGCCGCGTGCAGCACGGCGCCGAGAAATGTATTCCCTCAGAAAAAGAGAGCGGGAGTTTTGCGCCGCGGCGCAAAACTCCCATCAAAAAACTTTGGCTTTTAGGTTGCACAAGGCATCCGAAGTGCTCTCCTATCTTCAGAGCTAAATTACAAGCTCTTAGCCGGAACACTTGCCCCATCTTGAAACGCACTTCTGTACTCAGTTGCCAAAAATCACAATGTATGCCATAATCCAGATACACAGTATGTTATCCCTTTGAAATTGCCAGATTAAGGAGCAGAGCCTATGTTAGTAAAAGACCGTATGACGGCAAAACCCTTTATCATTGCCCCAGACACCTCCGTGGCTGAGGCGCTCAGTTTGATGCGCCAGAACAGTGTGCGCCGCTTGCCTGTGGTAGACAAGAAAGGGGCTCTCGTGGGCATCGTCTCTGAGAAAGACCTTCTATACGCTTCCCCTTCTCCCGCTACGAGCCTTAGCGTCTATGAAATTGGCTATTTGCTATCCAAGCTGAAGGTCGAAGAGATCATGACCCGCAAGGTGATCACGATCTCCCCCACCGCGCCACTCGAAGAGGCTGCTCGCGTTATGGTGGATAACAAGATTGGCGGTTTGCCGGTAGTGGAAGACGGCCGTCTGGTCGGAATTATCACCGAAACGGATGTCTTCAAGACCATTTTGGAAATGCTGGGAGCGCGTGAAAATGGTGTTCGCGTGACCATTACGGTGCGCGATGAGCCCGGCACTCTGGGACGTATTACGGGTGCTATCGCCTCTAATAGCGGTGACATCATCGCCCTGGGCACTTTTTATGGTGACAACCGTGGGGATGGCATTTTGATGATTCGCGCTTGTGGGATAGAAGAAGCACACTTGTTGCAGCTCATGCAAGACTTGGGTGTACACGTGCGCGATATTCGCACTATCGGTGACGCCGCTGCTTGCGCCTGTGAATGAGACATTGCGGCTGGGAGTAATCTCAGATACCCATAACCACATTCAGAATGTGGAGCGCGCCATAGCCTGTTTTGAAGCGGAGGGTATTCGCACGGTCTTACATGCCGGTGATGTGAATGGGAAGGCGGTTCTACGGCTGCTCGCACCCTTCGAGCTTTGGGTGGCATGGGGCAATGTTGACCGCGATGAAAAGTTGCCTGTGAGTGTGGCTGCTGAAGAGTTCGCAAATGCACATTTGGCTTACATCCACTTGTTGGCATTCGAGGAAGGCATTCGTCCAGAGTTGCTGCGCAACCCGAATGCCCGCAAACTGGCGTTGTTGCACGGTGATAACGTTCCACAACTGAGCCATGTCATTGATTCCGGCGAATATGATTATGTCATTCACGGTCACACGCACCAGCTGCGTGATGAGCTTGTCGGGCACACGCGAGTGATCAATCCAGGCGCTTTGGGCGGCAGTGGCTTGCGCCCGAAAACATTCGCAATCCTGGATTTGGCGACCGGCGATTTGCAGACTCTGGAAGTTTGATTTCTGATGGGAGGGCTGAATGCATCTGGAAAAGTGTAAGGATGTTTTACGCAGCGGCACATTGTTCAAAGATCTCAATGAGATTTACCTGGATTTGGTGCTGATGGTTTGTGAGGAAGTCACCTATCCTGCGGGTGGCGTCATCTTCCGTCAGGGTGATCCTGGGGATGCGCTTTACATTATCGCTGCGGGCGCGGTGGATATCGTCCTTGAGCCTCAGAAGACTGACGACCAGCAATTGGTGATTGCCTCGCTGGAGCAACTCGATACCTTTGGCGAGACCATTCTGGTTGAGGAAGGGCACCGCACGGCAACTGCGCGCTGTCGGATCCCCAGCACCTTGTTGCGCGTGCCCCGAGAGCGGATGGTGCAATTGACCAATGACTATCCGGAAATCGGCTTTCGTATCATGCGCAGCATGGCGGCGGAACTGACTCAGAAATTGAGCACGGCCAACGTCAACCTGCGTACCCGCGTTTCTTGAACCGATGCTTCTCTTAACGGCGTAGAAGAGAGCGGTGCTATGCACCGCTCTTTCTTATCAGGCGAATCTTCTCCTGGCGTCACGTATTCCAAACGTCAACAGGAGCACCACTGCCGGGATTGCTGGCAAATAGAAGCGATCGTGCGCGATAGGACCGGCGAGCACCAAGCCATACATCGCGATTCCTCCCAAGAGGAGTGCTGCTGGCACATGCCGCAAGCGCCAGTAACCGCGCACCGCTCCCCACCAAACCAGCGCTCGTAGCGCCAGCAATCCCCACCACACCACGGCTGCATCGAGCGGGGCGCGGGTCACACGCTCCAACCACAGTGCCTGGAGCGCATCCCCCACCGCACCGAGGCTGAGCGATTCCCCCATGCGTTTCCAGATGTTATCCAGCACACCGCTTTGCTCCCAGTCTTTGCCGGTGAGCGCGCGGTACCAATCACGCTGCCCCAGGTCAAGGAGCGAGCGGCCTATTCCCCGCAGATGACTGCGCACTAACGCTTCAGGATGGGCGCGCGTCACCTCTCTGGCGATGGCGCTGACATCCCGGCGGCGTTCCTCACGCTCAAGGCAGGGTAACGCGTTTTCCGGCGTTGTGCTCCAGGCGTAGCGCCGCGCGGCCTCCTCGACCATGCGATTGTAAAGCGCTTCCCATGAAGGCGTCCACGGTTCTACAGGAATCCCTTCTATCTCCGCGAGTGTCGCCACGGCGCTCACGCGCGCCAGGTTCTCCTCGTATGCGGTCGAGAGCAAGCCGCGTTTGAAAACAATCTGGTTGCGCACTAGCCACGGAAGGAGCATCAGCAGTAGTAGTGCGGCAAAACTCGCGCCGCTGGCGGAATAAAGCTTTCTCGTGTCGAGGCTGCGCGGTTGTCGCAAGCCGACGGCCAGCAGCAGCACGCCTGCGGCTGGCGCCAGGAATTGCACATTGGGCTTGATCAACAGCGTCAGCCCCCATAAAGCCCCGCTGAGCGCCCCCCACATAAGGTGGGGCCCCACCTTTAGGGTGGGGTGTTGCAGCGCGTGCAGTGTTGCGGTGAGCGCTGCCGTCATTCCCGTGAGCAGCAGCGTTTCCGCGAATAGGACGCCAGTGTAACGCTGTGTTGAACCGTTGCAGGCGTAGAGCAGGCCCGCCAGCGTGCCGCTTCGGCGTCCCCCTAGCCGCGTTCCCGCTTGAATGACCAGGGCGGTGCTGAGCACTTCCAGTAGTAGTTGCACCAGCACCGCCCGCTCTGGCTCTGCACCTAGAAGCCGGTACACCCCGGCAAGGAAGAGCGGATAGAGCGGGGTTCGTAGCGCGGTGGGACAGAAAGGCGCCTCCCACATCATTGAGAAACCGTTTCCCGCGAGGATGTTGCGGGCAATCAGATGGTAGCCTTCCGCATCTACCGGCTCTATCGCATTCGCGGGAAAGCGCGCTATCCAGGCGGCGCGTAGTAGCAGGCTGAGCAGCAGGATGAGCAGGGCTGAAAGCCTTAGCCGCTGTGCCTTGCGCAACTTGCTACGTCCGGTGGTTCGCGACAATCTTTGATGGACTGCGCCACATCCGCAGGCTCACCACGAGCAGCGCCAGGAGTGCCAGGAATGTTATGCCCACCCCGATGCGGAAGGAGAGCGGCTCGTAGCGGAGGCTCACCTCATGCTCACCTTCCGGGACCTGAATGGCGCGCAAGGCGGTATAGGCGCGCAGGATGGGGGTGCGTTCGCCATCCACGCGCGCGGTCCATCCGGGATACCACAGGTCGCCGATGATGAGATAGCCCGGCTGTGCACTTTGCACGGCGAGGCGCGTTGCCTCTGGACGCCAGTCCAGCAGCGTCACGGTCGGGGAGACCGGCGGCGCTGCAACACTGAGCTCTGGTGCTGTGCTTTCCAGAATCACCGCGCGGTTGAGATCGTAGCGGGGATCTGGCAGCACACCCAGCGCAATCCCATCCTCGAGCGCGGCGGCTTCGTAAACGACACGGTAACGCGGAAAGGGCTGCTCCAGGCAAAGCAGTCGCAGGGACATGCCCGCGTAGGTGAAGTCGGCAACCTGCCGCATTGCCCAGGGCGGATCGGGTTCATCGGCGCCCCAAATCCCGCAGCCCACACCCATCAGCGCCCAGACGCGCTCGCCGGGAATCTCCTGGCGGAAGCGCATCCACAAGCCGTTCTGGAAGGTCAGATGCCCGTGCAAATCCTCCAGGCGCAATATGGCGGGCCAACCGCCGGTCAGGTGCCCGCGCGTATCTACACGGCGCCCTTGCACATTTTTGGGCAGCGGAATCTGCAAAGGGGGAAGCATCGCAGCCTCTGCGGGGTCTTGCTGCACCAGATGCCCCGTGATGGCAGTCTGCCAGGCGCTGGCGCCCAAATCCGCCGCCAGCAGCGCGACCAATAGCCACTGTGTTTTGGGTAGCTGCAAAACCATCAACCAGCTCGCCCCCAGGATCGCCCAGGACCAGAAACCGCGGCTGAGCCACGGTGTTGTCTCCGTTGCACCAGGATTGAATCGCGTCCACAGAAACCATCCCGCCAGCAGTAGCCCGCTCAGCCCCCAGATGATCCCTGGCGCTTGCCGCAGTCGGAGTGGGCCAGGTCTTTGCCACCCTAGCACTGCCAGCGTCGTCAACGCCCAGGCTGTGATGACCGCGGCCCGCTCTGGATTGCGGAACATCCCCAGAATTGGGAGTAGCCGTGCCAGCGTGGGCAGAAAGGGTGTGGCATTTCCCAAACTGAGTAATACCCCCAGGAGCGCCAGCCCCAACCAGGGAGCGGGATGACGGGGGTCCAAAGGCTGCAGCGCCCGGCGCCGCAGCGTCAACCCTGAAAATAGCAGTGTGGGAATGCCAACGTAGAGGGGTGACCAGAGCGTTATATGGGGGATCAGCAACCCCAGCAGCTCCGGTAGCTTGAAACCGGCAAGGCGTTCCTCAAGCGGCTGGTCGAGACGTTCCGCGAGCGTCGTGGCCTCAGCCGTGGGCAGCAATTGCGCTGCGGCTAATCCGCTGCCAATGACGACAATGCAAAGCAGGGTCAGCAGGGCGCGGCGCCGCTCTTGCCGCGGTTGAGAGAGGACCAGCACACCGCCCCACAACAGCGCAATCCCGTAGACGTAGAGTGCCGTCTGCGCAAAGCCGCTCAGGAACACCAGCGCCCAGCAGAGGGTCGCCAAAACTGCGTTGCGGCGCCAAAAACGCTCTCTAACTGGGGCGTTGCCGCCCAGGGCGCGACCCAGCGCCAGCAGCAGCCACGGTAACCAGGCAGCGGTTGCCAGGATGGGCGGGGCTTGAAGCGGGTAGCCGGTCAGATACCCGCCCAGGCTCCAGGCCACAGCTCCAAACGTGGCAGCGGCGCGGTTGCGGCTGAGCCAGCGGAAGAAGCCATAGGCGCCCCACGCCGCCAGGACTAGGTGCGCGATGGTTTCGGCAGCCAGGGCGCGGTAGGAAAAAGGCTGCCCCAGGGTCAGGAGCGCCGTGACCCAGCGGATAGGGTAGAGCGCCTGGGTCTGCATCTCGGCGAGATACGGATGCCCGCCCAGAACATAGGGATTCCACAGTGGAATTTGTCCTGCTAACAAACTCTCGATGGTAGTGCGCGCAAATGGATAATAGTAGACCGTCATATCGCCGGGAGCGATAGCGCTTTGCGCCTCGGGGTTGGCGCTCCACAGACTGCCGTACAGCAGCAGAATCAGGCCCCCTAATGCCGCGAGCAGCAATCCATCGCCGGGCCTCATCCGGCGACTCTGCCGGAGCCTCATCCGGCGACTCTGCTGCTTACCTTCTGGGCGCCTCATTGTGTTGCTCAAACGTGGCCTCTCGCTACCTGGCTATGCGGCCTAGCTATGCCTGTCGCATAAAAGCGTGAATTGCATCGCTTACCGCCCTGACCTCGTCTTCGTGCAATTCGGGGTATAGTGGTAGGGAGAGCACCTGTGCGGCAGCAGCTTCTGTTTCCGGCAGCGGCCCATGATCCATATTGCTGTAGGCGGGCTGCAAGTGGATGGGAACCGGATAATGGATTAGCGTGCCGATGCCGTTTTCGCGCAGGAAAGTGCGTAGGGCTTCCCGTTGCGCTGTGCGTATCACGTACAGGTGGTAGACATGCTCGCCCTCTTCTGGGGCGAGGGGCAGTTGCAGCCCCGTATCGCGAAGCAGAGTTTCATACTCCTTTGCCAGGCTGCTGCGGCGCGCGTTCCAGGCATCCAGATGTCGCAGCTTGACTCGCAGAATCGCTGCTTGCACCTCATCGAGCCGGCTGTTGAAGCCCTTAAGCGCACTCACATAACGCTCAGCCCAGCCGTACTGCCGCAACAGGCGCAGGCGCTCCGCCAGCTCTGGATCGTTGGTG
The DNA here is from genome assembly GCA_016931315.1 of Anaerolineae bacterium. Classification (GTDB taxonomy): domain Bacteria; phylum Chloroflexota; class Anaerolineae; order B4-G1; family SLSP01; genus JAAZNO01. The sequence goes on from JAFGFB010000250.1 coordinate 10,439, forward strand.
ACCACGGCGCCGCCATCTCCATAAGCGCCCAGGTTCTTGGTGGGATAGAAGCTGAATGCCGCGAGATGGCCCCAGCTGCCCACACGGCGCCCGTGGTAACGCGCGCCATGTGCCTGCGCGCAGTCTTCGATGACTCGCAGCTGGTGCTGTTGTGCTATATCCAGAATGGGCGCCAGCTCTGCCGGGCAACCGTAGAGGTGTACCGGAATGATGGCGCGGGTGCGCGGTGTGATCGCCGCCTCCAGCTGCGCCGGGTTCAGTGTCCAGCTCCGTGGGTCTATATCCACGAATCTGGGTCGCGCTCCGGCCATTTCGATAGCGGCAG
>JAFGFB010000251.1 GCA_016931315.1 Anaerolineae bacterium
AGTGAATGCCCTTACGCCGCTTGAGTCGGCGGCGGTCCGGGTAGAGGACAAATCCGAGGAAGGGGATGCCTTCGGTCACCGGGCGAGGATGTGCGCCAGGGTGTGCGGTCAACCGCAGCCGCGCCAGACGCTCGCTAATGGCGGCTTTCCAGGTCCACAAGGTAGATTTGTCATCGGCGAAGAACAGGATGTCATCCACATACCGCACGTAACCCTGGCAGCGTAACTCGCGTTTGGCGAAGTGGTCGAAGGGGTTGAGATAGCAATTCGCCCAGAACTGGCTGGTGAGGTTGCCGATGGGCAACCCGCGTGCTCGGCTAACTGCAAAGAGATTGTCCCCCGGAAAGTACACCATCGCGTACTCCTCGCTCAGCACGCCGATGCCGCTGGCGAGGATTCGGTCAACGAGCCATAGTACCCTGGAGTCATCAATCTTGCGCGCCAGAATCTCCCGCAAGAGCGCATGGTCAATACTGGGGAAGAATTGCCGGATATCTATCTGCAAGCAATAGCGAAACCGCCTCGCGTAGTGTTGGGCGCGATCTAATGCCCGATGTGTGCCTTTCCCAACGCGGTTAGCATAGGAATCGGTGATAAAACTGCGCTCAAAGATCGGTTCGATGAGGTTGCAGAGGGCATGGTGTACTACCCGATCTCTAAACGGGGCGGCAGAGATCAGGCGGCGCTTGGGTTCGTGGATGTGGAAGGAATGATAGGCGCCGGGTTGATAGGTCTGCGCCAACAATTCGGCCTGGAGCGCGACGAGGTTATCCTCCAGGCGATACTCGAAGCACGCGGCAGGACCTTTGCCGCGTTTGCCCCGCGCCGCTTTGCGGTAAGCCAGATAGAGATTATCCCATGAGCAAAGTTGTGTGTAGAGTTCGGTCATAGCGCATCAGCGAAAAAGCGATAAGGCGATAAAGCGAAAAGGCGATAAAGCGAAAAGGCGAAAAGGCGATAAGCCGCCACTATCGGGATTCCAGCAACCAGAGCGCGGGTGGCCCTACGCCAGGGAACGCGCCCAGGGCGTAGGGCCGTTGCTATGCGCCCGGCCACGCTCGCCACACCGGCGCAGCGTGGCGCGGCCAGGAAACGGCTCCGCTATTTTTCACCTCGGCGGCGAAGGGCGCAAATTTGCCCCGCGCCGCAATTCCGGCATCCGCCATGAAAAATATGGACAGCACCACCCGAAAACCCTGATTCCTGTTACGGTTGTTAGGATTCCTGTTGTTGCGGTAGGCGCACCGAACGTTCCTATTATCATTGTTGAACGCCCCGCCCCGCACCACCCGGTGCTGCGTCCGAACCGCTCCCCGCACTGGGGCAACTACGAGAGTCGCCCTACATGCCTTGCGTTTGCTTGATCCAGCCGCCGAGCAATCGCCCAATTTCCGCGACCATGCCAGCGGCGTGCCGGTATTGTCCGGCGGTGAGCCAATCCCATTGTTGAGCCAGGCGCAGATAAACGCGCACCCGCGCCAGCGCCTCATCGGCAAGGCGTAATTCCGCCAGCCGCGCCGGGCCCTTGCGGAGATTGGCGATTTCCGTGTGTTCGCGCAGGTCGAGCGCGGCATCGAGCAGCCGTTGGGTGACGGTGAACCGCTGTGCGCGGGGAAAATGATTGGTCATCGGCACCAGCCACGCCAGAAAATCAAACGTGCGGGTGAAGATGACCATGGGATCCGCTGCCTGGCTCATCTGTAGCTGCCTCCGCGAAAATCAGCCAATCTCAAGTCAACATATCGCATGAGTCATTTATCCCCCAAAAAACACATTTGTAGCGACCCGCTTCGCGGGATATTGTTGGGGGGAAGTCTCCCCCCAACGCCCCCCTCAGAGTTCAGAGACCCAGAGCATCAGAGTCCAGAGAGACAGAGTCCAGAGTGGATAGGGACAGCACCACCCGAAAACCCCGATACCTGTCACGGCTGTACGGACCCCTGCTGCCGCGGTAGGCGCACCGAACGTACCTACCACCATCGCCGAACGCCCCGCCCCGCACCACCCGGGGCGCATCACCTACGGGATCAGCATCATTTTGGTACTGACTGTAGTTACTTTCCCATTTAGTTCTACACCACTCCCACACGTTGCCGCTCAGGTCCTCTATGCCATACGGACTATGCCCATTGGGAAAACAGCCCACAGCGCTGGTCTCACCAATCCCTGTATCGGCATAATTAGCCCGTTCTGCATCCGGGGCTGGCCCCCACGGATACACTCGCTTGCGCTTGGTCTCGGCTTCCCAACTCGCGGCTTTCTCCCATTCCGCTTCACTGGGCAGGGTGATCTCCCAGCCTGCATGCAAACGCTGCGCAAATGGCTTCGGCGTATCCCGCCAGGCACGCAGTTGCTCTGTCAACCACCGGCAATACGCCAATGCATCGCGCCAGGTGACCAATACCACGGGCTGATTCGCCCGCTCAGGTGAATACTGCCCTTCATGCCAGGCATAGGGTAGTTCCGCTTCAATATCTGCCGCCGGTGCGGGATGCCCGGTAGCGTAGACAAAGGCTGCATATTGTGCCTGTGTTACCGGGTAGCGTGCGATGTAGAAGCCCGGCAAATCTACCCAATGTTGCGGGTATTCATCATCATAGGCTTGCGGGTCCTGCTGTTTATCGCTTCCCAACAAGAACTTTCCACCAGGAATCTCCACAAAGCCCAACAGTGGCTCATCTGGCAAATGCCAGGCATCCTCCCGAAAACGTGGATCGCCCAGCAATGCCAATGCGCGTCCTGCGGCAACGCGTTCGAGCGCTGGCAGCTGATCACCTCGTAATACCTTCACAAGCCGCTGCAGTAGCCGCTTCAGGTAGCAGGGACCACAATCCGGATCATCCGTATCGGCTATGATTGCCTCGCGCCCCAGAAGCGCCGCCAGACTTCCCGACCAGACCACGGCGCGCCACGCTGCACTATCATCTGCCGCAGTGACCGGGCACAGGCTATACGCCAGTCGCAACAAGCCATATTTGTCGTCCCGGTTGTAGAGCAGGTGTTCTGCCCCCAACTGCACCGCCAGCTGCCAGGTATCGCCTTCCCTGACTCGGGCGCGCACTTCTTTATCCGGATATTTCTGCCGCATGATGTAACATCCCGCCAGATACTCCTGGAACGTGCGATGGGGAAATGTGTAAAGCTCCGAGCGCTCATCAGCGCCGCCGCGCCCCACAAATAACCCGGTGCGCCGGTCTGCATAAGCCAGGAAATCTGTTGCCACTGGCATATCCCCTAATAAGCGTTCTAACAAATCCAGCGTCTGTAAGCGGGTGAGATCAGCGCTGCTTTTGGAAAGCGCGCCCGCAAGCCGTTCCTGCCGGTGTGCTTCATAAGCCAGCGCCTCCATCACTTCCCGCAGCTTGTGATCATCGCGCAAGAGCTCACGCAGACGCGGTGAGAGTTCACTGTCCTCGCCGCCCACCTTGCCCTTGTGCCAGCGCTGCAGCAGCACATCCACCGCCAGTGCGTAAAGGCGTACCCGCTGTTTGGGTAATCCGATTTCTTTCTGATGGATGATGGCCATGGTTGTGAGCAACATCGGATTCTCCGCCAGTTCGCGCAATTCGGCAGCGGTAGCGACCTGCTGTAAATCTGTCATTTTACGTTCGCGTTGCACGGCATCCACACGTCCCAGAGCGTGCTGCGTGTTGTACCAGAATTTTACAAAGCGGCGAATCTTATCGCTATCAAAGGGCGCCAGGATGTGTTCTGCAAATCCTGATAACTCTGCTGTATCTACATACGAGCGAATCCGGCAGGTGACCAGAACGCGCGCTGGCGCATACTGCTTTATGGCAGCCTGAATCACCACTCGGACACGCGCTCGCAGTGCTGGGGGTACTTCGTCCAGTCCATCAAGCAGCAACAGACAGCACCCGCTGCTCAGCTTGTCCTGCAGCCCTGGCGCAAAGTCGGGGGCGTCCAACCGCTCCAAATCTGCCAGGATGCGATCGCGCAGCAGATGTGCCAGGGTGGCCTGACGCCGGTGTGCGGGCAAGGTCTCCGGGTCAAGCGTGGCTAGCTCCGGTGTGAGATCGCGCAGGGTGACGAAGATAGGCAACAGTGCGCCCATATCGCCAGGCGGCGGATTGTCGCTCTGCCCCAACTGGGCTGTGGCGACCCAGCTCGTCAGTTGCCGCAGGAAGGTGGATTTACCTCCGCCCGGATCTCCGAGAAGC
>JAFGFB010000252.1 GCA_016931315.1 Anaerolineae bacterium
CTCCCGCGCATTGGTCGCCAGCACCGTGACATCGTGCCCTGCGCCGGCAAAACGCTCGGACATCTTCTGGACATAGACCTCCGCGCCGCCAAGGAAAGGCGCATACCCGGCGCTGACATGGAGGAGATTCATACTTTGTCTGACACCTCTGAAACCTGTGTCTTTTCAGCAGCAAGGCCTATGGCTTGCGGCAAGGCCTATGGCTTGCTGCGCATCGCTGCTGGTAAGTATATCTTATGAATCGGCCCCACGGTCATCGACACCGTGATAGTCTGCTCCGGATCCAGTATCTCCGGCGTCGTCGCCGTGACCTTGACGGTACCGGTGTAGCGCCCGTCAGCCAGTCCGTCCTTGTTCACGACCAGCACGAGATAGGATGAATCGTCGGTCGATCCTGTGGACGAGGGAAGGGTAATCCAGTTGGTTTGGGAAGTCGCGCGCCACTCAATTTCGCCACCAACGCCAGCGTTGCGGATCAACACATTCTTTGTCAGGATGTCCGGTCCGTCGGTATTGAGAAACACCGAAACAGCGTCGGGGCTCACATCAAGCGTCGGTCCAGGGACCTCATAGGTCACGTTAACAGTCACTGGGCTGTTGTCGGTGCCTGGAGCGCCGCTGAGCGTGATCTGCGCACGGTAGATCCCCTTTTCTGCCACACGTGCCGCATTCAGATTAAGCGTCAGTGTGTCAAATGTGGATGTCTCACCCGAAGACTGACTAAGTGTGAACCAATCGGTGGCCGCCGAGCTAGACCATGTGACTGCCGCCGACCAGGTCAAGACACTGCCAGCACGGCCATTGATCACTCGCACGCTCGGGGTGGGCAGAGTGCCATCCTTGACAAAGGGAATGACCAGATTCGTTGTGGAAGCTGTCAGCTTGGGTACACTCGCGTTCCCGGTATTGAACCGGTTCTGACGGAACAACGGCCACGGCATCGTACCTGTGCTCGCGCCGGGCTCCCAGACGAAGAGCCGCCCGTACTCACCGTTCTTTGTGCTACCCCCCTGAATCACCTCCACCTTGCCATCACTATCGATATCCCCAATCGCCGGTGTGCCCAGTACCGACCATTCGGTCCAGTAAGACAGCAATGTCTCACTCGGCAAACCCGTACAGTTTCCGGTGGAATATCGGGCGCCGGGGTCAGTATAGTAAACGCCATTGTTCTTCAGGACGCCGACCTCCCATTGGTGGCTGAACAACAGCTTCTGCCCGGCGGTATCTTCGTGGCCCACTTTTCCGACCACAGTAGAGGAGTGCGTCAAGGAACTTGAGTTAAACATATCACAGATTGGCGTCTCAAAGAGCTTCGCGCCGTCACGCCCGCTCCACCCAAAAGCTTTCATCCCCCTGAAATCGCCCAGCCACGGTGGATTGCCCCACAAAGACAGTATACTGATGTCCTGGTAACCATCGCCATTGAGATCCCCGATTGCTGGCGACGCCCAGACCGGTCCGCTGGTCGGTAGATGCCACTTGGTCACGAGCCGTTGCGCCACATCGGCAATGTTCTGGTCGTAGTTTAAGACCTTGACGTAGAATCCCTTGTCTTTGAGGTGGTGACTGGTTCCCACAACGATCTCCAGGCGCCCGTCTTTGTTCAAGTCCGCAATGGCCGGCGAGGAGTAAATCCGCTGATCGAGCCACAGCCGAGCCAACTGAGCGCCATCGTGCCGAAGCACGTACACGAACCCGCCACTAGGTAAGCCATAGCGGTTGCCTGCGGTGATATCCGCACCGACGATGATCTCCAGCTTGCCATCGCCGGTTAGGTCTGCCAGAGCAGCCGACGACCAGATTGTGTCCTCGTTATAGAAACCGTGACCGCCACAGTGACTCTGTTCAGGAAGAGCGTTCAGTTCAGGCCACACTGGATTGCCGCGACCGTCTAGCATGTAAATGCACTGATCCCAGGCGCCAAACACGATCTCCAGCTTGCCGTCCCCGTTCACATCACCAATCGCGGGCGACGCGTAGACACCATCGCGCCATCCATCCAGTTTGTGATTCAGCCAATCCTGAGTGTCAAAGGTCCACTCTACAGCCCCCGTCCGCCCGTTGAGCGCGACCACTCCCCCATGCCAACACGGCGAGGAGGGTACCCCCCCAAGCCCGACGATCACTTCCGGCACGCCGTCGCCGTCCACATCCGCAACCGCAGGCGTCGAATTAACCGGCGCACGGACCTGCACATCCCAGTAGCGAGACCCGTTCGGGCGGTAAGCGTAGACCCGCCCGCGACAGGCGTCCTTATCCGGTCCTACTGCGATGATCTCCGAAGTTGCTGGGTTCCCATCGAGGTCAGCCAGCATGATACCAGCATCGCCAAGTGGCGCTCCCGACAACGTCACAGCAAAACCCGGTTGCGCAGGTGGCACATTATCCCAAACTGCTATCCCCGGCATCGGCTTGACCAACATTATCAGCGCTGCAGCCACAATCAGCAGCACCGCTGCCCATACCCCAACTTTCGTATAGGGGCGTCTCTTATTCATCCGTTTTCTCTCCATTACTGGCTGAATCTATCAGCGAATGGCTGAGTCAAGGAAGTCGTGGAATGTGTTAGTAACACGGTTGGGAGAGAAATCAGCCAATCTTCGCTTCTGCTGGGAGACCACGCTCTGGCGCAAGGCGCGATCTGTCACGAGCAGCTCCAGCAGCTCACCCAGAACATCATAGCGTTTCTGGGTCACCATAAGGCCTGCTTGTCCTAAGGTCGAGGGAACGCCGGCTGCTTTGAAAGCAAGGACCGGCTTCTCGAAAGCCATTGCCTCAAGCAGGGGCACACAGAACCCCTCGTGTTCACTCATACACACAAAGACCGATGCAGCCTTGAAGTATCCTCCAAGCCCTTCACGCAATCCAACCGGTCCCACAAAATGGACTGCATCGCTGAGGCCCAGAGCCTCCACCAAAATCTCCAGTTCCATCTTGTATCCAGGAGCATTAGCATCTGAACCAACGAGGAAAAGACGAGATCGAGGATTGATTAAACAGTGGTAGTAGCTAAACAAGCGGATAAGGTCATCTTGCCGCTTGTTGGGCACAATGCGCCCCACGAAGAGCAAATTGACCCACTCAGGACTGCCGTATCTTGCCACAATCTCGCGACCGGCAGCATTTACGGCTGACGCCTGCAGCTCATCAAAATAGACGAAGTAAGGCAGCACTGAGACATCTGGAAACCCTAGAGACGTCATCTCTTCGCTATTGTACGGAGACGCCGCCAGCGCATAGCTCGCGCCGCTCAACTTGGAAAGTTCCTCTCGCCCCCTGCGCAATAGTGCCGCCAGACCCGGATTGTACCCGTTCAAGTAAGCCGCTGGCGTGACGTTGTGGTAGTAGACAACAACCCGGTCAGGCAACTGTTTCACAAAATCCGTCAGCACTGATGAGATCGAATAATGATAGATCAACAGAGTCTCCGCACTGCCGCGATAACTGCGAACATCACGACCGGCATAGGCCAACCGCCGGTCGCGGTGCAAAGCGTAGATCTCGGACTCGTAACCCCATTCGCGCAGCAACCCACGCAGCTTGAGGGCCTGGTTGCCGATGGCATCCCCGTATAACAGCTCTGGCATGATCTGGTGAACCCGCATGGCTCTATTCTATCCCAATTCTAACTAATTGTCAACCCTTTATAGTTGAGAAAAAACACCCGATTGTGCGGCGAATGTGCCAGCATTTCGCGGCGCAAGCCTTGGTCTGGTTGAAAACGACACGTGTCGCGAAACACGAAGGCGATTATGCGCTCAGCTATGGATTTCAACCAGACCCTACATTGCGCCCAATTACCCTAGTGAAGTTAGGCGTAAGCGAAATTCCGGCAATAACGCCCTGCTAACGCCCAACCGCTTGAGGATTTCGCCGCGCTGACGGCTCTGTTAAGCAGCACAAGATTTGCGCCGCGAAATACTAGGTTTCGTACAGACCCTGTACGCTGGAGGAACGAGACCCACTGGAGAGGGATACCGCGGGATAGGGACTTCGAAATCAGACTTCTGCAGGCGATCTGTCCTTCGCGTGGGTCAACTCACGCGCCATCTCCCGTGTGCTGGGGCGCTCAGCTTGAGCGTCAGCCAATCTTCTACTGCGCTGTCAAACCTACCCATAACCTCAGGCCAATTATACCGCTGCGTCACATAATGCTGACCAAAAGCGCCCAACTGGCGTCGCTCCCTCGGGTGAGACAGCAACCAGTCCAGAACACCTGAAAACTC
>JAFGFB010000253.1 GCA_016931315.1 Anaerolineae bacterium
CCTGAAGCGCGAGCAAGGCATTCGTACCGGGGTTGATACCGCAATCAATCCGCACAGCGCGTCTTGTAGGGTACGCAGAAGCCCGCCAAACTGCTACGAATGCCCGTTGTATTCCAGACGTTTTGCACACCCAAAGGCTATGGTATACTTGTCTAAAGAGGCACACATGACCAGCTGGACAGCTTTGGGCTTGTTTCTCCATGCTAATGTTTTCTTTGTCCTCAGCCTAACCGTAGGATTTTTACGGTACAGGAGTCGTCGCATTGTACTGACCCGAAAGATACTATGGTTAGGAATCTTCGCCTTTCTCGAGACCTGCATAGTATGGAATGACCTGCTCACTCCGCTCTTTGCCCCAGTACCCCTCCTGCCAGCGGCTGCACGCACAGCGTTACTGGCTTGTGGTTATGCATTTCTGCTTGCCTTTGGCATCCAAACGCTACTGCCCAAAAACCTTTCAGCCCGCAGTTTGCAAGCGATCTTAATTGGCGCGCAGCTGGCATGGCTGCTCCCCTATGGTATTGCCATGCTGGTGGCTTATCCGCAATTGGAGCAAACCGCCCTCATCGGAGAGGTCTTGGCGCGCTATCTCTTCGCCTTTCCCGGCGGGCTGCTCACCGGATTGGGAATCCGCCGTCAAAGTTACCAAACCCTGGAGCCTGCGTGGCGCGAGCATATCCGCCAACACCTACGCACTACCGAAGCGATGTCTGCCGCCTTCGGGGTATTGAATGTGGCACTGGTGCCTGCGGCGCCCTTCTTTCCGGCAAACTGGCTCAATGTGACCCAGTTTCCATTGCCCACCTCACTGATTTGGGCCGCCGTGGGCGCGTTGTGGATGCTGGGCTTGTTGCTAACCTTCACCACCATCCAGACGCAAATCGAACAGTGGATCGAAAACGTGGAACGGCTGCAAACTATCGCCGCAGATCGCGAGCGCATCAGCCGTGAACTGCACGATGGAATCATCCAGTCTATCTACGCTGCCGGGCTGATGCTGGAAAGCACGCAACATCTGCTCTACACAGAGCCACACAAAGCCGATGCCCAACTACGTCGCATTATGGAAAACCTGAATCAGACGATCCAGGACATTCGCCGCTACATTTTCGACCTGCGCAGCGATATGCCCGATGATGATCTCGAACCCGGCATCCGCCGCTTACTGCGCGACTTTCATGTCAACACGTTACTCGAGACAGATTTCAACGTTGAGGGAGAGCCACCGCGAAGGCCGCTGGCTTTCGAGCGTCGCCGGCACCTCTTCCAGATTATGCGTGAAACGTTGGCAAACACAGCCCGCCATGCCCACGCACATGGCGTCACAGTCAACCTCACTTATGGCGCCGAATCGCTAGAGGTATTGATTCATGACGATGGCGTGGGTATGGAGGCTTTCATTTTGGGCAAGGGGCATGGATTGCGTAACATTCGCGAGCGCGCCCGGCTATTGGATGGCAAGCTCAAAATTGAAAGCGCCCCGGGCGCGGGTGTGACATTGCACCTGAACATCCCATATTAACTTACCGGATGGTTCTCGCGCAGATGCGCCTGGGCATACAACAAATGCCAGAGGATAACAGATTGAGGTCTTACAAACAGAAAGAGCCGGCTCACATAGGGCCCCGTACATCCAGGTATGGGTTCCACATACGCCGTATATATCATTCTCGTCAGGTTTCACCAACTCGCAAGGATTTGCAATTGAAACTGCCGCAAAACATCAGAAAAAATAACGGCTTTGGCCGTCTTCTAGACTGCCACGCATTGCTTGTATGGAGAATGATAAGTCCCTACCGTATAGCCGTGCTTGAACAAATAGCATCTTGGGGTAATATTCTCAGAAGCTTTCAAGCGTTTAAGCCGCTGATACCAGACTTCCGCAAGCGACCCTTTCAGGAAGTTACGCCAATTCGACTGCGGTTGTAATAAGCGAGCCTGCCTGCTGAATAAGAATTGCCTGACGGCTCTCAGAGGAGAAATCATGTTAAGAATATTGATTGTTGATGACCATGAGGTTGTTCGCCTGGGACTGCGCGCACTGCTGAGCCGTAATCCAGAGTTTGTTGTGGTAGACGAAGCCGGTTCTGTAGAAGAGGCGCTCGAAAAGACTCGCCAGCACCGCCCTGACATTGTTGTCATGGATATTCGGTTACCGGGACAAAACGGTGTTGAGGGGTGTCGCCTCATCAAAAGCGCTTTCCCAAATATCCACGTCATTATCCTCACCTCTTACGCCGAGGATGAACTGCTCTTTGAAGCCATCAGCGCTGGCGCCACCGGTTATGTGCTCAAACAAGTAGGAGGCGACGACCTGGTGCGCGCCATCCAGCGCATTGGGCAGGGTGAAGCCATGCTAGATCCAGCCGTAACACAACGGGTACTGGAGCGCGTGCGGCAGGCAGCACGGCAAGAACAAGCTGCCGCCTTCACCGATCTCACAGAGCAGGAGCTGCGGGTTCTGGGATTGGTGGCGGAGGGGCGCACCAACAAAGAAATTGCCCGCACGCTTTTCCTGGGCGAAGGAACCGTACGCAACTATGTCAGCAGCATTCTCTCCAAACTTAATCTCACCAATCGCGCCGAAGCTGCCGCCTACGCCGTGCGACATAATCTCCAGGAGTATCTCCAGGAGTTTAGCTAATATCAGATCCCTTCAGGTTCTCGCATTTCTGCGAGAAACCCACCCATGTTAAAGGAGACTGCTTTTTATGGAAACACTGCAACCCCAGGTAGATCGCATTCTTACCGCCGATATTTTGGTAACCATGGATGCCCAATACCACATCCATACGCCTGGTGCTATCGCTTTGAAGGATGACAACATCATTGCCGTCGGCGCCCCGGAGGATATCCTGGCACAGTATGCAGCCGTAGAAGTTGAAGCACTAGGCAATGTTATCATCATGCCGGGGCTGGTGAACAGCCACGGACATACTCCGATGACCCTGCTACGCGGGCTGGCGGACGATCTGCGTCTGGATGTATGGCTCATGGGGTATATGATGCCCGTAGAGCGAGATTTCGTTGATCCCCATTTCTCCTGGTTGGGAACACAGCTTGCGGCAGCGGAAATGATCCGCTCTGGCACCACTACCTTCATGGACATGTATTACTTCGAAGAAGCCGTGGCTGATGCAGCTGCTCAGGCAGGATTGCGCGGTGTCTGCGCACAGAGTATCCTCAAATTCCCATCGCCGGATGCGGGAAGTTATGATGAAGCCCTGCATCGCGCCAGGGATTATGTAGTGCGGTGGAAAGGGCACCCGCTCATTGTGCCGGCATTGGCTCCGCACGCGCCTTACACCGTCACACCGGAACTACTGGAGGCGGCCATCTCCCTGGTGCTCGAATTCGATGTGCCCTTGCACATTCACATTGCCGAGACTGCTGGCGAGGTGGAGGAACATCGCAAAGAATTCAATATGCCCCCCGTGCCCTGGCTCAAGAAAATCGGCGTCTTTGAAACCAAAGCCACGGCGGCGCACTGCGTGCACGTAGACGAGGGCGAGATGCTGACCCTGTTACATCACAACGTCGGCGTTGCACACAATCCTTCCAGCAATCTGAAACTTGCCAGTGGCATTGCTCCTATTGCACGCATGTTGGACCTGGGGTTGAACGTGGGCATCGGCACCGATGGCGCCGCGAGCAATAACGATCTGGATATGTTCGAGGAGATGCGGTTGGCAAGTTTCCTGGCAAAGGTAGCGACGATGAATCCGGTGACCCTGCCAGCGCGCCAAACTCTGGAGATGGCGACCATCATGGGCGCACGGGCCATGCACATTGACGATATCACCGGGTCGCTCGAGCCAGGGAAACGCGCCGACCTCATCGTTATCGCCACGGATGATATGCGCCACACGCCCAGTTTCAGGCGTGAAACCGATAGCGTCTATTCCAGGCTGGTCTACGCCACACACGCCGAAGATGTGCGACACGTCATGGTCAACGGGAAATGGTTGATGCGTAACCGCCAGCTCCTTACCGTAGACTTTGCCGCTGTACGTGCTGAAGCTAATGCGCTGGCAGGCAAGATTGACACTTTCCTGAGCAAACGTGAGGAGAGCGTGCTGAGCAAATTGGTTGCCATTGGCGGCGTCGCCCAAGGCAAGACGTTTGAGGTGCAGGTCAAAGTTCGCACCGACGCTCTCGAAGCAATTGAGACCAAACTGCTATCATGCGAGGACATTACCTTCACGCGGGGGTCCTGCCGCAAGCAGTATGATAACTACATGATTTTCGATGACCGCTGGGGGAGTGTGTTGCGCTATCGAGAAGACGAGATTGTAGACCTCAAAACGGGAAATTTCATTGATGTGATCTACCGGCTTACGTTGACGACCAAAGCGAAGGAGCGAGAATTTGAAAATTCAGTGCTGCTTTCGCGCTCGCGTTTCGATGCTGCAGCCAGTCGCAGCCGTCGCTTCTACCGGGAATATTTTCAGCCACAAAAGGAAATCGAAGTCCACAAACAACGGCGCCGCTTCCACATTCGCTACAAGGGCACGGACTTTTCTGTCAACCTGGATCATATCACCAAGCCGGTTGGCGGCTCATTTGTCGAAATCAAGAGCCGAACCTGGTCACGCCAGGATGCAGAACACAAAGCCGCATTGATTGGAGAGTTGCTGCAACTCTTCGGCATCAGCAATGAAGCGCTCCTGCGCTCGGAGTACGTGGAGCTGGCAGAAGAGGAAAGTTAGAGCACCGGCAGGACGCGGAAAACGTATCACGATTTTCTCTTGAGGATGGTGTGCCCGGGTTATTCCGGGCACATCATCCTCGACTTTTTACCTGATATCTATCCCAAAATCACCACGGCAGCAGGGAGAATCCACCATATGCCCCTAACTCAAGAAAGCCCAAACCACCCGCATGAGCTCTTTGACCCTATCTACGGAATCATAGATCTTAGCCACCCTCTACTAGATGACCTGTATCACACACGAGCTGTGCAACGCTTGGCGCACATCTATCAGGCAGGTATCACCGCCTTCATCCGTCCAGAACGACAAACCACACGCCTGGAGCACTCCCTCGGCGTGTTGGCACTGCTGCAATTCCTGGACGCCCCCCTCGAGGAGCAGGCTGCAGGATTGCTCCATGACGTGCCGCACACTGCTTTCTCGCATGTGGTGGATTTTGTCTTTCCCAACGCGCAGCATACCTATCATGAGGTCCACCGGGAAGAACTAATCGCCGACTCCGATTTACCCGCCTGTCTGGAACGCCATGGATTGGACTGGCGCACAATCACCGAGAGCGACAACTTCAGCCTCTTGGAGCAACCGTTACCCGCGCTCTGCGCCGACCGATTAGATTATTTCCTGCGCGACGGTCTCGCGCTTCAACTTTTCGAACAGGCAGAAGTAAACGCCTTCCTGGAAAGCCTGAGAAAGGTAGCGGGGCGCATCGTTGTAGGAACGCTCGATGCTGCGAGGTGGCTAGGCGAGGCCTTCATCGCCGCAGATGATGCCGTCTGGTGCTCCGTGCAGGAAGTGGGATGGTATGCCTGTATGGCGGAGGCGCTGCGCGCAGCGATGGCAGCGAACCTGCTGACCGAAGCTGATTTGAGGGGGACAGATCGAGCGCTGATGATGCGGCTTCGCGCTGCGCCCATTCCGGAAGTGCAACATTGGCTGGCGCGCTTACGTCCCGAGGTGGATTTCGTGCGAGTTGCAGTGGGAGGCGATCTCACCGTACTGCCCAAAGTGCGCGCCGTAGACCCGCCCGTCTTGCACGATGAAAGGATTCTGGCGCTCTCGGAGCTTGATCCAGCCTTTGCCGCTCTGCGCAGTAATTATATCGCTTCGAAGCAAGGAGCATGGCAACTGCGTATCATCTCTGCGTAGAGGGATAGTGAACAAGAACAAACCACGGACCACAATAGATTGCAGTCCGTGGCTGTTATCTCCAGCACCCATTGAAGCGTGCTTTTATGCCGCCCCACCCTGCTCAACAATGTGGCGGATTTCGTCCCCAAGGATGACTTCCTTCTCCAACAGAATCGCGGCGATTCGATCCAGCGCGCTTCGATGATCCTTCAATAAACGCTCTGCCAAAGCCTCGGAGTCTTCAACGATGCGACGGGTTTCAATGTCAATCGTTTTCGCCGTCTCAGGACTGATATCCTGGCGCATCATGTTGGCAGAACCAAGATAACCCATCCCGGCATCAGAGGCATAACGCACCGGTCCCAACGCCTCGGTCATGCCAAACTCCGTCACCATCCGGCGGGCGATAGCAGAAACACGTTCAAGGTCATTGGCGGCGCCCGTAGAACGATCACCAAAGATAACCCATTCAGCAACACGTCCGCCCAACATCACTGCCAGCTGCTCCTGCAATTCCTGCTTACTGAGCAAGTAAGTGTCTTCCTCTGGCATGTGCAGTGTGTAGCCCAAGGCCCCCTTAGAGGTCGGAATAACGCTGACCTTGTGTACCGGATCTGTTGAGGGCAGCAGCTGCGCGACCAGCGCGTGCCCGCCCTCATGATATGCCACGCGACGTTTGAGCTCCGGCTTTAGCGCCATCCGGCGTTGCAAGCCCGCTACAACGCGCTCAATCGCCAGGTCGAAATCCTCCATCGAAACCGTTTCACGCCCTTGACGCACCGCAAGCAAAGCCGCCTCGTTGACGATGTTCGCCAAATCCGCGCCAGAGAACCCTGCCGTGATTTGTGCCAGACGCTTCAAACTCACGTCCTCAGCCAGCGGGACCTTAGACGTGTGAATTTGAAGAATCTGCTGTCTACCAGTATCAGTCGGCAACACAACCTGTATCTGCCGGTCAAAACGACCCGGACGCAGCAAGGCCCTGTCCAACACCTCGGGACGGTTGGTAGCTGCCATAATCACAACACCATTGTTCGCCTCGAAGCCATCCATCTCAGCCAACAGCTGATTCAGCGTTTGTTCGCGTTCATCGTTAGTCCCCAATGACATGGCCGAAGCTCGAGATTGGCCAATTGCATCAATCTCATCAATGAAGACAATGCAGGGCGCTTTAGCTTTAGCCTGTTCAAAAAGGTCGCGCACGCGCGCGGCCCCCACACCCACGAACATCTCGACAAAGTCAGAACCGCTGATGGAGAAGAAGGGCACGCCAGCTTCCCCAGCCGTCGCACGGGCGAGCAAGGTCTTCCCGGTGCCAGGAGGCCCCACCAACAACACCCCCTTGGGCAACTTGGCGCCAAGTCGCGTATAACGTTGTGGCTCCTTGAGAAAATCAATAATCTCCCGCAATTCGAGCTCGACCTCATCCAAACCGCCGACATCCTCGAATTTGACTCCCGTTAGTTCGCCGGCGATTTCCCGCGCTTTGCTCTTGCCGATGGACATCACACTTGCACCCCCCTGTTGCATGCGGCGGAACAAGAAATACCAAATCAAAGCCAGCGGCAAAAGCATGATGATCCAACCTAACTGCGAAATCAGTCCGCCTGTCGGCTCCTCAGCAGAAAACTCCACTCCTGCCTGCGTGAGGCGCTCTATCAAATCAGGGTCATCAACACGCACAACATTGTGCCGGCGCGAATTCTCCTCCTCATCATCCCCGCAGCAGGTATACAACAGCCGTGACTCGCTGAGCACGACTTCCTCAATCTCGCCCGCTTCTAACTTGTGGAGAAATTCGCTATAGGGAACTTCCTGCAGGCGCAGCACCATAGGTTGATAGACCAAAACCTGGAATACCCACGCCAGTAACATCATCAGCCCAAAGTAACCGATGGAAAAACCCACATTCTTCTTCTGCTTCTTATCCATACACCAGCTCCATTTGAAAGCTCACAGCATGTTGTGCAAAATCACAACATGGACTCGAGCACAATAAAGTTACTATACCTCAAGATAATTAGCACTGCATTAGAATCCCCAAAATTGCGAAATAACAGCGTTGCTATAAAAACTCTCGCCAGTGGACGGATCCACTGGCGAGAGTTTTTAGCTCATGCAAGTCACCCAAACAGCAGAACTCATTCCTCATCATCGTCGTCAGTTTCGTCAAGCTCTATGTCCGACTTCATCAACTCGCGTAACAACATGGTGGCGAATGCCCCTTTGGGCGCGAAGAATTCCACTACCAAGGTGTCTTCCTCACTACGCCAGGTGAGTCCTTCAGGCATATACCGCACCGGACGGCGCGAGCCTTTCAATTTTGCGGGTTGAAAATCTGCCAGGGTCAATCCCGCCGCTGTCAGAATCGCTGCTTCCAACATTGCCATCTCACCTTTGGGAGACCACATTTTGAAGCCGAAAATCGGCCCAGTGGCGCTGATTTCCCCAGCCTGAGCACGAGGAGACTCGCTCTCGACGGATTCCACCGTGAACATGCCACCGGTAGCGTGTTTCTTCGCCAAATCGCCCATCACCACGGTATCAAGAAGCCCGCGTTGCAAGCGTTCCGCCAGATACTGGTTAAAAAGCTGGGATTGCAAAGCGCTCAGATAGAACCGATGCTGCCGGAATGGCAGGTGATGAATGCCACGCGTCCGCAAGCCCGCGCGATCGTTCCGCAATAGCAACAGCCCAATCTCCGCATTACGCCCATCATTGCCAAAACGTTGCACGCCGTAGCCATTAGGAACACCACGCTGCGACAGCGTGTCCAGAATCGCCGTCGCACGCGCCGCAGCTTCGGGGTGCACCTCTCGAATGCGAACCACGAAGCGATTGCCACGCAGATGACCCACGCGCAACTTATTCGTGTGCCGGGTGGCCCAGAGCACGCGCGCATTTTCCAGGCGCAATGCCAGTAACGTTTCTGGACTGAGCCACTGAACGGAGAAGATTTGCCGGGTTACCGCCCGCGCATCCTTGAGACCCGCGTAGCTTACCTCCCTTGGGGAAATCCCCAACGCCGTGGCAAGTGCCTGTACCAGCATGGGCGTCGAGAGATCACGCTTCTCAACCGCGAAAAAAGTGTGCTCACCCTCGCCGCACGGAGCATAGGCGGGCACCTCCTCGACGATGAAGTCCTCAAGCGCACCCCGTAAACGCCCGCCAATACC
Organism: Anaerolineae bacterium; assembly: GCA_016931315.1. GTDB lineage: Bacteria > Chloroflexota > Anaerolineae > B4-G1 > SLSP01 > JAAZNO01. The sequence goes on from JAFGFB010000253.1 coordinate 9,017, forward strand.
CGGCAGAGCGACAGTGAGATAGGGAATCTCCCACGGGAAGGCGGCGGAATCTGCCTGTTGTTCCAAAAACCTCACTCCGAAAGCAAATAGGCCGCAATGAGACGCGCCGTGGCCTCAAGCGAATCGGTATGGGTGCGCTCATAAGAGTGCGAAGCATCCACACCTGGTCCAATGAGCGCCACCTTGAGGTCAGCGCCGGCGCGCCACGCCACCCCGCCATCTGAGCCGTAGAAGGGGTAAATATCGGTACGATAGGGAATAGCATGTGACTCTGCCAACATCTCTAGTTGCCGGCGCAACCCCAAATGATAGGGGCCACCAGAATCCTTAGCACAAATTCCCACGCTGAATTCATCTGAGTTCTGCATATCACCGGCAGCAGCCATATCGACAACGACAAGTTCCACCGTATCGGCAGGAATGCCAGTTGCCGCGCCATGCCCCACTTCTTCGTAACCGGAAATCAACACCTCTAATCGAGAATGCGGTCCCAGACCCGCGCGATGTAGCGCCAACAACGCCCCATAAATACACGCCACACCGGCTTTGTCATCCAAATGCCGCGAACGCACAAAGCCCGCGTTAACTTCCACACGTGGGTCGAATGCCACAAAATCACCAGGACGAATACCCAGCTCCAACGTATCGTCTTCGTCAAACACCGTGGCATCGAGACGCACCTCGTAATTCTCAGCCACACGCTCCAACTGCCGCGCCTCAGGTCCATAAATGTGCACTGAAGCCTTGACCGGCAGAATACTGCCGCGATAGGCTAAGCCCTTACCGGTTAGCACGGTGCATCCCTCAGTCTCTACAGAATGCCAGTCAAAGCTGCCGATGGGAGTAAGCACCAGGCGCCCGTCGCTCTTTATCCGCTGAACCATAGCGCCGAGGGTATCTACGTGCGCCGTCAACGCGCAAGGATACGCCGCATTGCCCTCCCAGGTGAAAACCAAACCGCCCTTGCGCGGATAGCGAAAACTTACCGGCAGATCAGCAAAACTCGCCTGGACGTAGGCAAGCGCTGCATCAGTGTCGCCTGTAGGACTGGGCGTCTTGAGCAATTGCGTCAGGAAATCAAGCATCTCCGGTACCGGAATAGCGGGAATTATCACCATGCACCTCCTGAGTCTCGATCCGTGATGCACGCAGTATAACCCTATCAAGACGCAACGCAAACAGGAGCGTCAGGTTATACAATAGATCATTGGGGAAAACCAGAGGAAGATTTGCAGGCAAAACGAGAGGATCTTTTTTTACATTTTTGGCTGCCGCGCTAAACGCGGCAGCCAAAAACACTCGCCAAAGTCGCAGCTATAGCCACCGGGGCTCAATCATCTTTGTCTTTGACGAAAACACTCAACAAGACGCTGACGATGCTGATAACCAGCGCACCCAGGAACGCAGACCAAAAGCCATCCACGAAGAAACCCACACCAAAGACACCGTTAGCAACCGCTGCCGCCACCCAAAGTGTGATTCCGTTGATCACCAACACAAACAGCCCCAAAGTAAGAAGAATCAATGGGCAGGTAAGCAACTTGAGGAGCGGTCGGACGATAGCGTTGACCAATCCCAGGATCACCGCCATTACCGCATAGAGCACCCAACCATCTTGCTCCACGGTAATTCCTGGCACCAGCCACACAGCGACAAAAATTGAAAAGGCACTGATTGCCCAACGAATTAGCAGTTTCACCGGAACCTCCTATACCATGATCATTTTATTGACTCTGCGCACCAGCAAAGCTATATCCGTCATTCTATATTACGTCGCACAGAGCAAGAAGTTGCGGGCTGTGGATATTGTCACCCTCGGCGTGAAATACGTCCCGTGTATAGGGTGCGTTTCACCCTAGGGGCAAACGCCTTTCCTTTAATTGGTTTTCGGCGGTGGGGGAAAGCCCCACCGCCAAAAATCAATCTTCTCCGAGATTCTCCATTTTGAAACGCACCCTACGAATAGTTGCATATAGTCGGAAATGGACTATAACTATGCTATGTCTTTTTGAGTTGGAATCATCCCATAGCACTTTGATGACAGAACCAAGAGCGAAATAACAGCTTCAAGGGGGATTGAGTGTGCACGGGCAGCGAATTCTAATTATTAGCCACGATCCAGAGCTCGGACAAACTCTGCGGGTATTGCTGCCGCCAGAGGCTGAAGTGGACGTTCTTTCGACACTCAAAGCTCTGGGCACGCCCATCTCGCCCACCCGCCCCGCCTCTCTGGCGCTTGTAGATGTAGCGGTATTGAGCGGTAGACCTTTGAACCTGCTGGAGCTAGCGCCATTGCAAGCTATGCCAATCGTGTTGATCCTACCAGAATCGCTACCCCACACCGCACTCAATCCACTGCTGGCACAGTTGCACGTCTTGGGCGTCCTGGTTCCGCCCTATACCACCGATACCAACCGCGCAGCCCTGGATGCCGCGATCAGAAACGCTCCACTCCACCTGCAAAAAGCAGAGCTAGAACAACAGCTCGCCTCTGCACAGCAACGCCTGGATCAAAGGTTGCAGGAAATCAACGTTATCTATACCATCGGGAAATCCGTTGCCGCGTCCATGAGTCTCGACGAGGCGCTGCCACGCATTTTAAGCACCGCCGTCAACCTCACACGGGCAGAAGAAGGTTTCATTATCCTGCAAGAAGAGGGGCAGATCTACCTGCGTGCAGCACATCGCTTCAACGGACCAGATGCTGCTCCACAACGCACTCCCGCCAAGGACCCCGTGGCACAAAGGGTAATCCAATCCGGTAGACCGGTGATGTTGAAACGCGAAACACGGTTGGCAACAGGCAATCTGGTGCAGGCATTGCTCTACCTGCCCATTATCCGCCCTGGCGGCAACACGATGGGCGTTCTCGGGGTCGTCAACCGGGAACGTGCGGCCGAATTCACCGAGGCGCAGCTCTTTACCCTCTCCGCAATTGCCGACTATACTGCCGTCGCAGTGGAAAACACTCGCTTATTCGGAGAAATTCAGCGCGAACAATATCGTCTGCGCAGCATTGTTGAACAAGCGACTGAAGCAGTGTTGATTACCGATGAACACGACTGCCTGCTTCTATGGAGCCGCACAGCCGCCGATGCTTTTGACATTCCGGAGAACGCTACAGGCAAGCCTTTCCTTGACGTTTTGCAACACGCACAGTTATTGGAACTGTTCCATCAAGCCATCGAAGAACCTGATTCCCCTCAAGGCGAGATCGTCCTTCCAGGAGGGCGCGTGATGAACGCACAAATCACCTCCGCACCCCAATTGGGACGCGTAGTCGTGATGCAAGACATTACCAAGTTGAAGGAGCTCGACCGGATCAAGACGGAATTCGTCCAGACCGTGTCGCATGACCTGCGAACTCCACTCACCACCATCCAGGGCTATGTCATGCTCCTGGAGCGAGCGGGAACCCTCAATGAAATGCAACGAGCTTTCGTGCGAAAAGCCATGGATAGCCTTGCCGACATCACCGACTTGATTACCGACCTGCTCGATCTTGGGCGCATCGAAGCCGAATACGAAATGCCGTTGCAGGACTTGCAACTACAACAGGTCTTAAAGGAAGTACAAACCCGATATCAAAACCAGGCCAAGGATCTGGAAATCAACCTGGAGTTCAAGATGCCGGAAGTACCCTTGTATGTGCGCGGCAATTCTTATCGGTTACAACAAGCCTTGGGTAAAATTGTAGACAATGCCATCAAATACAATCGCCCTCATGGAGAGGTCAAGATAGACACAGAGGATACCGGAGAACACATTATCGTACAGGTAAAGGACAACGGTTTCGGCATCCCGCTCGCCGATCAAGCGCACATCTTTGAGCGCTTCTACCGGGTTATCCTGCCGGAAACCGAAAGCATTCGTGGTACAGGTCTGGGATTGGCCATCGTAAAATCCATCATCGAACGACACCGCGGACGCATCTGGGTTGAAAGCATCATGGGTGAGGGCAGTTGCTTCACCCTGCTCCTCCCCAAAAACGGCTGAGAGCCTACCCCCAGGCTCTTCCCTACCGTGGTATAATGAAGTTTCAAAACTGACATACGTCATGGTAGGTAACGCGGTCCGGGATGGATCGCGGCAGGTAGGGAAAAGTTATGCCAAAACCATATGTTGCTATTGTTGGGCGCCCAAATGTGGGAAAGTCCACACTTTTTAATCGCCTGATCGGTGAACGCCGGGCAGTGGTAAGCGATATTCCGGGGACCACACGCGACCGCATCATCACCGAGACAGAGTGGAATGATCGCACTTTTGTGCTTGTGGACACTGGCGGTATCGAGGTATTGCCCAGCACCGTGGATGAAGGACGTCGCCCGGGGCCCGAAAACCCACTGCTAGAGGACTCCGCTGCCTTCATCCCCCTGATCCGCGCACAGGCAGAACAGGCTATCGCCGAAGCCGATATTGTGCTATTCCTCACCGATGCCAGCACAGGTCTCACCGGCGCCGACCAGGAAGTGGCGGATTTGTTGCGCCGCAGCACCAAGCCTGTGCTGCTCGTTGCCAACAAAGCTGATAGTGAGCGCCGGGAGCAGCAAGCGTATGAGTTCTACGAACTGGGCTTCGATGAGGTCTACACTATCTCCGCGCTTCACGGGCGCGGCGTTGCCGATTTGCTAGACGTCATCGTGGACCTGCTGCCACCTGAAAACCCCGAGCCGCAAGAAGTAAAGGATACGGTGCGAATTGCTATTCTGGGGCGACCCAACGTGGGCAAATCCTCGCTGCTCAACCGACTCTTGGGCGAAGAGCGTGCCATTGTCAGTCCGGTTGCCGGCACTACCCGTGACACCCTAGATACGGAAATGCTCTGGGAAGGGCAAAGCGTCACCCTGATTGATACAGCTGGCATTCGCCGTCGAGGAAAAATCGAAGCCGGCGTCGAAAAGTACAGTGTGCTGCGGGCAGTTAAAGCCACAGAGCGCGCCGATATTGCGCTGCTGCTCATTGACGCTGTTGAAGGCATCACCGCACAAGACACCCACATCGCGGGCATTATCGCGGAACAAGGCGTCAGCGTCGTCGTGGTGGTCAACAAATGGGACGCAGTGGACTCCGAAGTGCGACGCGATGTCGCCGATTTTGAGGCAAAAGTCCATGAGGGACTGAAGTTCATGCCCTATATTCCGGTGCTCTTCATCTCAGCGCTTACAGGACTGCGGGTTGAGCGCGTCATTCCCACTGCGCTTGAGGTTGCAGCAGCGCGCTACGAGCGTCTTAGCTCGGGCGTCCTGAACGACACCCTGCAATGTGCGCTCGCTGAGCACGCGCCCCCCAGCATTCAGGGGCGCAAACTGAAGCTGTATTACGCGAGCCAGATTGGCGTAGCGCCACCCACATTTGCGCTCTCGGTGAACGATCCGGCGCTGGTACATTTCTCCTACCAGCGCTACCTGGAGAACCGCATCCGAGAGGTTTATGCCTTTCCAGGGACTCCCATTCGCGTAATTTTCCGCACCCATAAGAAAGAGAAAAAAGAACGCAGCGGCAAACGTCGGGGTTAAGGCTTTGAGGATTTGAGCTACAAGAAGAGCGCACAGAGGAATTTCTCCGTGCGCTCTCGTATAAACAAATCAGCTAGCCCAATACGATTTTCGCTACGGGCGCCAGTGTTTGCGGGTATTTCGGCAAGTCGCGTTCTTCTCCCGTCAATAATTGCCAGCTCTCTTGCCGCCCCTGCGACTTGAGAGCCAACCGCACCGACGCCATACACAATCCGGCATCGAAGAAACGGTAATCCTGCGGCACGCCCTTACCGTAACGGGCATTTTGCCGTAGCGTAAACAAGAACAATTCGCCCTTACGCCAGAGAAAACGCCAGGGCTGTGCATTGAGCGCCGAAGGCGACCTTCGCGCCGCCTCGATGAGAGGCACCAATTCTTCTGGGGGAACGCCAGGGTGATCAAAGGATTTGTTATAGAAGATTTCTGCTGCGCTCAGGCGATGCGTTGACCCTGCCATACGACGCAGCACCCCATCAGCCGTACGATTCCCCAGGTCCTCAGCGGGGTGTCCAAAGATAAGCACTGCACCTATACGCGCCTCACGGCGCAGGATGAAACGAGCGCGCAGCGTTGTTTCACGCCCTAGACTGCCGATATAGCAGGCGCCCAGGTCTAGCAGCATCATCTGTATCACCAACTGCTGCGTGCGATAGCCGAGGTCCTCAAGCGGGTGCGTTTCACCCAGGATATAGGGCACCATGAAATGCGGAGGACTCAATAAGCGCCCGTAGGCGCCCAACGCCTGCACCAAGTCCTCCACCGTGTTCACGTCACGAATCATCACCGCATAGCGATTCTCCGGAACCAGTGGCTCCACGGTTGCGGCCAAGTCTTGAATGCGTTTCAATGTCCCGTCTGCCAGGGGATGAGTATCGAAACGCCGGGTTGAATGCCGTGAGATAAGGGCTTGATATAGTGCATCATTCATTTTGTCATCCTCACGATTTTGTCTATCATGTCTAGAACGTCACCAGTGGTAACTGTTCAGCGTTCTCCCGCTTGCCACAACCGAGAGCGGCTAAAGCCGCAATTTTGGAGAGTGTTTTTCGCTGCCGCGCATGGCGCGGCAGCGAAAAACACTCGTTCTACCGGGCTTTAACCCGAAATCTGCGCCTCATGACGGAAATCTAAACAGTTACCACCAGTGAGAGAAATCATCCGAAGATGACAGGGCAGCATTATCCCCATCCCAAATCACGCGCCCGCCGGTGACTGTGCTCTTGCTTGTGCGCCCCCCCGTGACCGTGCGGGTGCTCGTGGTCGTGGTCATGGACGTGATCCAAGTCGTCAGGTGGTGGCGGGAACGGCATCTCATCCACCAAATCCTGAAAATCACCGTCCTGAGCACCCTTCGCTCGACGCGCTACAATTTCACGGTAAATATCCCGATCCACGCCTTCCGGAGCAACCTCATCCAATAACTCCCCCCCACTTTGGAGCAAACGTGCAGCCGACTGCGGGTCCATATCATTATCACGGGCTTCGCGTGCACGGGCGTCAAAGGCTTCGCGACTCTCCACCTCACCGCGCCCAAGATGTGAGCGTGAGATCAGTTTCTCCACTGCCACATTCCCACAATTGGGACATGGCGGCGGAGGGGCATCGAAGGAACGCGCCAGGTGCTGAAAACGTGCGTCACATACTGGACAATAATACTCGTAAATAGGCATCTTGCACCTCAAAAACAACCGGCTAGCGGAAAGTGGCTATGCACTCCTGCGCCAGAGCAGCCCTCGCTGCGGTGCGAATAGCAACGCCAGCAAGAAGAAGCCTGTACACACCAATACAATAGCCGCACCAGAAGCAACACTGACGTAATAGGAAAGATACAGGCCAATAATTCCCGCAGAAGCTCCAATCAGCGCCGCGAGCGCAATCATCCGCGATAGTCTTCGGGTGAGCAAAAAAGCCGTCGCTGCAGGCGTCACCAGCATCGCCACCATCAGCGCCACGCCTACCGTCTGTAGCGAGACCACAATCGCCAAAGCAATCAGCACCAAAAGCAAGTAATGCAACAGCGTAGCGGGCATGCGCAAGGTCACCACGAGCACCGGGTCGAAGGAAAGGACGGTGAACTCCTTATACAAGGTAAGGATGATCAGCAACACAAGCCCACCAAAGATGCCAATCAGCCACAAGTCGTGCGCTGCCACGCCCAAGACGTCACCGAAGAGGAAGTGAGAGAGGTCCACAGCATAGCTGCGCACCGATGAAATCAGCGCGATGCCCAACGCAAACATCCCTGCAAAGATGATGCCGATAGCGGTATCTTCCTTGACCTGCGAGCCTTTGCCGATGGCACCGATACCAAGCGCGGTAAACACCGCCGCGCCAAGGCCCCACCAGAATAAAGCCCCACGCGCGCCGCCACTCACGAGATAGCCAACGGCCACACCCGGCAGAATCGCGTGCGCCAGAGCATCCCCCAGAAACGCCATGCCGCGCAAGACCACAAAACTGCCCACCACCGCACAGACGACTCCCACCATGATCACTGCAATCAGCCCGCGCAGCATGAAGGCGTACTGCAATGGCTCGGTCAACAAAGTCCACAGTGCATTCATGCAGGTTCTCCTGTGCAACAAGTGTCACCCACCGCAAGCACACCATTCTCTGACTGAATCAAATGCAGATGCCCCCCATAAGCCTGTTGCAGGTTCGCAGCCGTGAAGACCGCGTCAGGGAGACCCAACCCCAGCAAGCGATATCGCAACAGCATCACGCGGTCAAAGCGCTCCGCAGCCTGCTGCAAGTCATGCGTTGCCACCATCACAGTCACCTCGCGAGCGCGAAGTGTCTCCAGAACTCGGAAAATATCCTCCTGCGCGGGCACGTCCAGACCTGTGAGAGGTTCGTCCATCAACATCAATTCGGCTTCCTGTGCCAGGGCGCGAGCAATGAACATACGTTGCTGTTGCCCGCCAGAGAGCTCCCCAATCTGACGAGAGGCCAGGCTTGTCATTCCAACCACATCCAGGCATTCCCGGACATATTCCCAATCGCGACGTGCGGGGCGACGCAGCAGCCCAATCTTGCCGAAGCGTCCCATCATCACTGCCGCTGCCACCGTCGTGGGAAAACTCCAATCTACCTGTGTACGCTGCGGCACATAGGCGATGCAGATATGCCTTCCGGGGCTTCCGCCAGCGACCTTCACTTGTCCCGTAGTCGGAGCCAATACTCCGGCAATCACCTTGAAAAGGGTGCTCTTACCGGCGCCATTCGGTCCCACCACTGCAAGCCGCTCGCCCCTGTTCAGGCGGAAGGAGATTTCCTCCAGCGCCATATAACCGTTATAACGCACATTCAGGTTGGCGACCTCCAAAATTGGAGCGCCTGTGTCATGCGCCTCTGGGCGTATAAAAATCGGTTTCAAGGTCAACTTATGCAAATTCATCAACGCAAACCATCCACAATAGCGTTCACATTATACCGCATAAACGCCAGATACGTGTCGGCAGGCCCCCCAGCCTCACTCAGTGAGCCCTGATACACCGGGACAAGCCGTACCCCAGTATCTTGCGCGACCTGCGCGGCAATGCTGGGATTCAGAGTAACGCCCACAAAGACCGCCGGCACATCAAATTCTCGAATGGCATCCTCCAGACGCGCGAGGTCTTGCGCGGATGGCGACGCCAGCGTGCTATAACCAGGAATAATGGCGCCCAGCTGCTCGAAACCATAGGCTTCCGCAAAATACGTGAATACCGTGTGATCAGTGACCAATTTGCGCTTAGCCGGTGGAATCTGCGCCACCTGATCCAAAATCCAAAGGTCAAGCGCCTCAAGTTCTTCCGTATAGGCCGTTGCATTGGCGGCGTAATCCGCGGCATGCGCCGGGTCAAGAGCGCTCAGCGACTCCGCGATGTTCTGCGTCCAGCGCTCGACATTGCGCGGTGAAAACCACGTATGGGGATCCCCCTCATGAGGATGGTGCTCTGGATCCTCAGGTTCAACATCCATTTCAGCATGCGCTACGCCTTCCAGAAGCATGATGCCAGCGGAAACCGGCACAATGGGCACCTGGGCGCCAGCACTTTCGAGCAGCTTCTCCAGAAAAGCCTCCAGGCCTGCGCCATTGATGAAAACCACATGCGCATTCGCCACCGCCGCGGCATCCTGCGGTGCGGGCGTGAAGCTGTGTGGATCAGCGCCCAGGGGCACCAGAACCCGCAAATCAATGGTGTCGCCGCCTACCTGCTGCACCACATCCGCTACCAGGCTTGTCGTCGCCACCACCCGCAACCGCTCCTGCCCGGAAAGGCTCACCGCCGTCAACGCCGGAAGTACATCGGGCGCCACTTCCTCAGGCGGCGCCGCCTCAAGCAAAGACCCGCAGCCCACCAACCCTAACGCTAAAGGCAACACTAGAACAAACCCAACCAACCGCAAAGCCCAACGTTGCATTATTATCATCCCTTTATTGAAAAAAAATTTCATCAGCAAAGTTCAAAAATGGGGCTTGCGCCCCACAAAAAACCCAGATTTTCATTTCCCCTGACAATTGGGGCACAGCCCAAGGAGTTGCAGAAGATGCTCCTCGATCCGATACCCTGTCCGCGCCTCGATATCCGCAATTAGCGCACGCAGGTCATCCCCGCCAGGAAACTCCACCGAACCGCCACAACGTTCGCAAATCACAAAGTGATGGTGTCCAGGTGAAACCGCCAGGTAACCATGACAGCCATCTTTCAAGTGCACACGGCAGACCAACCCCAGCGACTCGAAGAGTTCGAGAGTGCGATAGATGGTCACCAGTCCCAGGTTATGGTGCTGCACGCGCGCCGACTCGAAAAGCGTTTGTGGGGAGAGCGGCGTTTCGCTCGCCAAAAGCAGTTGCATCACAAGACGACGCGGTTCAGTTACGCGATGGCCTGCCTGCGCTAACAATTCCTCCCAAGCTGACACAGCATCTCCCTTATTGATAGTTTTTTTCAATAAGAAGTATACTTGGATTCGAGGGAATTGTCAAGCAAGGGCCATTCCGGGCATTCGTAGCAGGTAAACGATCTGCCATCAACCCCACAGTTGCCCCGCGGCAGGCTAGCCCACACGGCATCTTGGTGTAATGA
>JAFGFB010000254.1 GCA_016931315.1 Anaerolineae bacterium
GGAGCGAAGCCTGTCTTGGCAAAACTAGTAACCGCCGACCAACAAGCCAGCCAAAGTCGCCAACACAAGCCGGAACCGAGTCGTTTCATCCTTGCTTTAAGGCCATACCTGTGCTATAATATCATCCGTACAAGGGCATAAGTTTTGCGCCGAAAAGTGGGGACCACCCCACTTTTCTTTATAGTTTGCACTCGAACGATGCAGGTGGAGGGAGTGGCCGTTTCATGAAAAGCGAGTTTGCTCTGGCTTTCAATCAGATTTGCGCCGATTATAACTTACCACGGGATACAGTCCTGGAGGCGGTAAGGGCGGCTTTGGTTACCGCTTACCGGCGAGATTGGAAGGTCGGGCCAACCCAGAATCTCACTGCTGAGGTCAACATGGACACGGGGCTGGCGCGTATCTTTCTGGAAAAGACGGTGGTCGAGGAGGTCGCGGATGAGGACCTTGAGATCACACTGATCAATGCGCGTCGCGTCACTCGCGATGCGGCTTTGGGTGATCTGGTGATGGTCGATGTCACCCCGCACAACTTTGGCCGTATTGCTGCTCAGACTGCCAAGCAGGTCATCACACAGCGTTTGCGTGAGGCGGAGCGTGAGAGCCAAATCACGCGTTTCAGCCGGCAGGTCAATGAGATCATTATTGGCACGATTCAATCTATCAATCCACAAGGGATTACTTTGCATCTGGAACGCACTGAAGAGGCGCAGATGCCACGCCGTGAGCAGATTCCGGGCGAGCGTTATCGTTTGCACCAGAAAATCCGCGTCTATGTGGTTGAGGTTAAACGTTCTGCTCGCGGTCCGCAGGTTGTAGTTTCTCGCAGCCATCCGGCGATGTTGCGCCGTTTGCTGGAGTTGGAAGTTCCGGAGATTCGTAGCGGGCTGGTGGAAATCAAGAGTATCGCCCGCGAACCTGGCGCCCGCTCAAAAATTGCTGTTACGGCACGGCAACCGGGGGTAGATCCGGTGGGTACCTGCGTGGGAATGCGCGGAATCCGCATCCAGACGATCTCGCGCGAGCTCAACGATGAACGCGTGGATGTGATTCAGTGGTTTGAGGAGTCGGATAAGTACATTTCCAGCGCCCTCAGCCTCAACTCTGTGCTCAGCGTGACGCTTGACGAGCAGAATCCCGGTGGCAAGACCGCTGCTGTGGTGGTTCTCGATGACCAGCTCTCGTTGGCGATTGGTCGCGCGGGGCAGAACGCCCGCCTGGCAGCGAAGCTTACCGGCTGGCGCATTGACATTCAGGGGGCGACTGAGGCTGCTATCTGGGCTCTGCAGCGTGTGAATGAGCATCCCGATTTGTTGGCGCACCAGAAGGATAGCGTGGCGCTGGTGGCACAACTGGCGGCTATCTTGAGCGCGCATGAGGGGACTCAGAATCCTTATAATGATGAAGAACGCCGGGTCATCAAGACTCTTGTTGAAGCCGTGCGGATGGCTGAGATTGCCCGGCGCGAGAAGGAACACCCTGTCTCGCACCAGACTCGTGCGCGACAGGCGGCACAAGAAGTGGCTGCCCAGCAGCAACGTGAAGCTGTGGCGCAGGCGCGTGCACGTGTTCCGCAGAGCGCCTACGAAATGCCGTTGGAAGTTTTGGGGCTTTCCGAGAAGGTCTTGGGGCATTTGCGGCGCAATGGCGTGATCAGCGCTGGTGAGGTGATGGAACGCATTGCGCAGGGCGACGAAGCTTTGCTGGTGCTCACTGGCATTGGCGCTAAGGCGCTGGGTGAGATTAAGGCGGCTGTTGAAGCCAGCGAACTGAAGTTTGTGGGTCTCGATGTTGCTCCCGAAGGTGGAGTCACCGAAACGCCGGGGCTTGCCGTGCCCGAAGCGGTGGTTGAAGCCGTGGCGGAAGAAGTGGCGCCTGTGGAGTTTGAAGCCGCTGCTGAACCTGGAGCAGAGCTGCCCGTGGAGGTGGAGGCTGCGCCCTTGCCCGCAGAAGAACCTGCCCTGGCTGTCGCCGAATCTGCGGCGGAGGCTGTGGCAGAGGAGGCTGTGGTCACTGTTGAAGGTGTTGCTCCCGCGGCGGAGACCGGCGAGGCTGAAGAGACTCTGCCAACCGCGATACAGGACCTCTTTGCTGTACCCTTTGTGGTGCCTGATGAGGAAGATGAGGAAGATGAGGAATCGTCTTCTCGCCGTCACAAGAAAGGCAAGCGGAAGCAACGTACTATTTTCTATGATGATGAGAAAGGTGAGACTATCGTCGTGCGTAAGCGGCGACGTAGCACATCCAATCCGTGGGATGATTATGCTGATTGAGTAGTCCAACTTTGGTTTTTTGACGCCCGTGGGCCACACAGTTAGACTGTAAACCAACGGTAGACATTGCTACCCTTGGTTTGGATATGAGGGTGGGCGCCAGAGATGGACTCTCTGGCGCTCGCTTTTTTGAGAACGTTGTGCTCGAGTAAGTTTATGACAAAGAACAAGATACAACCCAAGCAACGTCATATTCCTGAGCGTACGTGTATCGCTTGTCGCGAGCGGAGACACAAGCGCGATTTGTTGCGTGTGGTCCATACCCCTTCTGGGGCGGTGGTGGTGGATGAGACCGGAAAACAGAATGGACGCGGCGCCTATCTTTGCCGCCAGCGGAGTTGCTGGGAAAAAGCATTAAAACAGGGCAGCCTTGATCGTGCTCTACGCACAACGCTGACTGCTGAAATTCTTGCCGACCTGCGCGCTTTTGCTGCGACATTGCCAGAGACGTTAGCATCGTCACCCGAGTCAGTCGCGCCGGTTGATGGCGAAATTGTTGTGGCGTAGTTGGCTTTGATGCCTTACGCCCGAAAAGGAGAAAGAGTATGAACAAAGAGGTATCTTCACAACCTAAAGAAATTATTATTCCAGAAGTGCTCACCGTGCGCGATCTGGCTGATATGTTAGGAGTGAGTCCAATTCAGATCATCAAAATCCTGATGACAAATGGTATGTTAGCCAGTATCAATCAGCAGATTGATTTCGACACAGCTGCGATTGTAGCGGCGGAATTTAATGTAGAAACCCGGCATCCTTTTCCCGAGGCGACCTCGGAAGAGGAGCAGGAGTCTGAACTTACCTCCTGGCAACGGTTGGTTGCCGGCGAGGCAAAGGAGGATCTCTCCTCACGCCCCCCGGTGGTGACGATTTTAGGGCATGTGGACCATGGAAAGACTTCCCTCCTGGATGTCATTCGTCACGCCAATGTTGCTGGTGGCGAAAGCGGCGGTATTACGCAACATATTGGCGCCTACCAGGTCAAGCACAATGACCGGCGCATCACTTTTCTCGACACGCCTGGTCACGAGGCCTTCACGTCAATGCGCTCGCGCGGCGCCCATACCACGGATATTGCCGTGCTCGTGGTCGCTGCAGATGATGGCGTCAAACCCCAGACAGTAGAGGCGATTAACCATGCCCGTGCGGCGCATGTGCCCATCATTGTTGCCTTGAACAAGATTGATAAGCCTAATGCTCGCCCGGAATTCGTCAAGCAAGAACTTTCGGACTTAGGGCTTGTTTCCGATGAATGGGGCGGCGATATTATGATCATCCCAGTCTCTGCCAAGAAGCAGCAAGGCTTGGAGGATTTGTTGGAAGCGATTTTGTTGTTGGCAGATGAGATTGGCGTGCAGGCTAATCCTGACCGCGCGGCTGTGGGCGCGGTACTCGAAGGTAAACTCGATAAACGGCGTGGGCCTGTAGCCACGGTGTTGGTGCAGAATGGCACTTTGTTAACGGGTGATATTGTGGTAGTGGGAACGACCTGGGGCAAGGTGCGTGCTCTGGAAGACGAAAATGAGAAACGTCACCGCACCGCTCCTCCTGGAACCCCGGCAGTGATCATCGGCTTGCATGACGTGCCGGTTGCGGGTGATCGCCTTGAGGTTGTCTCCGATGAACGCACCGCACGTGCGATTGCACAGAAGCGTACCGAAGAGGCCCGGGCTGCAACGCAGGTGGCGCAGCGACGCCCGCTTTCTCTGGATGAAATCTCCGCGCGTATTCGTGAGGGGCAGGCGAAAGAGCTCGCCATTGTGCTCAAAACGGACGTACAGGGTTCCATCGAGCCTATTGTCAACTCTCTGCAGCGGCTGAGTGTCGGCGAGGTGCGGCTCAACATCATTCACGCTGCTGCCGGTAACATCACGGAATCGGACGTCAGCCTGGCGGTAGCTTCTGAGGGTATCGTCTTGGGTTTCCGTGTGAATGTGGACGGGGCGGCGCAGCGTATCGCTGATGATGAGAATGTGGCTATCAATATTTACGAGATCATCTATAACCTGATTGATGATGTTGAGAAAGCCATGAAGGGTTTGCTTGACCCGGTTTATCAACCCAAGACCTTGGGGCAGGCAGAGGTGCGGGCTATCTTCAATATTCCGAAACTCGGCAAGGTGGCGGGGTGTATGGTCACCGACGGAATTCTCCGGCGTAATGCCCGCGTCCGTGTCTGGCGTGGCGATAAGATGTTGCATGAGGGCGGCTTTGCTTCGCTGAAGCGCTTCGAGAAAGATGTTCGCGAAGTGCGCGATGGTTTTGATTGTGGTGTGCGTGTTGAAGGTTTTGATGAGGTCGAAATTGGAGACCGCCTGGAATGTTTCTTCATGGAGCGCCAGGCGCTGGAATAAGTGTAGAGAGGCAATGAACACATGGGAAAGAAATATCTGAGCCGTGTTGGCTCGCTGATCCGCTACCATATCACACGCTTGCTATTGGAATCTAGCAATGACGAGCGTTTACGGCAGGTAAACATTACCGATGTGGTGGTCAATCGTGATACCACCCGCGCTGAGGTCTTTTATAGTCTCCTGGGGTCCGCGGAGGAGCGTGTTGAGGTGCAGGCGGCGTTGGATAAAGCTGCTGGATGGTTGCGCTCGGAACTGGCGCCAGTATTGCGCTTGCGCAACTTGCCGCAGCTGGTCTTCGCATTCGACCCCTCATTGATCCAGGGTGAACGGATTGAGGCGCTGTTAAGCCAGCTACAAGCTGATGGCGTACTCTCACCTGATGCTTCCTCTTCAGTCGGTGCCCCTTCTCGGTCAGTTGCAGATGCTCTTGTCAAATCTGTTGACGACGGCGACGATGACGAATGGGATGACGATGACGAATGGGATGACGACGCTGAGGACGCTGCTGATGATTGGGATGAAGATGGTGACGATGGGGATGACGATGACGACGCCGGCACTGACTCAAGCGCTTGAGTGTTTGCAAGCCAGTGAGCGCCCACTGCTCATTGCCCATCCCCGACCTGATGGCGATACTATTGGCTGCACTCTAGCGCTGCGGCTCGCGTTGCTCGCGTTGGGAAAGGCGCCGCGCATCGCGTGCGTTCACCCTCTGCCCGGCAATCTGGACTACCTTCCTGGAGCTGCGGCTTTTGAGGTCGCTATTCCTGAAGATGCTGATATTGACCTCGTTGTGGCTGTGGACATGAGCGATCTTTCTCGCACCGGTGGCATCTACAAACCCGCCTGGGCGGAGCGGTTGAAACTGGTTGTCATTGATCATCATGCGACTAACGATGCTTTTGGTGATGTCAATCTCATTGAGCCGGAGGCTGCCGCAACTGCGTTGCCTATGGCACGGGTGATTCACGCGTTGGGCATCCCCCTTCGCGATGATATTGCTACCTGCTTGCTTGCCGCGCTGATCACTGACACGCGTGGGCTGCGCACCGAAACAACGACACCCGCTGTTCTGCGCTTTGTGAGCGAGCTGGTCGAGGCGGGCGGGGATTATCTCGGCGTGATGCAGCGGACGCTGGATGCTGTGCCTTATAAGCAGATGAAAGCCTGGGGAGTAGCGCTCAGCCGCCTGCAACTTGAAACTGGTATCGCCTGGACAACTTTCCCGTTGGCAGAAAAGCAAGCACTCGATATTGAAGATCATGACGATCTCGACCTGGGGAATCTGCTTAGCCAGACTCGTGAGGCGCAGCTCTTTGCCTCTTTACTGGAGATGCGCGATGGCACGGTCAAGGTGAGCCTTCGGGCACGCCCCGGCTATGATGTGGCGTGGATTGCCAAACAACTGGGGGGCGGGGGGCATACGCAAGCTGCGGGTTATTCGCTCCCCGGCAGCCTGGATCTGGTCGTGCGCGATACCTTAGCTCTGCTGCGTCAGGAGCTTGCACGACCTCATTGAGCCTTGCGGCAACGGTTCACGGCTAAAAATGCTTGGGCTTCTCAATATCAATAAACCCTCCGGTATGACCTCCCACGATGTAGTGAACGCGGTGCGGCGGATTACCGGTTTGCGGCAGGTAGGGCATACCGGCACGCTTGATCCACTGGCAACGGGGGTCCTCATTGTGCTTGTTGGAGCTGCCACGCGCCTGGCGCGGTATCTTTCCGGTGCGGATAAGACCTATACCGCTGTGGTGCGCCTGGGCGAGACGACGAGCACCTATGATGCCGAGGGTGAAATCCTGTTGCGGCGTCCCGTAACGGTGGGGCGCGCCGAAATTGAAGCCGCGCTAGGGGCTTATCGTGGTCCCTTGTTGCAGACGCCCCCTATGGTCTCGGCACTCAAGGTGGGTGGCAAGCCGCTCTATAAGTTGGCCCGCCAGGGGCAGGAGATCGAGCGCCAACCCCGATTGGTCACGATTCACGCACTCACCCTCGATGCGTGGGCGCTGCCCGAATTCACCCTCAGTGTTACCTGTTCTGCCGGAACCTACATCCGCAGCCTGGCGCATGATTTGGGGGAGCAGCTTGGGTGCGGCGCCCATCTCGTCGCGCTCACTCGTACGGCTACGGGGCGCTTTGATCTGGGAGAGAGCGTGACGCTGGAGCAACTACGGGCACTGGCAGAAGCTGGGCGGCTTGCGGAGGCGCTTCTGCCTCCGGATGTAGCGGTCATGGCTTTGCCTGGCGTTACATTGACTCCCGCAATGGAGAGCGCTGTGCGCTATGGGCAGAGTATTGAGCTGCCAGATGCACCCGTGGCAGCTGAAGTGCGTGCTCATGATGTAGACGGGCACCTCGTGGCGATGTTGATGCCCCTGGAAGATGGACGGTGGCGCCCGACGCTGGTGTTACCGGCGCTGTCTTGAGAGCGAGCTACTGATGTGGATTGAACGGGGTCTAGAACAGCTCTCTCCAACGGCGCCCACGCAACTGGTGATTGGGGCTTTTGATGGGCTACATCGTGGACATCAAGCGCTGATCGGTGGGGTGGTTGCCGCGGCTCGTGCAATTGCGGGACAGGCGGTGGTGCTCACATTTGATCCCCTGCCACGCCAGTATTTCAATGGTAAGCCTGCTCGCACCTGGCTTTCTTCCCTCGAGGAGCGATTGGAACAGCTGGCAGTGCTCGAGCTGGATGGCGTGATTGTACAGCCCTTTGATGCCGCGTTATCGGCTTTGCCGGCGCGCGCCTTTTTATCCCGGCTTCAGGAGCACGTGCATCTCGTTGGACTGTGGGCGGGTCCCGATTTTGCTCTGGGCCAGGGGCGTGGCGGCACCCTGGAGGTGTTGCGCCAGTTGGGCATTGAGCTGGGCTTCACTGTACACACCTTTGCGCCTTTTATCTGGCGGGGCACCGCCGTGCATAGCAGTGATATTCGCCGATTGCTGCAGGAAGGACACATCGAAGCCGCTAACGATTTATTAGGGCGTGCTTACCGGCTTACGGGAAGAGTTTGCCCCGGCGAGCAGCGTGGGCGGCGGCTAGGTTTTCCCACCGCGAACCTGGAGGTCCCGTCGGAGCGCCTGCTGCCCAAGGACGGCATCTACATTTGCCGGGCGCACCTGGCGCGCGGAAGTTTTGAGGCGGTAATCAATGTGGGCACTCGGCCTACCTTCAATCATAGCGATACCACGGTCGAAGCGCATTTGTTGGATTTCGATGCCGATATTTATGGGGAATCCCTGCGATTGGATTTCTTGACGCGCTTGCGTTCAGAGTTGCGTTTTGCCTCAGCCGAAGCGTTGGTGCAACAGATGCACAAAGATGTGGCGCAGGCGCGCCGGTGGCTAGCTGCGCAAGTGTGATGTGAGCGCTGAGCGGTGGTGAAGTTTAACTCTACTTGATTTTTTGCGGTTGGGCTTTACCGGTCGCGAAAAATCCATTTTCTTACGCGCTTCGTAGAGGTGCCTGAAATTGTCGCCCTGGCATGAAATACGCCTTGGTAGTGTATCTATTTCGGTGGAAATTAGCCTTGGGGCTGGGTCTGGTGAAACTCCTGCACCACTTGTACCATCATGGCCTTGA
>JAFGFB010000015.1 GCA_016931315.1 Anaerolineae bacterium
CTTTACCTGCCTTGACACATTTTCACCCTAACACTATACTCATTACATACAAATCATTACTACCTGCACACCGGTTTCAGACTCTGATAGCCGATGACGACCAATCTGGCAGGCCCTTCTGGCTATCTTCCCTGACGCTTTGCCGATACACGCCTATATTAACTTTTCGAGGAAACTCCGAGAAAGGTTCTGATTCAGGTTCAGAAAAAGGGCTGTGGGAGAGAATTGGACAACGAGGGCAACGAGGGCAACAGCATGGAAGATCAAGGCGAGACCACGACACGCCTCATAGCGGAGCTGGCAGCCTATCGCCAACGCGTTAGCGAGCTGGAGTCGGTCGCAAAAGCATGCCCATCCTCCACAGTGATGCAAACTGGCAAAGTGGACTATCGCGAGCTGGCTGAAAGTATTAGCGATATTTTCTTCGCCCTGGATCATGAGCTGCGCTACACCTACTGGAATCATGCCTCTGAGCGCCTCACCGGCATTCCGGCATCCGAGGCGCTTGGGAAATCTATCCACGAGCTCTTCCCGCAAGCGACCTCTGCCATTGCCGTATATGAAACCGCGCTGAAAACGAAGAGTACCCAACATTTTCTGCATAGCACAACGTTGGGCGGGCGCGAGGCGCACTTCGATATCACTGTTTATCCCGGTCCCCATGGAATTTCCGTACTGGCGAAAGATATCACAGCGCAGAAAGAACTTGAAGCCGCTTTGCAAAGAAACGAGCGAGAATACAGCGCCCTGATAGAGGGGCTTCCCGTAGGAGTCTATCGCAACACGCCCGGATCCGAAGGACATTCGCTGATGGCGAATTCAGCCTGCCTGAGAGTGCTGGGGTTTACATCGCACGAGGAACTCGCGGGCGTGCATATCGCGGATTTGTATGTTGACCCTAAGCAGCGTGATGCCTATTCTCAGCAGTTATTGGCGGAGGGCAGCATAAGTGGCTATGAAGTGCGCCTGCGCAGAAAGGACGGCGCCATCATCTGGGTGGCCGTAACCGCGCGAGTCGTGCGCGATGCCCGGGGAGAGGTCGAGCATTTCGAGGGTATCATCGAAGACATCACTGTCCGCAAACGGCAGGAAAGCGAATTTGCGGCGCTGGCGGCAGTAGCGCAAGCCATCAGCCAGACCTTGGAGCTCCAACCCCTGGTGGAGAAAATCCTGGAGACCGCGCTAAACGCTATCCCCGCGGCGGAAAAGGGCAGTCTGGCGTTGCTCAGCAGCGATAAACAGCATCTGCAAGTGCGGGCGATTCAGGGTTACCAGGATAGCAGTGTACTGGGACTGACCTTCCCCGTTAGCTGGGGTTTTGCCGGACGCGCGATACGAGAGCACCGGGCGTTGCGCGTGAACGATGTGCAAGATGATGTCGCATTGCGAGCCGATGCCGCAGCAGCCTCCATCGGTGAAGTGGGGGCGCTACGCAGCGCCATCGTGATGCCATTGGAGGTGTACGGACAGGTCATCGGCGTCATCTCCCTGGAGTCGTCGAGGAATGAAATCAGCTTTGAGGATGAGGACTTGCGCTTGCTAGGCTCGCTTGGGGGACCGGTAGCCCTGGCTATCGAAAATGCACGCCTGTTCGACGAGACGCGCCGGCGCCTGATCGAATTGGAGACCCTGCACCGAGCCAGCCGGCGCCTGCTCGACGCCCAGCTAGACCCCGAGGAGATTTACGCCGCCATCCATCAAGCTGTTGATGCAACAATGCCCTGTGAAGCCTTCATCATCATTCTACACCATGAAAACGACGCGTATGATGAAGCCGTTTACAACTTCGATCAAGGGGGGCGCTGGCCCTCGCAACGCTTCCCGCATGGCGAGGGGCTTACCGGGCGAGTTCTAGCCAGTGGGCAGACCTTACTCATCGAGGACCTGGATGAAGCCGGCGGAATTCCGGCAATCCACTTCGGCGCACCGGAGCATGTGCGCTCCGTACTGGCGGTGCCGCTGCGATATGGCAACCGGCTGATTGGAATGTTATCGGCACAATCTTACCGGCCTCACGTCTACAGTTTGCAGCATCGCCTGCTGCTGGAAACCCTGGCGGCGCAGTTTGCTTCCATTATCGCCAACACTTTCCTGTATCAACAAGCCCAATCCCGCCTGCGCGAATTGGAGGTTGTCGCGGAAATCAGCGCCGCGGTCCGTGCAGCGCCCGATCGGGACTTCATTCTCAACACGATCCTCGACCAACTGGTAGCGCATTTAAAGGTAGAAGGCGCTTCGCTAGAGCGCCTGGAAGCCGACAATAGCCTCTATACCGAACAGGCACGCGGTATCTGGACCAGCCTTACCGGGGCAGTCCTGCTACCGGGTGTGGGCCTAAGCGCACACGTGCTGCAAACGGGTCAACCTTATCTGAACAATGATGCGCATCTCGACCCGCGCCTGTTCCGATCGGACCTGTTCACCGGCTGTCATGCCATTGCCGCCGCCCCCCTCATCGTCGAAAACCACATCACGGGCTTATTGTGGGTCGCCAGCGCACACACTTTGGATGAGGACGATTTGCGCCTGCTCACCGCTATCGCCAATATCGCTGCGAATGCGCTCCACCGCGCCGCATTGCAGGAGCAGATGCTCGCGCAGGCGCATCAGATGACCCAGATCGTCGAATCGGTGCCGGAAGGCGTGATTTTGATGAACGGGGAAGGACAGGTGCTGCTGGCAAATCCTGTCGCCGAACAAATCCTGGCGCGCCTATCGCAAGCCTCGCACACAGGACGCATCACCCATCTGGGGGGACGGCCCCTGGCGGAACTGCTCACCTCCCCACCCAAGGGCTTATGGCATGAAATCCGCAGCATGAACAATGCCTTCGAACTGATCGCACGCCCCATCATCAATGGCTACCGCTCGGAACATTGGGTGCTCGTCATCAAGGATGTCACAGAGGAGCGCCAAATCCGGGAGCAGCTGCAGATGCAGGAGCGGTTGGCGGCTGTGGGGCAATTGGCGGCGGGCATTGCCCACGACTTCAACAACATTATGGCGGTCATCGTGCTCTACACTCATATGGCGCTGCGCGCGAGCACACTAACCATGAAAGACCGCGAACGCCTGGAGACCGTGATGCAGCAAGCCAACCGAGCGACCGAGCTGATTCAACAGATTCTGGATTTTGGACGCCAGGCGGTGCTCGAACGGCGCTCGATGGACCTCACAGCCTTCGTGAAAGAGCAAGTGAAATTGCTGCAGCGGATTCTGCCGGAGAATATCAGCGTCCTGCTAGAGTCCCAGGAGGGCGAGCATACCATCAGCGCCGACCCTACCCGCATTCAACAGCTGCTCACCAATCTAGCCATCAACGCCCGCGATGCCATGCCAGAGGGCGGCGTACTGACCATAACGCTAAACAGCATCACCGTGACACCGGGACATTCCCCCATCCTGCCCGAACTACTCCCGGGGGATTGGATCGTCCTGACAGTAGCCGACACCGGGACAGGCATCCCACCAGAAATCCTCCCGCGAATTTTCGAACCGTTCTTCTCGACCAAAGAACCAGGGAAAGGCAGCGGGCTGGGGCTGGCGCAGGTCTACGGAATTGTGGGGCAACATGAGGGACGTATCACCGTGGAGAACCTTCCGGAAAGGGGGGCGGCCTTTTCCGTCTACCTGCCGGCGCAGACAAAAGCTGCGGATGAACTGGAGCATCCCGATTACAGCGATCAACCGTTGGGCAATGGGGAGGTCATCCTGGTGGTCGAGGATAACGCGATTCTACGCGCCGCCCTTGCCGAAAACCTGATGCTGCTAAACTACGAGGTGCTACAAGCGGCGAATGGGCAGGAAGCGCTCAAGCTGCTGGAGGCGCGCGGCGAGGCCGTGGCGCTGGTTTTAAGTGACATCATCATGCCCTTCATGGGAGGGCAGGCGTTGTTCCACGCCCTGCGAAAGCGCAACTGGGAAAAACCCTTTATTCTGATCAGCGGACATCCGATTGAGAAAGAGCTGGATGCGCTGCTGGGGCAGGGCCTGAGCTGCTGGCTCAAGAAACCCCTGGGACTGGAACAGCTGGCGGAAGCCGTCGCTGGAGCACTGCACTACCACACCTGCCGAAGCGTTGACGATGGATAAAGCCCGGACCAACCTTGAACAGCGTATTGTGCGATACCGGGCTACGCGCGACAATGCACAACACTGCTTCTGACGGGCTTGAGCCCAGAATTCGCGCCTCGCGATGGCATTTTAGCCATCACGGCGAGCCTTGCGTTTAAGGCGATCCTAACTATAATTAAACAATCATCGCACTACAAACAAATACACTCTGAAGATGTGTTCAAGAAACAGAGGAGGAGGCCCAAGACGAGCGAAATCAATGACACAAATATTGTAGAAAATAGCTGATCAAAGATCATTAACCGCATCAAGGGAGGAACACATGGCTAAGATACAGGGAATCATCCCACCCCCTGGCAAGAAGGCAGCATCCCCGCATTCACACAGCTACTGGGTGCGCTTTGGCATCGCCGGCGCGGCGGCGCTGGGACTGATAGTGTTGTTGCTGAGCAGCTTTGCGCATATTGGGCGAGCGGCGACGCTAATGGCGCCGACGATCAGCAAAAGCAGCGTGACCTCGATTGAGGAGACGAATAACACCATTGGACAAGCAGTTGCCGGTGAAATCGTCACGGTGACTGTAGAATTCAATGTCCCCACGGGGGAGACCCTCTACGATGTTTCCCCGCGCGTATTACTGGCAGATGGGCTTTATCCGCTGGGATCCACGCCAACATGGACTGCGATGTACACAGGCACTACCACCGCCCTACGCGCGTATGAGGTGCTCGCGAACCGCAATGGTGCGCTCGTCATCTTCCCAACCGAGGGAACGGTCACCGGGCCGGCTACTTTGACACGCGTCGTCCGCGCAGTGCGAACCCAGTACCAATATGTGGGCAGCAGCCAAATCGGCAACACCAGTCTGCGGGTGCAGGCGGTATTGCGGTATTGCGAGAGCTCTGGTTGCCCAAGCCCTCTAGGGCTGAATGACGATAGCACCAATGCACAGGTAGCTACCATCACCCCACAGGTCAATAGCACTTACGCGATGACCTATCTCGACGCGGGGGGCGTTGGCGCGGGCGGCGGGCAGGTGCAGCTCACGTTCATTGCGGCCAACACCAGTGGGCGCCCCACGGCACACGATATTGTCTATACAGCTACATTAGGCTCCGGGCTAACCTACAACGCTTCCAGCGGCGGAAATGGTGCGGGCGCGGGCACGGTGACCAGCGGGCCTGGTGGAACCACCCTGATCCGCTGGGATGTACCGGTCAGCCTGCTTTACCCCAGTACCTGGCAGGCGGTAGTGACAGCGACATTGCCCGGTCCCACCCTGGCTATCGGGAGCGAATTTACCGCACAGGGAACGGCGACCTACGAGACCTTTGACGGCGCTATGGATGACGAGGGAGTGTATACCACGCCGGGAGCAAGTTACGTCCTGCGTCCGGGTCTCTCCGTAGTGGCCAAAAGCTCCAATCCCGGCAGCGGTGCCGTGACGATGGGCGATATGGTGGATTACACGGTCGTGTTCCGCCAGGGCGCAAACACCACCCTGCAGGCGCCGCAAATCGTGGATACTCAACCGCTGGGCTTCCACTATATCCCGGAATCGCTGGTGGTGCAGAATGCCACGGTTGCATCCGTGACAACTTCGAAGGGCGTCGCCGAAGGCTCAGGAACGGCCGCCCGCTACTACGAGAACCTTACCTGGGTAATGAGTGACCTGCCCAGCACCGCCCAGACCCGCGTGGTCACCGCAACCTATTCGGTGCTGAACACGGGGCTGGACTATGACGGGGCGCAAGTTTACTATCTGGTAACGGACATGCGCGCCAACAAAGCCAGCATTTCGGCTTCGAAGACCGGCGCAGTGCTCTCCTGGACGCCTCCGCCCGGTTCGACCTACAGTGCGGCGACGCGGGCCAATGCCGGCGCGCTGGGGGTCATCCAACCCCTTATGGCAGACAATTTCAGCACCGCCCGCACCGATAGCGGGGATCGCGAGGTGGGGCAATTCCTCAACTTCACGACGAAATTCCGCAACAATGGTTACAGCACCACCGGCATCACCGCCATTCCCGCTTACGAGCTGGAGGTCTGCGATGACTTGCCTGCAGGGCTGAGTTTCCTGCAATACGGCGGCTGCTTCGATTGGACCGGCGCATCCTGCACCTTTGCTGCCACGCCCCCGACGCCCGGTGACAGCGGTGAAATCTGCTGGACAATACCCAACCTGCCGAAAGCGGATACAAATTCGACACACACATACGAATTCCGCTACACGGTGCAGGTCACGGATGGCGCCTATCCTGGAGCGCATACGAACCATGCGCTCATCAAGACCTACAGCAGCCAGGAAGGGACCGTAAACGGCGAGCGCATCTACAGTGAGTTCCCGAACGGCCTGGCAAGCGCCGCGTGTACCACCAACTGTCCCTTCACCATCCTGGGATTGGCAGGAGCGAAGACCGCCACCCCCGATGTCGTGGCGCCGGGTGAGCGCATCACCTACACCCTGGCATACAGCGATACCAGTGCGCTTAACAACTACACCGGGCTGGTAATGGTAGATACTTACGATTCGCTGCTGACCTTTGTCTCCGCCGACCCTGC
The DNA here is from genome assembly GCA_016931315.1 of Anaerolineae bacterium. Taxonomy (GTDB): domain Bacteria; phylum Chloroflexota; class Anaerolineae; order B4-G1; family SLSP01; genus JAAZNO01. Next base: position 6,637 of record JAFGFB010000015.1, read on the forward strand.
GCCAAACAGCCATAACAGCAGCACGCGTGAACTGACGTGGAATCTTGGAACGCTGACGGCTGACGGCAGCGGAGCCATTGAGGTCATCATGGAGGTCTCGCCCGTGATCAGCGGGCGCTATATGCTCACCAACACCATGGCCTTCGATAGCGACCAGACCTCGCCGCGCACCTGGGTGAAGAACACGCCGATTGATGTGGCGGCGCTCCACGTGAGCATGAGCGGTCCCGCGACCACTTATGCCAGCAACCCTGTGGCGCTCACGGTGGTTTACTCCAACACCGGTTCCGCGAGCAGCGCACCCATCACGTTGACGCTCGACTACAGCCCGTATCTGAGCTACGTCAGCGCGGCGCCATTGACGCCGGTTGCCGGCACGGATAATGTCTTTACCACGAATGTGCCCAACGACGGCAGCAATCAAACGCTGACGATCAATCTCAACACCGACGCACCGTTGCCCTACACGCTGGCAGAAATCGTCAGCAGCGTGGAGCTTGCCAGCCCCGGCGCCCCCTCGCAGAACGATGCGTGGACGATGGTTCTGGATCGGCCCGTCTTTGAATTCAGAAAAAGCGGCCCAAGCTCTGCACCAAACGTGGGTGGGACCATCCTCTACAATTTCCATGTCAAAAACACCGGCACCCTGGCCGCAACCAACCTGGTGATTACCGATACCTGGGATCCGGCAACGAGCTTCCAAAGCGGCGTGGACTGGACATCATACGGGACTTACGCCACTTACACCATCGCCTCGCTGGCGCCGGGCGATACAGCAACCATCAATCCCATGAATGTTCAGGTAACAAGTGCAAGCGATAGCTATCTGAATCAGGTAGCCCTGCTGACGGACCAAACCAGCGTTCAGGAAACCCAGCTGCGCATCTGGTCGCCAAGCCTTGAGGTCACGAAAGCAGCCTACCCCGACCCGGCATTCCCCGGACGCGTATTGACCTACACGCTCACATACACCAATGTGGGTGGGTTCACCATCGGAAATGCAGTGATTACGGATACCCTGCCGGCGGATTTCAGCTATCAGGGCCACACAGTGAATGGAGCGGGCTGCTCAACAGGCTGGCAATTCAGCCACGCCGGGCAGATAGCCACCTGGAAATGTACACAGATGGACAACACCGCAGCAGGGCAGTTGCAAATCTGGGGGCTGGTTGCGGATGTGGAAGGCTCCGTGCTGGAGAATATGGCGGAGAGCGATGGCGCTCCCCCCATCCCGCGCCGCCCCATGGAAACCCCCCTGCAAACACTGGTGGCACGCCCCTGGCTGCGCGTGGATAAGGCGGGCTCACCCACCCATCCCGTGGCGCCGGGAGACCGCATCACCTATACACTGACCTATGAGAACTACGGCACGTATCCAGCGTATGATGTGGTCCTCAAGGACACGCTGCCGACGCAGGTGACGTTCCACAGCTGCAGCGATGGCTGTACGTTCAGTGGCGGGGTCGTGACCTGGGACATTGGTACGGTGCCAACGGACACGACCGGCACGGTGGAACTCTATACCAGCGTCAAAACAGGTACAGGCGGACAGACCGCGGTCAACGCCAACTACACCATCGAGAACACCACCGTCTGGCAGCAGCTGCTGCCCAGCGAGACCGAGAGCGGCGATCCTGTGAATACAACGATTCTCAACCCGCAACTCACAGTGACCAAAGCTGCGGCACCGAGCGTAGTCCAGGCGGTCAATGATACCATCGTCTACACACTCACCTACCAGAACACCGGCGGCGGCTTCCTGCACGATGTCGTCATCGTTGATGCGCTCGATCTCTACACTGCCTTCGCGAGCGCCAGCACCGGATGCACTCACACAGGCGAAGCTGCCGGAGGGACGGTGACCTGCGAGTTAGGCGACCTGGCAAATGGCGAAAGCCGAGAAGTTGAGATTCGCGTGCGCGTGCTAGCCGGTCTAACGGCAGGCGACACCATCACGAATCAGGCGCAGGGAGACACTGCGGAAACGACCCCCGCCAACAGCAATACCACCACGGTGTGGTATCAGGTTTCCGGCGCGGGGCAAATCTCGGTCGCGCCTACCACGCTCAACTACCTGGTAAAGGTAGGAGCGAGCGCTTTCGATGTCCCCGTTACCGTCAGCAATGTCAGCCAGGTGCCGCTGAATTGGTCAGTGGGAGAGAATCCAAGCGTAAGTTGGCTGAGCCAGGCTCCGACGAACGGCAGCCTGAACGGCGGCGCCAACGCCACCGTCACCGTCACCTTCAATCCCGCCGGGTTGAGCCCACAGGACTACACGACGACACTCGTCTTCAGCAGCGGCGCGGGCGGTAACACGGTTTCCGTACCGGTGACCCTGCGGGTGCGCGCGCCGCAGCTTGCCGTGGCGCCGACCAGCTTCGACTATACCATCATGGTGGGCACCGCAGCCTTTACCGCACCGCTGCGCATCACCAATACCGGCGAGATCCCCGTGACCTGGAACCTCGCCGAGGGTACCGTCGCCGATTGGCTAAATCAGTCCGCGCTCACGGGCACTCTGGACCCAGGTGCGGCGACGACTGTGACACTCTCGTTCAATCCTGCGGGCCTCACGCTGGATACGGACTACAACACCACGCTCAGCCTCACCGGCAGCGCCAGCACGATAAGTGTTCCGGTCAAACTACGGGTTGCCTCCCATCGAGTCTATCTGCCTCTGACCGTGCGGCAATATAGCCCGTAAGGGGGCATTCGTAACAATTCGGGTGCGTTTCAAAACGGGGATGAAAATCTCTGAGAAAATTGATTTTTGGCGGCGGGGCTTTGCCCCGCCGCCAAAAATCATCAAAAGATTAGTTTTGCACTCAGGCTGGGGGAAAGGTTCCGGCGCGCAGCTCGCGTAGGGTCTGCTGGAGCTCCTCGCGGGTGTTCATCACAAAGGGACCGTAGCGGGCAATCGGCTCGCGCAAGGGCTTGCCGGCGATAAAGAGAAAGCGCGCGGCGACGCTGCCGGCGCGAAGCTCGACCGCGTCACCGGCGTCGAAGATTGCCAGGCGGGTGGCGCGCAGCAGTTGCCCAGCCGTTTCGAGCTCGCCCTCAAAGAGATAGAGCAGCACGGCGTGCTCCTCGGGTGTGGCCAGCGAAAAGCGGGCGCCAGCAGGCAGGCTGACATCGAGATAAGTCGGTTGAACCTCAATTTGGGTCACAGGACCTTGAACCGCCTCGACTTGCCCGGCAATCACCCGCACGCGGGCGCCCTCAGGCGTGGTCAGCTCTGGAATCTCTTCGGCATGGAACTCCTGGTAACGCGCCGGGATCATCTTAGCGGCGGCAGGCAGGTTAACCCACAGCTGAAAGCCTTCCAGTTTGCCCGCCACGGGCTGGGGCATTTCCTCATGCAGAATACCGCGTCCCGCGGTCATCCACTGCACGGCGCCAGGACCAATCACGCCGGCGTTGCCGATACTATCCCGGTGCGCCACATTCCCGGCAAGCATGTAGGTGACTGTCTCAATGCCCCGGTGCGGGTGCAGGGGAAATCCGGCGAGCACATCCGCAGGGTTGTCGGAACGAAAATCGTCCAGGAGCAGAAAGGGGTCTACGTTATCCAGGGTGGGCAGGGCAATGCTGCGGCGCAGTTTGACGCCTGCGCCCTCACGCACGGGCTGCGGCTCAACGACCCGTAGAATCGAACGCATTTTAGTCACGAAATACCTCCTCATCAAATTGATAAGTCTTTCGGTGAAACTGGGCAGGGTTATTCTAGTTTTTTCTTCCAACCGGCGGCTTCGCCGCCGGTTGGAAGAAGATTTGTTGTTTTTTGGCGCCGCGCAGCGCGGCGCCAAAAAACAGGTTTATTTAACGCCGCCGGACCACGGGTGCGGCGCAAGTATGGCACGGCGCGGTCACGGGTGCGGCGCAAGTATGGCGCGGCGCAGTCACGGGTGCGGCGCAAGTATGGCGCGGCGCGGTTACAGACGCGAGGGCGCCGAAAGCGTTCAGCTTTGGCCTTTGACGACCCACCCCGCGACGGTGACGATGCGCTCCGCCAGCACACGCATGGCCTCCAGCACCGGCGCCGGCACCTCAGTCTGACCCTGCGGCACCGAGGCGCTCACCCCGTAGGGATTTCCGCCCGCAGCGTAGAGTCGCGGGTCGGTGTAACCGGGACCCACGATGAGGCTGCCCCAGTGATAGAAGGTGTTGTAGAAAGCGAGCAAGGTGCTTTCCTGCCCCCCGTGGTCGTTCATGGCGCTGGTGAACGCGGCGACAGGCTTATTGCTCAGATGTCCCTGCGCCCACACCGGACCGGTGGTATCAATGAATTGCTTCATCTGCGCTGCCACATTCCCGAAACGGGTGGGCGCGCCAAAGAGATAGGCGTTCGCCCAGACCAGATCGTCGAGCGTCACCTCGGGAACGTCTTTGGTCGCCTCGACGTGCGCGCGCCAACGCGGGTTCGAGTCAATCGCCGCCTCGGGCGCCAATTCATGCACCTTGCGCAAGCGCACCTCGGCGCCGAGCCCTTCGGCGGCGGCTTTGGCAGCCAACGCCATCTCATAATTGGTGCCGGTCGAACTGTAATAGACGATAGCCAACTTTATCTCTGACATGGTCAAACTCCTTCTCAAATTATGTTTTGCGCAAGTTTCGCCTGAAAACTCGCAAGTATTCTGGTTTTCTATTGCCCGGCTTTGCCCAACTTGCGGCACAGACCCGCCAGGGTTAGCTGTTCCTCGGGACTGAGCACCGAGAATTCGGCTACGATGTGCTGCACGTGAAGCGGAAACAGCCGGGCTATGCGTTCGCGACCCGCTTCGGTCAGGGTGACCAGCACGCGTCGCCGGTCGCCGGCGACGCGCTCGCGCTCCACCAATCCCAGACGGACAAGGTTGTCCACCACAAAGGTGAGGTTGCCCCCGCTCTTGAGCAATTTAGCACTCAGGTCCCCCTGGCACAGAGGGCCTAGATGATAGAGCGCCTCTAGCACGCCAAACTGACTGGCTGTGAGATCACCGTAAGCGTGACACTCAGAAAGCCGCGCCTCAAGTGCGTTGAGGGCGCGAGACAGTTTCACATAAGCATCCAGAGCCTGGAGCGCTTCTGGGGTCCCTTCGTAATGCACCGGCATCGCTCTCCCTTTATTTCAATATCGTATATTTTAATATCGAAATAATAACACAGGAGAAAAATTTGTCAAGACTCAGTTTAGAAGCGGGTATAGGACAAATTATTGGGGAGTTCAAAGGTCAACTTGGGGAGACCCCTGCGGATAGACACTTTGGCACGCTGCAGAGATGCAGAGGGTGGTTTTTTCTAGAGCGGCAAACCTGGCTAGACTAACGAGCCTGTGGGCGATGCAAGAACACAAAGAGGTAGCTTTTTTGTGATTTTTGCGGGCGCAGCCCGCAAAAATCA
>JAFGFB010000016.1 GCA_016931315.1 Anaerolineae bacterium
ATTCGGTCCGGGGTTGACGAAGCAACCATATCGCACAGCGGGCTCTACAAGGGGCACAGAAGCCCACTGAACTGCTACGAATGCCCCTGCACCCGCTCTGTTTGCGTTCAGGATAAGTGCTTCTATAATTTGGGTTGTAGTTATCTTGCTGCGATTGTGACATCACGCCCATTTTTGAGCGGTATCCAGTTATGACACGGTATTTCCCTGCTCCTATCCAATCTGTGGCCTCTGATAGCGTCGCCGCACGGGCGGGAATCTTGCCCGGTGATGTGTTGCTGGCACTTAACGGTTTGCCTGTGCGCGATGTGATTGATGTCCATCTATTTGCCTCAGTGCCGCGACTGAGTTTTCTTCTTGAGCGGAATGGCCGGCGCATACGCCTGCCAGCGCGGCGGCGCTATGGCGAGCCGTTAGGGCTTGAATTTGCCGAAGAGCTTTTCGACGCCCCCTTGCGCGTGTGTCGCAATAACTGTGATTTCTGTTTTGTGGCACAGATGGTGCCGGGTTTACGCTCCCCGTTGTACGTGAAGGATGATGATTACCGGCTCTCGTTTCTGCACGGCAATTATATCTCCCTTACGAACCTGGCCTCCCAGGACTGGGAGCGAATCATCGAGCAATTCCTTAGTCCACTCTACGTATCCGTTCACGCCACCATACCTGAGGTGCGGATAGGCTTGATGCACAATCCACGCTCCGGAGAGATTATGACGCAACTCCGGCGTCTGGTGGAATCCGGTATTCAGATTCACACCCAGGCGGTGTTGGTGCCGGGACGCAACGATGGCGCTTGTCTGGATCGCACGATTGCCGACCTGGCGGGACTCTATCCCGGTGTGCGTTCGTTGTGTGTGGTGCCGGTAGGGTTGACCCGTTGGCACAATCCGGCTTTGCGACCTTTTACCGAGGCTGAGGCGACGGTAACCCTTGAACAAACACTAGCACACCAGGAACGTTTGCGCCAGACTTTGGGGATTGGTTTTGTCTATCCTTCGGATGAATGGTTCTTGCGTTCAGGGCGCCCCATCCCGGACCTGACAGCCTATGATGATCTGTTGCCCGCGCTGGTGGAGAATGGCGTTGGCATGGTGCGCCTCTTTATGGAAGAATGGATTCCCACGCGCACAAGCCTTGCGGCTATAGGGGGGGCAAAGCAGACCTGGGTGACCGGGACACTCTTTGCGCCGTTGTTGCGGAACTATGCTCAGGATTTTCAACGCGTGACCGGCATTGTGGTTGAGGTCATTGCCGTTCCCAATCACGCTTTTGGCGAAACGGTGACCGTGACCGGTTTGCTCTTTGGGGCGGATATTCTGGCTGTTCTAGGGAAAGCCGATTTGGGAGAGGTGATTATCATGCCAGAAGTGATTTTCCGCGGTCCCGGAGCGCAAACGCTGGATGGCTTCTCTGCACGTGCTTTGAGTGAAAGCCTGGGACGGCCTATACATCTCTGGGGCGCGGCTGTAGATTGATGTGCAGCAGCCAGTTCGCACAGCGGGCCTTCTAAGGAGCGCAGAAGTCCGTTGAACTGCTACAAATGCCCCCTTGCATCAGCCTTGACATTTTGCTGTGTCATAGTAATCTCAAGTCATTAGCGTGTGTTCCCAAGAATAGGGTTGATTGCTCATTCTGTGTTAAGCACTGCTTACGAGGAGGGTTTTATCTGTGAAACCTGCAACTGATACCTCAGACACCTTGGAGAATCTCTCGGAGTTGTCTCGCTCACGACGCAAGCGGCGCATACGCGAGGCCATTGAATCCTACTTGTTTCTGTTACCCGGCACTTTGTTGCTTCTTGTTTTCAACGTATTTCCACTGGGCTATGCGTTTTATATCAGCCTGTACCAGTGGCGTATCCGCAAGGGCAAATTCATCGGTTTCGAGAATTACCTGCGCGCGCTGGGCGATCCCAAAGATGTTTTGTTCGTGCTTGCTGGCTTGGGACTTCTCGCGGGCGCCTGGATGTTATGGCGTAAGGTGTCCGCGGAAACCTCAACCCGCGAATTGCTGTTGCGGTTTGGTGCTATCGTCATGCTCATCACTGGTGGGCTGGCATTGGTGCTGGGCTTCCCGAAGATGCTTGAAAACGGCGATAGCGAGATTTTCAAATCGTTGTTGATCACTTTCTACTACTCACTCGGCACGGTCCCGATGCAAATTGTGTTCTCATTTCTTTTGGCAAATATCCTCTTTCGCAATATTAGGGGCAAATCAACCTGGCGGATGCTCTACTTTTTGCCTTACGTCACCGTGACAGTTGCCTCTGCAGCGGTGTGGCAATCCATTTTTGATCCCACCAAAGGGTTGTTGAATTTGGGGTTGCTCAATTTGGGTGTGTCCGAACCTGATTTGCCGCGTTGGCTATTTGAAGCAAAAGGCGTCAACCTGGTTCTGGCGGAGATGCTGGGTATCACCTTGCCGGATTGGATGGGGGGCCCCAGCCTATCGCTGGTATCGGTGATTATCTATAGCATCTGGGTCTATGTGGGCTACAATACAGTGATCTACCTGTCCGGATTAGGAAACATTCCTGTGGCCCTGTATGAAGCGGCCGAAATTGATGGTGCCAGTCGTTGGGACATTCTGCGTAAGATAACGATCCCTCTCGTTTCGCCGACGACATACTTCTTGGTGATGATGGGGGTACTGGGAACCTTCCGCGCCTTCAACCAGATTTATGTGATGACACGTTTGGCCGGTCCGGTCGGTTCACCGCAGGGAACGACGATGACAGCAAGTATGTTAATCTGGAAGCATTTTTGGGAGGGGAACCGTTTCGGCTACGCTTCGGCAGTAGCGTTCATTCTGACTGCGGTGATGTTGGGTATTAGTTGGATCCAGAATCGTGCTTCTGAGGGGAAGGTGTTCTATGGCTGAGTTCTCCAAACCCATCAAATCATTGCGTCACTACCAGGTGCTGCATTTTCTCTCGCGTTTCTTTCTTTATGGCATCCTCGCCATCGGGGCCATCATCGCCATCATTCCCTTTATCTGGATGACTCAGACTGCCTTCAAGACCTATGGCGAGCACTCGACACGCAAGTTCTGGCCTGCCGCATTGACGTTGGCGCCTTATGTGGGCCGCCCGGCGCCGCGAGAGATTGTTGTTGAGATGAAACCGGCAGATGACTGGAGAAATGTGCCGCGTTCTTACAGTCAGGCTTTGTCGGGCGTGATTCAGGTTGATGAAGTCTCCCGTTTTGTTGCCGGAGAGTTGGAGCGTAAGGACTTTCCCTTACCCTTTGAGGTTAACCTTCTGGCAGTAGACCTGACCGATGATGATACCGCCAACTACGACTCTTTCCGTGTAACCGTCAATACCAAAGTGATCGGGCAGTTTGTCACGCGCCTCGATGGACAGCAACTTGGCGGGCCTAACTACGAGGGGGCTGACCGTGGACGTTGGGGTCCCCATTATCAGGTGATAGACCCTGATCCCAATCATTTTGTTGTCCGCGAATCCTGGGATACGTGGCATATCTTTTTTAACAACTTCATCTACGCTTGGAAGGATGCTAACTTTGCTCGCTATATGAGCAACAGCACCTTCATTACTATCCTGACCATCGTTGGTGTAGTTGTTAATAGCACCTTGGCGGCTTATGCCTTTGCGCGGATGAAGTTCCCGGGTCGCGACTTGCTCTTTACGATTTACCTGGCAACCTATATGATTCCAGCCGCGGTGACTTTGATCCCCAACTACTTAATCATCGTTGGCTTGGAAGAATTCTTTCAGACGACTTTCGGTCTTAAAAACTTCTGGTATGATAACTGGACGGCGTTGACGGTACCTTTCATGATCAATGCCTTTAGTGTCTTTTTGCTGCGGCAATTCTTCGCCCAGATTCCCGATGACCTGTTTGACGCCGCACTGATTGATGGCGCAGGACATCTTCGCTTCTTGGCGCAAGTTGTGGTGCCGCTCTCTAGGGCGCCCATTATGACGGTGATTATCTTCAACGGCATCTGGGCGTGGAACCAGTTGCAGTGGCCCCTAATCGTCACTAGCTCTGAGCGGTGGCGTCCCGTCACGGTGGGATTGATTAGCTTTATTAGTGATGCCGCGGCAGAAACCCACCTGATCATGGCGGGATCGGTCATCACTATGGTTCCCATTCTCGCCCTCTATTTCTTCACCCAGAAGACGTTCACCGAGGGCATTGCCACAACGGGCTTGAAGGGCTAACTTTCGAGTAAACTTGCGCAAATTGGAAATGGCGTATAATAGAGTTGGATACGTTCGTGGTTCCTGGTGCGTTGTGCTCTTGGACTGCGGGCGCCATAGTATCGTGTGTAAATCTAGTTCTTAGGAGGAGATTACTATGAAGTTGCGAAAGATTTTTGGTTTATTGGTCGCTGCTGCAATGCTGTTGCCCTTGATTGCGGCATGCACGCCGACTGCGGCTCCAACTGCTGAACCAACTGAACCCCCTGCTGACGTCCCAACGCAGGAGACCGCACCCGTTTCTGCTTTTGAGGGTGTCGACCCCAGCGGACAGACCGTGGTGTACTGGCATCAGAATACGGGCTCTCGGGCCGAGTTGATGACCTCGCTGGTCGAGGATTTCAACAGCACCAATGAGTGGGGCATTACCGTTGTGGAAGAGAGTCAGGGTAGCTACAATGATCTCTACACCAAGATTATTGCTGGTATTCCTGCGAAGCAGCTGCCTGATATGTCCGTAGCTTATCAGAACCAGGCGGCGACCTACGCCGTTCAGGGCGTATTGGTGGAGCTGGATCCTTACGTGAACGATCCCGTTTGGGGGTACGCTGAGGAAGAGCTGGCGGATTTCTTCCCCATCGCGCTTGCCGCAGATTACCTGCCTCAGTTCAAGGGGCGCTATGGTTGGCCTCCCTACAAGTCCATGGAAGTAATGTACTACAACGAGGAGTGGCTCAAGGAATTGGGTTACGATGGCCCTCCGGAGAGCTGGGATGAGTTTGCTGAGATGTCCTGTAAGGCCATTGAACAGCCTTTCTCCAAGCAGGCGGGCGAGGGTGCGGTTCTTGGCTATGAATACTCTGTGGATGCATCGCGTTTTGCTTCCTTCATCTTCAGCCGTGGCGGCAATGTCATCAACGAGGATGCCACCAGCTATATCTTCAACGATGCTGCTGGTGCGGAAGCTCTGACTTTCCTGCGCGGATTGGTCGAGAAGGGATGCGCCGCACAGACCACTGAGCAATATGGCGATCAGACGGACTTTGGCGCTGGGCGCGTGCTCTTCACGATTAGCTCCATCTCCGGTCTCTCCTACTACGGGCAGGCCGTTTCCGAGGGCGCTAACTTTACCTGGAGCGTTAACCCGCTTCCTCATACCACGGCTGAACCCCGGATGAACATCTACGGCGCCAGCCAATCTATCTACACCAGCACGCCGGAAAAGCAGCTGGCATCCTGGTTTTTCCTCAAGTGGATGAGCGAGCCGGAGCAGCAGGCGAAGTGGGCGAGCAGCACGGGCTACTTCCCCACCCGCGCCAGCGCGGCAGAGATGATGAAGGAATACATGGGCGAGAATCCCACCTATGCCAAGGCCTTCCAATTCTTGTTCTACGATTCCGGTGTGGAATCCCCTGTGGCTGGTTATGATGAGTGCCGCGCTGAGATCTCCAACATGCTCAATGCGGTCCTTGGTGGTGCTGAAGTCGAATCCGAGCTTAATAAGGCGGTAGAGGCTTGTAACCAGTATCTGGAAGAAGCTGCTCCCTAAAACGGGACGCATCTAAAGCCATTCACTTCCCCGCCCTCTGTTTGCAGAGGGCGGGGTTGCTTGTATAATGCTCGGGGAATGTGTGATATCAGCTATACTGGCGATTTTTTGCTGAGTGCCAGGAGGTGTTTGAGCCGGTAATTGTGTGATGCCCAGGGGAAATAGCGCCAGCTCCTGCTACGTATGGCAGGAAGACGAGGAGGCGGTTAATCGAGCAGTGTTCGGCATTGACGCCGAACCCGTCGGCGGATGCCGCCAGGGCAGGGCCCTGCCCTTGTTTCCCCTCCTGAAATCAAAAGCTGCATTCCAAAACCGGATGGTAACATGCGGAACAGCCATTGCAGCAGGACCGGAGCGCAATCGCAGATGGCGCCGGATCGGTGTGCCACGTGATTAGCGTATCATTTTCCCCAACAAGGAGGAATTCCCATGTGTGGTATCGTTGGCTATGTCGGGCCGCGTGAAGCGGCAGCTATTGTTGTGAATGGCTTGAAGCGCCTTGAGTACCGGGGCTACGATTCTGCCGGTCTGGCGCTGTTGACTGAAGACCGGACGCTCAAGACGGCGCGTGCAGTGGGCAAGCTGGCAAAACTGGTGGAACGCCTGCAGGTCGAACCGTTGATGGGGCATATCGCTATCGGACATACGCGTTGGGCGACGCATGGCAGCGTTACCGAGCAGAATGCACACCCACATCTGGGCCTTAACCGGCGTGTGGCAGTCGTCCACAATGGCATTATCGAGAATTATGCACGTCTGCGTCAAGACTTGCAGGATGAGGGGGTTTCTTTTACCTCAGAGACGGATACGGAGGTCATCGCACATCTGGTAGATGCCGAGTTGCAGGGCGGCAATTTGTTCACAGCGGTTCGGCGTGCTTTGCCGAAGCTGGAAGGCGCCAGTGCTTTCGTTTTTCTCAGTGCGCACGAGCCTGAGCGCCTGGTCGCCGCGCGACTGGGTAACGCTGGGGGAATCGTCATCGGCTTGGGTGAAGGGGAAACCTTTATCGCTTCGGATATTCCGGCGATTCTTGAGCATACACGGCGGGTCATCTTTCTGGAGAGCGGGCAATTGGCCGTGCTGACGCCCGGGCACGTGGAGGTCTTTGATCTTGCGGGAAATCTGCTGCAACCGGCGGTCCATGTGATTCCATGGGATCCAGTGGCTGCTGAGAAGGGACCTTTCCGCCATTTCATGCAAAAAGAGATTGCCGAGCAACCCCGCGCCATCACCGATACGATACGCGGGCGGGCAGATTTCCACGCCGGGCGCATTTATCTGGATACACTTCCGCTAACTGTGGAGGAAGCGCGTGCGTTGCAGAAAATCACGCTTGTCGCCTGTGGCACTTCGTACCATGCTGGATTGGTGGGCAAGTTCCTGCTGGAGAATCTGGCGCGGGTGCCCGTTGAGGTAGATTATGGCTCCGAATTCCGCTATCGCGATCCATTAATTGGTCCGGAGAGCGCGGTGCTGGCAATCACGCAATCGGGTGAAACCGTGGATACGCTGGCAGCGATGGAAGAAGGGCGGGCGCGTGGAGCACGGCTGTGGTCCATTGTGAATGTCTTGGGAAGTCAGGCGCAGCGTGTCTCGAATGGCTATATTCTGATGCAGGCGGGTCCAGAGATTGGCGTTGCTTCTACCAAGGCATTCACGACCAGCCTTGTGGACCTCTATTTGCTGGCGTTGGCGTTGGGTGAAAGACGGGGCGTCTTGACGGGGGCTGCTCTGCGGCGGGCGGTGGATGACCTGGCCCGTTTGCCGCAGCTGGTGGGACAGGTGGCTGAGGAGTTGCCCATCTATCATCAGCTGGCGGAAATCTTTCACAAACGTGAGCATTTCCTCTATTTAGGACGTGGCATTAACTACCCCATCGCTTTGGAAGGAGCGCTCAAACTGAAAGAAATCTCCTATATTCATGCGGAAGGCTACCCTGCCGGTGAGATGAAGCATGGACCTATCGCCCTGATTGACCAGTTGATGCCGGTAGTGACCTTGGCGCCGCAGGATGGCGTCTATGACAAGATGTTGAGCCAGATGGAGCAGGTCCATGCGCGAAATGGCGTTGTCATTGCTGTGGTGCAGCAGGGCGATACTCTGGCGCGTGAGCGCGCGGATTATGTGCTGGAAGTACCTGTCAGCTCGCCCTACCTCAGCCCGGTGCTGAACGTGATACCCTTGCAGTGGCTGGCTTATGCCTTTGCGGTGCGTCGTGGGGCAGATGTGGACCAGCCTCGCAATCTTGCCAAGAGCGTTACGGTGGAATAGGCCTTCCGGAATCTCCTGCTTACTCTGATGAGGAGCAGCTAAAATCGCGCTTCATGGGAGTGCTTTTTGATGTTGCGCGCAGCGCGACATCAAAACGGCGAGCCTTACAAGGAGCGTAGAAGCCCACTGAACTGCTACGAATGCCCGAACACTGGGTATAGGACAACTTATTGGCTGTAGTGTGCCTCGAATGCACTGTAACACACTTGTCTGGCTCGGCCTGATAAAGAGGTTTTTTTCTAGAGCGGCAATAGTGGCTAGACTAACGAGCCTGTGGGCGATGCAAGAACACAAAGAGGTAGCTTTTTTGTGATTTTTGCGGGCGCAGCCCGCAAAAATCA
>JAFGFB010000017.1 GCA_016931315.1 Anaerolineae bacterium
GTGACCCCTATTCCGCACAATGGGTGCCGTCCGCCCAAAAAGCGACGGGTATAATCTGTAGGGAGGGATTATGGCCAGATATCTGGGCCCTGCTTGTAAACTTTGTCGTCGAGAAGGCGCGAAGCTCTATCTCAAGGGCGACAAATGCTATACTGATAAATGCCCCTTCGAGGAGCGCGCTTTTCCTCCTGGGCAGCACGGGCGTGATACGGGTTTCCGCAAACGCACGTCAACTAACTATACCATCCAACTGCGCGAAAAGCAGAAGGTGCGCCGCATCTACGGCGTGCTTGAGCGGCAATTCCGTCGCTATTACCGCGAGGCGCGCCGGCGCGCCGGTCTGACGGGCGAGAACTTGCTGGTACTGCTCGAAACGCGGCTGGATAATATCGTCTACCGCCTCGGCTTTGCCGACTCCCGCGCGCAGGCGCGGCAGCTGGTTCAGCACGGCCATTTCACCGTCAACGGGCGCCGGGTTACCATTCCTTCCTACGCTGTAAAGCTGGGGGATGCCATTGCGGTGCGCCCTGAGAGCCGCCGAATGTCTTATTTCAAGGACCGCCGAGAATTGATGGGAAAGCGCAATGTACCCGCCTGGTTGACCCTCGATGAGGAGCTACAATCGGGCCGGATTCTCGCGCTGCCCACCCGTCAAGAGATTGACATCCCGGTGCAGGAACAGCTGATCGTTGAGTTCTACTCACGCTAAGCAGAGGGAGGCGACGTGTTAGCAGCGCCAGTTCTGCCGAAAATCGAAATTGACGTCAATACGCAACAGTATGGTCGGTATATTATCGTGCCACTGGAGAGCGGCTATGGTGTGACGTTGGGCAATTCCCTGCGCCGCGTGCTGCTTTCCTCTCTCGATGGCGCCGCGATTACTGCCATGCGCATCCTGGATATCCCGCATGAATTTGCGGCGATTCCCGGAGTGCAGGAAGATGTGATCCAGATTCTGCTGCGACTCAAGCAGATTCGGTTGACGATGCAGGGCGAGGGTCCACAGTACATGACCCTGCGGGTTGATGGCGAGGGCATGGTCACCGCGGGTGACATCATCCCCCCTCCGGAAATCGAAATCGTCAATCCCGAACTGGTCCTTTTCAACGTAGATGACAGCAGCGTCCATCTGGACTTTGAACTCACCGTCGAGAAGGGCCGTGGTTACTGGCCAGCGGAAGAGCGCGGGCGCATGCCGATTGGCGTGCTGCCGGTGGATGCGATTTTCAGCCCGGTGCGCCGGGTCGCTTATCAAATTGACCAGGCGCGGGTGGGGCAACTCACCGATTACGACCGGCTGGCAATCGAAATCTGGACCGACGGACGTTGCGCGCCGCTGGATGCGCTCAAGGAATCCGCTCGTATCCTGCAACGTCATCTGCATCTCATTGCCGGAGCGGAAGCCGAGCCTGAGGGGTTGGTGACGGCAACAGATGAACCCGAAGCCGATGTGATCCCTCACCGGGCTTATGCAACGCCCATCGAGGACCTCGGTTTGGGAGTCCGGGTATACAACGCCCTCAAGCGCACCGGCATCTCCAACGTTGGAGAAGTGCTGGAAATGATGCGCCGGGGCCGGGATACCATGCTCTCAATCCGCAACTTCGGCGAGAAATCCCTGGAAGAGCTGGCGGCCCAGCTCCAGGAGAAGGGTTTCCTATCTGGTGAATATGCGGATGTGTACGCGACTTCGGGTGATGTTGACACCGACGATGACGCGTTTGAGGATGATGACTTCATAATCAATCAGGACAACGCGGCCTGACGTTGTCTTTATGCCAGGAGGTTTGTTATGCGACATCGTGTCGCGGGTAAGAAACTCAATCGCTCTGTGGGTCAGCGAACAGCGCTGCGCCGTAATTTGGTGACCGAACTGTTCCGCCACGGACGTATCACGACAACGCGCGCCAAGGCTGAGGCAATTCGTGGTCAGGCTGAGAAGCTCATCACGACGGCCAAGCACGGGCTGCACGGCGAAAAGGAAGACCCCGCTCGGGGTGTGCATGCACGCCGTTTGGCGGCTGCACGGTTGAACGACCGGCACATCGTCACCAAACTGTTTGGCGAGATTGCGCCGCGTTACATGGAACGCCCGGGTGGCTACACACGGATGTTTAAATTGGGGCAGCGCAAAGGTGATGCTGCACCCATGGTACTTTTAGAGCTCGTTAACGACTAGGTTTCTCTGCGGGGAAGTCGCCGTGCGTGTTAAGGCCATCGTGGCCTACGACGGGACCGATTATAGCGGTTTCCAACGCCAATCTAATGCCGAAAGCATTCAGGCGGCGTTAGAAACAGCGCTGGCGCAACTGACGGGAGAGGCTGTGCGTGTGTCAGGCTCGGGTAGAACCGATGCCGGCGTACATGCAGCCGGGCAGGTTGTGGCTTTCGATGTGAATTGGCGCCATGAATTGGCTGCATTACAGCGTGCCATGAATGCCTTACTTCCGGAAGCCATCGCCGTGCTCCGCGTTGCAGAAGCTGCCGGCGACTTCGACCCGCGCCGCCATGCGCGCTCCCGCTGGTACCGTTATAGCATCTATAACGCGCCGGTGCGGAATCCGCTGAGTAACCGTTATAGTTTGCACGTGCCGCAAACGCTGGATGTATCGGCGATGCAGGCGGCAGCAACGTCGTTGCTGGGGTGGCATGATTTTAGCGCGTTTGGTTCGCCCCCACAGGGCAGGTGTGCCATTCGGGAAGTTCTACGCGCTGAATGGCAACAAGCGGATACCGGCTTGACCTTTGACATCGTCGCGAATGCTTTTCTGTTCCGCATGGTACGTATGTTGGTCGGAACGATGTTGCGGGTGGGGCAGGGGGCTTTGACCCCGCAGCGTTTTGCTGAGATTCTGCACACGCAGGATCGCTCCGGCGCCGGTCCTGCGGCTGGCGCGCGTGGGCTGACGTTGATGGCAGTACACTATAATGCTTTAACAGAATCAGGGACGTAGAGTCAAGGAGTCGGAACGGAGGGCGCTCCGCAGGTATGCGGGCATGCTATTACACCGGCTACCAGACTAATCAGGGTGAGTGAGGACAAAGTGAAAGACGTAAGAATGCAAAAGACCTATATGGCTAAGCCTGGCGAAGTACAGCGAAAGTGGTATGTTGTGGATGCCACCGACAAAACGCTTGGGCGGCTGGCTACTGAAATCGCGAGTGTTTTGCGCGGCAAGAACAAGCCGGAGTACACTCCGCACACCGATGTGGGTGACTTTGTCATTGTGATCAATGCTGAAAAGGTGCACGTCACTGGCCGTAAGCTCGATCAGAAAATGTACTATCGTCACTCTGGTTATCCAGGCGGACTCAAGACGGTGTCGTTGCGGCGCCAACTGGAGACGTTCCCTGAGCGGGTGATCGAAGCCGCTGTTAAGGGGATGTTGCCGCGAGGTCCTATGGGACGCCACATGTACCGTAAGCTCAAGGTCTATGCGGGCGCCACCCACCCGCATGAGGCACAGCAGCCTGAGCCGTTGGATTTATAAGGAGGCGAGGATGGAAGGGCAGTATTTCGAAGGTTTGGGACGCCGCAAACGTGCCACTGCACGGGTGCGCATTTATCCTGGTGGCAATGGGCAGTTTATGGTCAATGGCCAAACTTACACCGAGTATTTTGGCCGCGAAATTGACCGTAATGCTATGGTGGAACCGTTTCAATTGGTCAGCGCTGCGGATAAGTATGATGTTTCCGTGGTCGTGGTCGGCGGTGGCATCACCGGGCAGGCTGAAGCCGTGCGGATGGGCGCTTCGCGTGCTTTGATTAAGCACGACCCGGATTGCCAATCTGCCCTGCGTCGAGCTGGCTTCCTCACGCGGGACGCTCGGGAGAAGGAGCGCAAAAAGCCAGGTCTCCGTCGTGCGCGCAAGGCTACCCAGTACACCAAGCGTTAAATTTATTACCTTGACGGGTTCTTTCGAACAGGTAGGCGCACTCACGCCTACCTGTTCCTTGTTGGCTGCCGTCGCCGTGTTTTTGGCTGGTGCGATGATTTCTTTGCGATGTGGGCTATGCCCGCGCCGTGCAGAAATCTCGCATTCTCTTCCTGGTTTTTGAAGCCAATCTACGAAAGCATGAGGTAAGTCACGATGTCGGGAATAGTGATTTTGGGTTTGGGCCCAGGCGCCCTGGACCAACTCACCCGTGAAGCCTGGTCAATCTTGACCACCGCTGGCGAAATCTGGTTGCGCACCACCCACCATCCTTTGGTCGCGGAGTTGCCCCAGAACCTGCAACTGCATTCCTTTGATGCCCTCTATGAGCAACTCCCCACCTTTGAGCAAATCTACACCGCCATCGTGGATGAAGTCCTCGCTCTAGGGCAGCGCGAGCACGGCGTTATCTACGCCACACCTGGGCATCCTCTGATTGCCGAGGCTACCGTGCCCGAGATTCTGGCGCGCGCCAGAGCTGCGGCTTTGCCGGTGCGGGTCGTAGCCGGCTTGAGCTTCATTGAGCCGACGCTCACCGCACTTGAGGCGGCGCGCTTTGCGCCGCCGCAGGCAAGTGCGGATGCCCTGCCGGCGCCTTCGGGCTGGCGGGATGCGGTGGAGGGTCTGCAGCTCGCCGATGCGCTAGAGGTACTGGCTCTGGATCATCCTCCCTTCCGTCCCGATGCCCCTGCGCTGATTGCCCAGGTCTACAGCCGCTCCGTTGCCTCGGAGCTCAAACTCACCCTGATGAATGAATACCCCGATGAGCACCCGGTAGCATTGATTGAAGCCGCCGGCACCGCCGCCCAATCGGTCACCTGGTTGCCCCTCTATGCGATTGACCGCCAGGAAGTGGGACCTCTGAGCACGCTCTATCTTGCGCCCATGGACCCCGGCACCAGCCTCGAAAACTTCCAGGCGACGATTGCCCATCTGCGTTCTCCAGAGGGCTGCCCCTGGGACCGTGAACAAACCCATGGCAGTCTGCGCACCAACTTGCTCGAGGAAACCTACGAAGTGCTCGACGCCATTGACCGTGAGGACATTCCCAGCCTACGCGAGGAATTGGGCGATTTGCTGCTACAGATTGTTCTGCACACCCAGATTGCCACCGAAGACGGCGATTTCCAGATGCACGAGGTTTTGGCGGGCATTGATGCCAAAATCAAGCACCGTCATCCGCACGTCTGGGGCGCCGCGCAGGTTACCGGCGCTACCGAAGTCATTCGTAACTGGGAGACGCTTAAGCGTCGCGAACGTGAAGCCAATGGGCAGGCTGAGCGCTCCCTGCTTGACGGCGTGCCCACCACCTTGCCCGCGCTCGCGCAAGCCCACGCTTATTCCAGCCGGGCTAAGCGTGTGGGCTTCGATTGGGACTCCATCGAAGGCGTGCGTGCTAAAGTGGCGGAGGAATTCGCGGAGCTCGATGCGGCTACTTCGCCCGAAGAGCGCGCGATGGAATTGGGTGACGTGCTCGCAGTGCTGGCAAACCTCGCGCGCTGGTTGGATATTGACCCTGAGAGCGCCCTGCGCGAATCCAATCAGCGCTTTGCGCGTCGTTTCCGTCGCGTCGAAGCCCTGGCGCGCGAACAGGGACTGCTCCTGGAAAACCTGGGGAGCGAAGCCCTGGACCAGCTCTGGCGAATCGCCAAAACCCAGGTCTAATCACTGGTTTTTCCCCCCCACACTAAACAATTCGTCCGCCGCTTGAACTCCAAGCGGCGGACGAGAATATCATGGCTCCCCAAAGACTACAGATAAGCCTCAATCTCGCGCAGCAGCGCTTTCTTGCTCCGATTTCCCACGACGCGCACGACGGCTTCCCCGCCCTTGAACAGAATTAGCGTCGGAATATTGTGCACATCATACTTCCCTGGAAGCTCGTGCTCCTCCTCCACACTCACCTTGACAATGTGCAGGCGTTCAGGTTCATCCGCTGCCAGCTCCTCAAGCGTGGGCGCCAACGCCCGGCAAGGAGGACACCACGAAGCCCAGAAATCAACCAGTACCGGCACGGGCGCCTGGAGCACCTCAGCTTCAAAATTGCTGGAATTCACAGACTTCAAATTTGCCATCTTATACCCCTCCTCAATAAGTGATCATAACCTCACTGATACAGCTATTGAAACGGCACACCCGCTTGGGATGCAGTTGCCGAATCATGCTGTGAACATATCCAAATTATCCCATGGCAAAACGCCATGTCAAGCGTCTCGCCGGGTATGGAAAAAACTCGAAGAGATTGTGCCACAGCCAAAAGGATCTTTCCTCTGTTCTGACCCACAGCGCCTCCCCGCCTCCCCGCCTTCTCGCTTTCCCGCCTTCTCGCTTTTTCGCCTTCTCGCCTTCTCTCCTTCCCGCCTTTTCTCAGCCAACCATCTTGCATTCTTGCCCAATTATGGTATGCTACTCATAAGGATCGCATAAAGTGTTCTGTAGCACAGGGAAAATCTGAGCGTAAACGTAAGGATATCGTCAGGTATCCCAGTTGCAATTTGAAATCTCCCGTGCTATAATGACTTTGTTGCGGTTTCGTAGCAAATTGATTATGGACACTAACGAACCATCTATAATGGAAACGGCGTCCGCTGACAAATCTCGTTTGGTACCTCGCTTTGTCAGTGCGGCGCTTGCAAAAGGAATAGTCTGGGCCTGGCGATTGCAAAACGATCGGCAGGCGGTAGCGTCGCTATTGGGTAGATATAGCGCGCATTTTGGTGTTTTGATCCTGACCCTGGCGCTCATCTTGATCGGTCGCGTGACGCTGACCCCCGTGAGCATCGCCAATGTCAGCAACCCCAATACTGCCGCGGTCGCCGAACCGTTGGCAACGCCGACTCTAGCCTCCGCGAGTAGCGTCTCCCGTTATGTAGCCGCCCCCAACCAAATTTTGATCGCGCGCGAAGCCCTGCCTCATACCAATATCCCTGAACGCGTGCGTCTGGAAGTCATCACCTATACCATCCAATCCGGCGATACCATCTATGGCATCGCCTGGAACTTTGGCCTCTCCCCCTACAGCATCGTCTGGTCGAACATGGAAACCCTTCAGGGCGCGCCCTGGCATATTCAACCTGGTCTGACGCTCTTCATTCCCCCGGTGGATGGCGCTTACCATACGGTGGCTGAGGGCGATACCCTGGAATCCATCGCTGCAACCTATGAAGTAAGTGCCACCGACCTGATCAACGTCTGGAACGAAGTGGAAGCGGGGCAGGCGCTCGCAGAAGGGCAGCTCCTCGTCATCCCTAATGGCACCGGCGCCGATTTCGATTGGGAAGCCCCGCCGGCGGTATCCACCAGCACCTCAACCGGGCGCTCGATACCCCAGGCAACGAGCTATAACGGCAGCGTGAGCGCCGCCATGACCGGCGCCAGCGGTTACTTTGGCTTGCCGACCGGCTCCTACGCTGTTTCGGGGTGGACTTTTGCCGACCCCCGCAATCCGGGTCATATCGGCTTGGACTATCGTTGCCGCCTCGGAGACTATATCTATGCCTCAGACAGTGGCATGGTCATCTTCTCCGGTTGGAGTGGCGGCTATGGCTTGCTGGTCCGCGTGGATCACGGAAATGGCTTTGAGACTCGCTATGCCCACTTCGATTCGATTTGGGTAACGGGTGGGCAATTGGTCACCCAAGGACAGGTGCTCGGGCAGTGTGGGACCACCGGTTGGTCCACCGGTCCACACCTGCATTATGAAATTCGCTTTGGCGGCGTCCCGCAGGACCCGAAAATCTACGAACCCTGATGCCTGAAAAGCAGCGACTCCAGCAGATGAAGCACGAGCACGGCTGGCATGGAGGTTGGTTGACCCATGCTATTGCCGTTTTCGCCGTCGGCATCTGGCGCTGGAACGCCGATAGAGAAGGACAGCGTCCCCTCCTTGGACGGGTGACTTCACATACCGCCTTGCTGCTGATTGCGGCAATCATGGCGGTGGTTGGAGGCTTGCGCGCTGGAGGCTCCATCAGCATCGCTTCGACCGTGGTGGCGCAGCCCCCGGCAGTGGCTGCTTCTAGCGATCCCGTCGTCGCCACCAACAATGTGATGCGCGCCTATTCCCGCGCCGCTTCACAGACCCTCGTGCTGCGTCAGGCTACCCATCACACCGCCATTCCCGAGCGCCCGCGCCTGGATATCATTACCTATCAGGTCCAACCTGGGGAAACCACGGAATCCATCGCGGCTTCGTTCGGCCTTCAGCCCACCACGATTATGTGGTCCAACCCCGATTTGGAGAAGGCGCCCGACCTGTTGAAAGTGGGGCAGAATCTGACCATTTTGCCGTTAGATGGCGTCTACCACACGGTCGTCGAGGGCGATACCCTGGAATCCATCGCCGAGAAATACAAGGTCTCGGCTTCTGATATTTCTGAATGCTCCTTCAATGCGCTGTCGCTCGGACCGCAGTTGCGCCCCGGTAGCAAGCTCATCGTACCCAACGGCACCAAACCCTATGAGGTCCGCAAAGTCACCGCCTATGCCGGCCCTGCTCCAACCGATGCCTCGGCTAGAGGTAGCTTCATGTGGCCTGCCGGCGGCTACATCAGCCAGGGCTATTGGTACGGACACCGGGCGATTGATATTGCCAACGCCGTGGGCGTCGCGATTGTGGCTTCGGATGGTGGCTATGTCAGTTTCTCCGGTTGGACCGACGTGGGCTATGGTTACCTCGTCGTGGTGGACCATGGCAATGGCTATCAGACCTACTACGCGCACCTCAGCAACATCTTTGTGACCGAGGGGCAGGTGGTGGGCGCTGGCGAGACCATCGGCGCCATGGGCAGCACCGGCAACTCCACGGGTCCCCACCTGCACTTCGAGATTCGTTATCAGGGCTATCCCACCAACCCGCTGATTTTCCTGCCCTGATTCCTTAAGTCAGAACTGATATTTTGCGCGCGACGCTCTACGTCGCGCGCAAAATATTAACCCCATGTAATTGTTCAGACTTCCATCGCGAAGCGTTAATTTCGGGCTGAAGCCCGCTAGAAAGAGTGTTTTTGGCTGCCGCGCGTAGCGCGGCAGCCAAAAACACTCTCTAAAATCGCGGCTTTAGCCGCTCTTGTTGTGGCAAGCGGGGAAACGCTGAACAATTATAGCCCCATCTCCACTGTGAGGTAAACGAGGTTCTCGGCATGAACATATCTATAGAACAGGCGCGCACCCTCTACACCGCCGCCGATAGCGTTCACGATTTCGACCACATCCTCCGCGTCCTCAACCTGGCGGAGCGCATCGCGCTCGCGGAAAGCGCCGACCTGAGCATCGTACGCGCGGCGGCGCTGCTCCATGATTGGGGGCGCGCTGAAGCCGAAGCGCAGCGCCGCGACCACGCCGCTGAGGCAGCCCAACGCGCTCGGGCGTTCCTACAGGGAGAGGCGAACCCCGCCTGGGTGGAGGCGGTCGTCCATGCGATTGCGGCGCACCGTTTCCGCAACCTCCCCGACCCCCAAACGCTGGAGGCGCAGGTCCTCTTTGATGCGGATAAACTGGATGCCATCGGCGCTATCGGTGTGGCGCGCGCCTATGCCTATGGCGGCGCTCATCAACAGCGCCTGTGGGCGCCCACCGAGGCAGTGGATGTCGCTCGCTGGCAAGCCGAAGGCGACGACCCCGACCAGCATACCCCCGTGCACGAATTCCTGGTGAAGCTTTCCCGGCTCAAAGACCGGCTATACACCCGCACCGGCAAAGCCATCGCCGAAGAGCGGCACGCCTACATGGCCGAATTCTTTCGCCGCCTCGATGCCGAAGTCCGCGGTGAGGCTTAGAATCCAGAAAAAAGTTTGGGTGGCGGGGCTTTACCCACCACCCAAACAACTCCCAAAAAAACCATAGTGGCAAAATCGGCTAGATCACTCAAAAAACCCTCTGCGCCTCTCTCCGCAAGCGTGATTTTTGCGGGCGTAGCCCGCAAAAATCA
>JAFGFB010000255.1 GCA_016931315.1 Anaerolineae bacterium
CTCGGGACGGAAATCCCCCAGGCGGTCATCCCAGGAGTGAGCGCCCAATTCGGTCGCGGCGACAGGGCTTTGTTCCAGCACCCGCATAAGCCAGGTGGTGGCGCGTTCGTAAAATAAAGCCTCGTTGGTCATTCAAGCCCTCCCTGTAAAAAGCTATCCGAAGATCATAGCACGATGCGACATCTCGCTGAGTTTTGTAGTCAAATTGGCTTTCCGGAATGTGTTTTTCATCCGCAGGGCAGGTGCGATTCAAGCGTCCCTACGGGACGCCCCTGGTTTCCTGCGTTATTGCAGGCACTGAAGTGCCTGCCTACTTTCAGGCGTCCCTATGGGACGCGGGGCGCGTCGCGACGCGCCCCTACCGCCTGCAATAGGTTCCTTCGGCTTCGCTCAGGACAAGTTGCTGGACGGAGTTGATAAACCCTTCGACTCTCCCTCGACTGCGCTCGGGACAGGCTGCTTCGCTTCATTCCGCTTCGCTCAGGGTGACGGGTTGTGTAGGGTGAGTAGGAGAGCGAAGATATACCGAAGTAAAATATGAAAACTCATAAACGCCTGCCTACTCTCAGACGTCCCTACGGGACGAAGAGATAGAAAGCGATCTAAAACAACGTCCCCTGTTCCGTGCGCGTATAGGGGAGGCTCAGGTGTTCGTACGCAAGCCGCGTGGCGGCGCGCCCACGGGGGGTACGATCAATGAAGCCCAGCTGCAATAGATAAGGCTCCACGACATCCATGATGGTGTCGGATGCCTCGCCAATGGAGGCAGCAATCGTCTCCAACCCAACCGGTCCCCCTTCGAATTTCTCGATGATGGCGCGCAACACGCGCCGGTCGAGGTCATCCAACCCCATAGCGTCAATTTCCAGAAGGGAAAGCGCCTCGGCGGCGATGCTGGCAGTGATGATGCCATCCCCACGCACCTGGGCATAATCCCGCACGCGGCGGAGCAGACGTAACGCCACACGCGGCGTCCCGCGCCCACGGCGCGCAATCTCATCGCGTCCTTCAGGCGCCATCTGTACTTTGAGAGAGCGCGCGGCACGCTCCACAATATCGGCCAATGCCGCCTGCTCATAGAAATCCAGCCGGTAGACCGCGCCGAAACGCGTTCGCAAGGGGGCGGAGAGCAGCGCCAGACGCGTCGTGGCGCCAATGATGGTGAAATGCGGCAGGCTCAAGCGCACGGTGCGCGCCCCAGGTCCCTGCCCAATGACCAGGTCAAGGGCAAAATCCTCCATTGCCGGATAGAGAATTTCCTCCACCACCTTGCCCAGGCGGTGAATCTCATCAATGAAGAGCACTTCTTTCTCGTGCAGGTTGCTCAAAATGGCGGCAAGGTCGCCTGCGCGCTCGATGGCGGGTCCGGCGGTGATGCGGATGGGCGCGCCCATCTCGTTGGCGCAGATGTGCGCCAGGGTGGTCTTGCCCAAGCCCGGCGGCCCATAGAAAAGCGTGTGTTCGAGCGCCTCATTGCGCCCCTTCGCCGCCTCGATGAGGATACGAAGGTTCTCGCGGACGCGCTCCTGCCCAATGAGATCATCCAAACGTTGGGGGCGCAGCGCCCGGTCGAGAGCGGCTTCTTCTGGTTCAGCCTCAGGTAAAAGATTGCGATTATGGCTCATAAGTTTTCCAATATTTGCGCACCGGCTCCGATAAGGGTTCCTCGAAGACAGCCCAGGCAAAGCCATGCGCGACGAGAAATTCGTGCCGTTCAGATTCAGAAAGCGTGCTTGCAGGGCAGAGGATGATCGTACCGCCAGATTTAGTGACCCGCTCCAACTCCGCCAGCTCCGCTTCGGGGAAATCCCCGAAAACATGCCCACCCAGCACCACATCGGCAAATCCCTCCGGGAAGGGAATATCGGTGATCAAACCGTCCACAGCATAGAAGTTGGTCAGCCCCCGCTCGCGCGCCCGCGCCCGCATATAGTGACGCAGGTTTTCGACCGGTTCAACCGCAAAGACCGCCGCGGCACCCGCGCCCGCAGCGATGAGGGCCAACTTCCCCGTGCCCGCACCGATATCGAGCGTCGTCTTGCCGGAGAAATCCACCAAATCCGTGAGCTCGCGGTCATCCCAACGCATGAAGGGCTGTGCATCGTAGCGCGCGGGGTCCACAGCGTAGACCAGCAAATCCTCAAGCGCTTGCAGGATCAACACTTCTGCTTCTCGCAAACGCGCCGCGGCTTCCGGCGGCAGTTCGAGAGCGAGCAATTCATCCACCCAGGGAGCGATTTCCGGGCATTTATGTCCCAGAACCCACGCAACACCAGGATGAGCCTGGAG
The DNA here is from genome assembly GCA_016931315.1 of Anaerolineae bacterium. Classification (GTDB taxonomy): domain Bacteria; phylum Chloroflexota; class Anaerolineae; order B4-G1; family SLSP01; genus JAAZNO01. Next base: position 2,290 of record JAFGFB010000255.1, read on the forward strand.
CGCCAGCGCCCAAGGCTTCTGGGGGAGGCCCCAACCGGGAAGCCAACACAGCTGCACTCGCTCCAACAGCAACAGCGCATTGAAGGGAAGCGCGGTCACGTCCATCCAGTTCAGGGGCATGCCGCCTACCTTTTCACCTGTTTAGATTTGGGTTTGCGCGCGCGTTTGAGGATAAAGACAGCGACCAACGCCACCGCCATAAGGGCGCCCAGCACTTTCAGTACCCAGCTCTCAAAACTGGAGCCAATAAGCCACGCATGCGCAGTCGCCAGAAGGAAAGCCAGGTAATTCAACCCGTGCAGCACCTTCCAATTTTTGCCGATAGCGGCACGGAACACTGCGGTCAGGGCAGTCAGGGCAAAGAGCAGCAGCGCCGGGCGCCCGCCATTGGTGAGGAAAACCTCAAACGAATCGAAACGCGGCAGGTAAACGGATAGAGAGCCTGCGCTCCATGCCATCAGCGTCGTGTGAACAATCATCCCGACCAGCCCGGTAATGACCCAGGTATGATGCACCTTCATAAAGGGCTGCCCAACACGCTTGACGATTTCTCGCATGAACATCGAAGAGAGGCTTGCCATGAACACGCACAGATATGCCAGCAACCCCGCTGCGCGAATCAGACCCCGGGTCGCATCGGGAACGCCGGTGAGAAGCAGCACCAGAAGCACCAGCAAAAGCGCCGCTCCCAGGCTTGCCACGGTCATGACGATAGGATTGGGTTTAGATGATTTTTGCATCAGAAAGACTCCTCAGGGTCAAGATATACGCCATTCGCGACGCAGAAGGCCGTAGAGCAGCATATCATGAAGCTCGCCATCGCGGTGCAGGAATTCGCGGAAGACGCCCTCACGGCGAAAGCCCAACCGCTCGTAGAGCGCGATGGCAGGGGCATTATAAGAGAAGACGGTGAGCTGGAGACGGCGAAGATTCAGCTCGCCAAAAGCGAAATTCAAGCCCAGGGTCATCGCGGCGTGCCCATAGCCACGCCCACGGTGCGCCGCCTCGCCAATACCCAGACTGATCCAGCCCGTGCCGTGATTCCAGAGGATGCCATCCACTTCCAGGTAGCCGATGAGGGCTTCACTTTCGAGCAAACGCACAGCGAAAGGAAAAGCCGTGGAGGATTGCTGTTGCTCCTCGATATACTTGGTCATCTCGGCGACGGTTTTGGGCACCGCCGGCGAGGCGTCGAAACGGCGCATGAAGTCCCCATCCTCGTACCAGCGAGTGATGAGGGGGACATCCTCGGGCGCCACCGCCGCCAGGCGCAGTGTGGCATCATGCAGCAAGGCTGTCGAAGTCATGCCGCGGTCTCTGATGGAGCCTCCAGCGGGGCTTCCGACTGAGCCTTGCGCAAAGCCCAGGCAGGCGGTTGTTCGGGCCAAATGTAAAGGAAGAAGTAGAAGGGCATGGCAATCACCGGCAGGAAGAAAGTCCCAACGCCCAAAAGCACGCGCGCCGCATCGTTGCCCTCACGGTTGAGGATGACGTGCGTCAGGTAGAAGATGCTCACTCCCCAACGCATGAACGCAGTGAGCATGACGGTGAACATGAAGATGCCGAAGAACATGAAAAAGAAAGGCCCCGGCTCACCGTAGTTTTGACTGGAAAGCATCATGAGCGGGAACATAAAGAGCCACAAGCCGCCCAACAAAAGCGGGCCGATAACGACCCATGCCGTCAGCACTCCAACCAACACTTTGAGAAGTTTCGAGAGTTTCATGAATCTCCTTCCTAGAGGTGATAATCGCCGGCAGCTTCCGGCTGATAGAGAATCTCCAACACCTTGAGGCGGCTGATGCCCCCCGGAACCTGCCACTCGAAGACATCGCCGACACGATAACCTAACATCGCCATGCCAACGGGCGCAAGCACAGAGACCTTGTTCTCCGCAAGGTCGGCATCCTCAGGGAAAACGAGGGTAAAAATCAGCTCCTCCTCAACCTCCAAATCATACAGTCGCGCCTGCGAGTTCATCGTGATGACATCCGGAGGAATATCCTGCGGCGCCACGACCACAGCACGGCTGAGTTCGCCTTCCAAATCCTGCAACGCCTCACGATTGGTGTAACCGGTGCGGTGCAGTTCATCCAACAGCTCGGATAAACGCTGCCGGTCAAATTCTGTGATATGGATGGTTCTCTGACGCATAGTCTCCTTCCCCCAAAAATGGTTTTAACCTGAAGTGCCACCGGAGCCCCTAAGAGGTCCCGGTAAATCTGGGCCGGAATGACCTAATGGCGTTGCTTGCGGGCTTTATGCTCACCCATCACCAGCTTCTGCCATTCATAGAGTTTCGTCAGCGCATCGAGTGGGGTGAGGCTGTTCACATCCAACGCACGCAACGCTTCCACCACAGGATGCTCTTTGGCGATGAGCAACGGTTGAAACGGCTCGGGCTCCTCTGCGCCGGGACGGAATTCGCCGCTCTCCAGCTGCTCCAGTAGGGTCTCGGCGCGATGCACCACTGGCGCCGGCACACCCGCCAGGCGCGCCACGTGAATGCCATAGGAACGGTCCGCCCCACCGGGAATAACCCGGTGCAGGAAAACGACATCCTTGCCCTCTTCCATCACTGCCAGATTGAAATTGCGAATGTGCGGCAGATGCTCTTCCATCTCAATGAGCTCATGATAGTGTGTGGCAAACAAGGTGCGCGCGCGGCGTTCCGGGTGATTGTGCAGGTATTCTACCACAGCCCACGCGATTGCCATGCCATCGTAGGTGCTCGTGCCCCGCCCGACCTCATCCAAAACCAGCAAGCTCTGCGGTGTGGCGTGATTGAGAATCCCCGCCGTCTCCACCATCTCCACCATGAAGGTGGATTGACCCGCCGCCAGCTCATCAGAGGCGCCGATACGGGTGAAGATGCGGTCAACGATGCCGATGTGCGCCGCATCCGCGGGGACATAGCTGCCAATCTGCGCCATCAAGATGATGTGCGCATTCTGTCTAAGGAAAACCGATTTGCCGGCCATATTGGGTCCGGTAATGATGTGTATACGGCTTGCATCGTCCATCCGCAGGTCGTTGGGTGCGAAGGGTTCGCTCAGGGTGCGCTCCACGACGGGGTGTCGCCCTGCCGTAATTTCCAGAACCGGCTCCGGCGCAAAAGTGGGGCGAACATAATGATAGCGCACCGCGACTTCCGCCAATGCCGCAGCAACATCCAATCGCGCCAGCGCCGTCGCGAGCGCCAACAGCGCGCCGGACCGCGCCGCCACTTGCGCACAGAGCTCCCGGAACAGCCGCGCCTCCAACTCGTTGATGCGCTCCTCAGCATTGAGCACCAGGCTCTCATATTCTTTGAGATCCGGCGTAATGTAGCGCTCGGCATTGACCAAAGTCTGTTTGCGGATGTAATCCGCCGGCACGGCATCCGTGTTGGCGCGGGTGAC
>JAFGFB010000256.1 GCA_016931315.1 Anaerolineae bacterium
CGTTGCCTTCAGCGTACCGTTTTTCGTCCCCCGACCGCTTCGATCAGTCTGACCGTCTATATCCGGGGTCATATTTGGAATTGCTGTAGCGATGGAATTGACTAAGCGGTCCCTAGTTGTACAATGCGTATTTGCCCAATCCGTTCAGAGCCCCCGACGGCGTTGCGCTACGTTCGCCTGGCAAGCCCCGCAACGGCATTATCGCAGGTATGAAGGAGTAGGATTCTATGAGTATCATTGAAGTCACCCATCTGACCAAGTACTATGGCAAGGCGCGCGGCATTGTGGATGTTTCCTTTGTTGTAGAGGAGGGCGAGATTTTTGGCTTCATCGGTCCGAATGGCGCCGGGAAGTCCACCACCATCCGCCTGCTACTCTCGCTCATTCATCCCACCAGCGGCGCAGCGACAGTTTTCGGCAAGGCGGTGGCCACGCACGGTACTGAAATTCGCCGCAATATCGGCTATCTGCCTTCCGAAGTCTACTACTACGAAGGGATGAAGGTTATTGACCTGCTCAAGTACTCCGCGAGTTTCTACCCCGGCAATCATACGCAGCGGATGCGCAAACTGTCGGATGCGATGGAGTTGGACCTCAACCGACGTATCAACGACCTCTCGTATGGCAACAAGAAGAAAGTCGGTATCGTCCAGGGCTTGTTGCATAGCCCCACGCTGCTGTTTCTGGATGAGCCTACCGCCGGGCTTGATCCGTTAATGCAGCGCAAGTTCTTCGATCTCATCCGCGAGGAGAACGCGCGCGGCGTGACCGTGTTCTTCTCGTCGCACATTCTGGGCGAGGTGCAGCGCCTGTGCAACCGCGTAGGTATTATCCGCGAGGGCAAGATTGTGGAGATTTCCGATATCCGTAGCCTTCAGCAAAACAACTACAAAAAAGTACATGTAACCGCAACCGGGCTGAACGCCGCCGCCTTTGAGCTACCCGGAGTGACAAACGTCCAGGTGGACGACGGTACGGTGCACTTCTTCTTCAAGGGCGATATCAACGTCGTGCTGCAGCGTCTCAGCACCATCCAGGTGGCCGATGTGGTCATTGAGGAGCCGACGCTGGAAGAAATCTTCATGCATTACTATGAATAGGCGCCGACAATGAACGCAAATATCTATCGCCACGAGTTTCGCGCCCGACTTAAGTCGGTGGCTATCTGGTCAGCTTCTCTGGCGCTTCTCATTCTCCTCTTCTTCTCACTGTTCCCGGCATTTGCGGCTGAGGCGGAGCTGATGAATGAGATGTTAGCGAATTTCCCGGCAGAAATGCGGGCGGCTTTCAACCTGGACAAGATGAATCTGGCCACCGTGCTGGGATATTTCAGTTTCATTTTCCTGTTCGTTCAGCTGTGTCTGGCCATTCAAGCCAGTAATTACGGCTGTGGATTGGTCTCCATCGAAGAGGCAGAACTGACCGCCGATTTTCTATTGAGCAAGCCCGTGAGCCGAATGGCGGTGCTCAGCAGCAAACTACTGGCTGCATTGAGCAGCCTTGCCATCACGGATCTGGTCATTTGGATCAGCAGTTTCACCGCCATCACATTCTTTCGAGACAACCGCGACTATGAGCCGCGAACGCTGCTGTTGTTGTTGCTGAGCGTCCTCATCTTCCAATTCTTCTTCCTCTGCGTGGGATTGCTGATCTCGTTGTTGGTCAAACGCGTGCGCAGTGTCACGCCATACGGACTTGGCCTGGGCTTCGGCGCCTATGTCTTAAGTGCGTTTAGCGGCGTATTGGGTGATGTGAAGCTGGAGCTGTTGACGCCCTTCAAACACTTTGATGCAGCTGCCATAGTAGCCAACCAGGCGTATGATATGCCGCTTGTATGGCTCAACGTGGGTATCGCGGTGATTTCCCTGGCGGTAAGTGTCTGGTTGTACCTGCGCCGCGACATTCCGGCGGTATCGTAAGGAGGCTCACTGATGGCTATCTTTTTACGCGAGCTGAAAGCGAATTTCAAATCGTTGCTCATCTGGGGCGCGATTATTGCGGTGCTCATTGTGATTGCTGTGGCAAAATTCGCCGCCTTCGCTGAAAACCCCGAAACGCTGAAGCTACTGGATTCCATGCCGCCTGCGTTACTGGATGCCCTAAGCATGCGTGCCTTTAATCTCACCACCTTGAGTGGTTTCTACGGCGTGATGTTCATCTACTTCGGCTTGATGGGCGCCATCGCTGCGGCGATGTGGGGCAGCGACATCATTTCCAAAGAAGAACGGGACAAAACGGTAGAGTTTTCGCTGGTGTTGCCAGTCTCGCGAAGTCAGATTGTCACTGCCAAAGCCCTCGCCGCTCTGGTCAACTGCATTGCCCTAGTGCTCATCACATGGGCTGTATCATGGGTAGCGGTACGTTCCTACAGCCCGGACCCGGCATTCTACAAGTTCCTGGCGTTGGAAATGCAGGCAATGCTGGTTATAGAGTTCATCTTCCTGGCGATTGGCTTGTTGCTGGGTTGCAGCATGAAACGCTACAAGATCTCTGGTTCGGTTGCCGTTGGCATCATCCTGGGGACTTACTTTCTGTCCGTTGCCTCCACACTGGATGAGAGATTGAATTTCATCAAATACCTTTCGCCGTTCAAGTATTTCGACGCGAGCGAGCTTTTCCGCAATGGGAAACTAGAAGGCTCGTACCTGCTACTCTCAGCCGGCATCATCGTTGTCTGTGTGATTGCAGCCTACCAACTGTACCAACGCCGCGACCTGTATATATAGAGCGTTTTCGGCGCCGCGCAACACGCGGCGCCGAAAATACCCTCCTGAAGTAAAATTTCAACCGCTCAGCCCTGTGGCGAGCCAGAGCATGCCGGGCATCTATACCGATAGGAGCACGTTCAGAAGAGGGATAACGGCAAGCAAGTCGTTACTCGCTCAGAAGAACAGCAGTACTACTACGGCGATGGCTTGCGGCAAGCCGTGCAGCAATGCCGGCGCCAGAATGCTGCCGCTCTTTTCCCGCACATAGGCAAAAACCAGCCCGCCGAAAAACGTCCAAAAACCCCAGGCCCACGTCATCGCCCCGGATAGGCCCAGCATCCAACGTAGAATGCCAACGTGCGTCAAGCCAAATATCAATGCGGTAATAAGAGTTCCCCACCCGTAAGCCACATCGTGAAAAGTAAACGGAGTACCAAAGGCAGCGTTGAGCCGTGAATGCACATAGCCCCGGTAAAGGATTTCCTCTCCAAAACCTACGAAGAGTGCGTAGGTAAGAAACGTCACCAACGCTTTTCCTGCCACACTGTCCGCAGCCAATTGCGGCAGGAGCGCCACTCCCAAAAATCCGGCGCTCGCTGCCGAGGGTTTGACACGCAAGACACGCGCCACAACGAAGAGCAGCGCTAGCTGCACGACCGCCAGAATCAAGGCGCCGCCCCACCGCGTATGATCCACACCCATACCAAAGGGCAAATTAGCCAATGCCACAGGGACGAAGCAAGTCGCGGCAATATCCAGGTGGTATTTGGTAGGCTTGAAGATCAGCCCATACGCGGCGAAATTTTCACGTCTCAGCAAAATGATCAGCAAAGGTACAGCTACCATCACGACATAGACGAAAACAGCAAATGGAAAACCCAGTGCCGCTGTCTGCCATGTCTCAAAATGTGGGAAAAGCCGGTACACACCCAGGGTCAACAGAGGAACGACCCCAAAGGTGGCCACACATACTTCCACGGACGCCCATATTTTGCGAAACGTCGGGTTCATCATACCCCCTCGCAAAAACACTGAATTGCCGAAAGCGTCATTGTCCAAGCGCTAACGGCTCGGGCAACCCGATTCGACCTTGAGCTCATGGCCATCGTAAAGCACCTCGATCGTTCCGCAGCGATCGGTGCGATATACCACCGTATCCAGAAGGCGAGCCAAGAGCTGCGGCGCCGGGTTGCCGGAATAGTTGTCAGCGCTAACACTGATCACGGCAACAGAGGGCGCAACTGCCTCCAGAAAGGCCGGCGTCGAGGATGTGGCGGCGCCATTGCGCGCCACTTGCAGCACTTCAGCCTGCAACGCGGTTGGAGACGATTGCGCCAGGTGCTCTTCAACCACCGTCGTGGCATCCCCGGCCAAGAGAAAACTCGCCTCGCCATAATCCAGGCGCAACACCAGGGGACCGGCTTCAACCTCTGAGAGGGGCCACAGCACTTGCAATTGCCCTGCGTCATCCAGTTCCCACACATCCCCAGCCATCAAGACGCTCACAGAGCCAGGGTCTCTGGCGGCGAGGATTTCCAACCAGCGCTCATAGATATCACCGCGTCCAATCTCAGCGCCAGTTGCGACGCGTTGCACTTTGTAGCGCTCCAATACTGCAATTAAGCCGGTGAGCCGCGCAGCATCCGGTGAGGTCAGAATCACCGCGTCAAGCTCGCGATCCCAGAATGGCAGTTGTTCGCCCAATTGCGATAGCATCCGTGAGGCCTCGGGACCGCCATCAATGAGCACCTGTCGTCCTGCGGGCGTCTGAATCAGCACCGCGTCGCCCTGTCCAACATCCAGAAAAGTCACATGCAGTCGCCCATCCGGGCGCATGTAGAGGAAGACGCCCCCCAAGACAAGCGCCGTCAAGGCCCCCACCCGTTGCCAGGTTCCGAGATGCAACAGCAGTTCCCAATGCTCACGACGCTGTGCGGGCGATTGAGAATAGAGCCATGTTCCAATAGCAAGTGCAAGATAATAAGCCCATACCAACGGCAAGCCAATCTGACCGACAGGGATCGAAGCCAGCGGAATACCCGCAGTGAGGTTTACCATAGTGATGGTGTACGTGAGAAAAACCCAGGCAAACCAGGCGATAATCTGCCCCACCGGAAGTATGAATAATCCTATCAATAACGCCGCTCCCCCACAAACCATAACAAAAGGCTGCGCCGGCAAGATGAGTAGATTTGTCAGTAAGGTCACCAGGGAGAGTCGTTGAAAGGTCGCTACGATGATGGGTAGCGTGGTCAGTTGTGCGGCGAGTGTCACAATCAGAGCCTCACTCAGCCAGCCCATGAAGATTTCCGCACGCTGAGAAGACATCAAACGCAGGAGCATACGCTGGAAAAGCTCGGTCAGGGGTTCGGTGAAGAAAATCAACCCTGCCGTCGCCGCCAGACCGAGTTGAAAACCGACATCCCACAGAATCAAGGGATTAGCCGCCGACATCACCAGCGCCGCTAGAGCCAGCGAGGTCGGCCCGTGGATAGGGCGCTCATCACGCCGCGCAATAATCACCAGACTGCCCATCACAGCGGCCCGCACGACCGCGGCAGAAGCGCCGACCAAAATCGTGTAGAGCCACACGCCCCCAAGGACGACCGGCAGTTGACCCTTCCTTCCCAGGAATCGTCGCGCCACCGTTGCCAGTACGCCAGCGACCAGGGTGAGGTTGAAACCCGAAATCGCCACGATGTGACTGGCGCCTGTAGCCGAGAAAGCGGCGTTCAGTTCCTCAGAAATGCCGGATTCCACACCCAGAAGGATCCCTGCCAGCAGTGAGGCCTGCGGCTCAGGCAGCAGGCGAAGGACTGTTGCCAACGCATGTGCTTTGAAGCGATATAAGATTTCGCGCACCCGCCCTGCCTGATGTGAGGCGAGGATTTCTACTCTGCCCTCGCGCACCAGGGTGTAAATGCCCCGGCGCGCCAGATAATCCCGGTAAGAGAATTCCTCAAATGCCGGCGGGGTTTCCAATGCACCGGTTACGGCAATACGGTCACCGTAACAAGCAGGGGTGAAAGGGGATGCTCTTACCAGTACCTGCCCGCGAACTGCAATCTCCGCGCCATTGGAAAGGCGCAAGTTCTCGGCTGTTACTGGCAAATGGATGTAGGTCGCGCGGGCGTCCGGTTCGCCGGTCACGATGCCGGTGAGTGTGACCGCCGTCGCGCCGTTGTAGGTGGAGACGTGCCCGGCATCGAAGGTGGGTTGCGCCAGTAGATAGCGCCCGGCGCCCAAAGCCAGCCCCGCCAGCGCCCACACAGCTAATATCGCACGCCGGTTGCCTGCCGTGCCGAAATGCAGCACCAACGCCGCCGGCAGAGCCAACAAGAGCCAGATAGGATGCAAAAAGGCGGCTTGAGCGAAAACAATCCCTAAAGCCCAAGCCGCCGTAAAGGCCACTAATGGAGTCATTAAGACAACCTCAACGCATTGGCCGCACCCGTCAGAAGAACCTCACTTCCAAAGTTCGCTTGAGCCTGACCCAATGTTGCCCGAGGCTCACACCAGTGCTTCACTTAAAGCGCGAATATCGTAGAAAGGGCCTGAAGCAGCATCTACACGGCTAATGCGCAGTGTAGCCATCTGCGCCTGTTCACCATCAATCAGCAGATAACCCTGCGCCAGGTCCATGAAACTATAATGCGTGCGCAGCACCAGCTCAAAGCGCGTCTGCACTTCTTGCACCAGGCTATCCGCACGGCGCTGTTCTGTCACGATGATGAAATCATCGTTGCCATTGTAGCCCAGGAAATCATCCAGCACGTCATCCAGGCTTAGCGCTTCAGCCAAGATTAGGGTAACGCTGCGGAGAAAATCACTGCCCGCCTGAAAGCCATAGCTATCTCTGAAGGCGTCCAGGCCGTTGACTTTTGCCCGCATCAGCGTCCAGGCGCCTTGGGGATCGCTGAGGAGTTTGCGCAATTGATTCTGGATGACACGCCCTGTCGGCAGACCGGTAATGGGATCGAGCATGTTGCTTGCGCCGGCTCGTCGCAGTGCATTCCGCACTCGCAATGTCACCTCGAGGGGATCAAAAGGAATCGTGACGAAATCATCGGCTCCCTGTTCCAATCCCACCAGGCGTTCCACATGACTTTCTTTATCGGCAAGCAGCATCTGGAAGATGTGGTGTGTGCGGGCAATCTGGCGCAAACGTTGGGCCACAGCCGTTCCAGGCATATCGGGCAAGGTGGTGCTGATGATAATGGCCTGCGGCAGTAGCCTTGTCGCAGTGGCAATGCCAGCCGCGGCAGTCAACGCGATGTCTACCTGCAATCCCTCTTCCTCAAAGCGGTCTTTCAGCCCCTGGCTATTCGCAGGATTATCTTCGATGATCAGGATTCGCCCTTCCACGCAATTCCTCCTTGTCAATGCTGACACATCAGGGTCACTTCTATTATAGGCAACAACTCAATTTAGGTCAAACTGAAGGAGGGTAGGGCATTCGTAGCAGGTAAACGATCTGCCATCAACCCCACAGTTGCCCCGCGGCAGGCTAGCCCACACGGCATCTTGGTGTAATGA
>JAFGFB010000018.1 GCA_016931315.1 Anaerolineae bacterium
CAGCTATCTCGGACAGCTTCAAAAACCTGGAGGACAGTTGGTATATCATCTACCAGTGATAGATCAACGGTCTCAATCATGGGCCAGTAAGGGAAACCTCTATCGGCGATCACCAGCATATTGGTATGCCGGACTCTGGCCAGCAGTGACAGTAACTGGGGGTTCAAAATACCTGTCTTGAGCATGATCCAATTCTCCTATTGCGTTGAAGTGCTCAACAATGATGATGTACACGGAGCAGCGTCGCGCCATCTTCTGAACGGACAGTAAATACACCCAACGCTGCGGGTAATAAAGTAAATTGAACAGCGTTGACTAGAAGATCATTCACCATAGCCGAACCATCGATCACGCCCCAGATTTCAAGGCTGTCTCCGGTACAGATACCCGCGAATACAGCCTTCGGTTCGAGTGTTACACGCTCAACTGTAAAATACTCGTTCTGGCACAGCAGCCAGCGAGAGACTCCGCCATTCTTGGATAGTGGTTTGGGTGGGCATAGTTCCGGCTCGACCTGCGCGAAGTTGATTACATCGAGCGCCTGATCGACGTGCAGCGAGCGTGGCTGACCGTCGGCATCTACGCGGTTCCAATCGTAGACCCGGTAAGTGGTATCAGAGTTTTGCTGAATCTCCGCGATCAGTGAACCACCCATAATGGCGTGTAAAGACCCTGCCGGAACACAGATGTGATCCCCTGTTTTGACCGGGACATGATGCAGATAAGAATCTAAACGGCCAGCGGCGATTGCTTCCCGGAAGCTCTCCAGGGTCGTCCCTTTGGTCACACCGAGGATAACTTCAGCTCCGGGTTTGGCATTGAGTACAACCCACATTTCGGTTTTACCGAGTTCGTTCCCCTCATTTTCAAGCGCGTAAGTATCATTGGGATGTACTTGAACAGACAGTGGTTGGTTGGCATCGAGGATTTTAATTAAGAGAGGGAACTTGCCGCGCTCGAGCGCCCACGCATAATTGGAGCCTACGAGGTCACTCCCCAACCCCGAAATTAGAGCGGTGAGTGGTTTACCGGCATACTCGCCATTACTGACAATTGTGACGCCGTTGTTATGCCCGGCGATCTCCCAGCTTTCGGCAACGATTCCATCTGGGATGTCACGGCCCAATTTTTCGAGGTTCCGCCCACCCCAGGGATAATCCTTAAAAACAGGTGAAAACATAAGTGGATAAAGTTTTGCCATACGACCCTCATCGAACACGACCATGTCTGCGGTATAGGCTGCTCGGTTTGCAGGAGATGGAAAGCTTATACCAGATCGGCGGCATGACCAGATCAGATGTAAGAACCCTGATGGGATTGTCCACACCCCCCAATTGTTGAGAATATACTTGAAGTAGGAATCATTAGCGTGCTCAAAATTGATTCCGCTATCATGATGGCGCGACGGCCCGCACTGTTGAGTACGGGCCGCCTGCATAAGAATTACCTGTCGTCAGTAGTAAATCGGCTGGAGATTAGTAGAGAACGTTCTTTGCTTCGTCAGATTCGATATTGTTTACGTCTACGATGACGAAGCCAGTGTCCACAAAGTGTTCAACTTCTACACCTTCGATGGCGGCTTGATAGGCAGTCATGACACCCAGGTAGCCCATGTTGTAGGAACTCTGAACAGCGATAGCCTGGAGCGTACCGTTTGTTACCATTTCTGCCAGAACGCTGTTGCCATCGAATCCAATCGCCACAATCTCTCCGGCGAGACCCGCTTGCTCAATCGCACGGCCCATGCCGATAGCAGTCGGCTCGTTAGCGCCGAAAATGCCTACCAGGTCAGGGTTAGCTGTGAGCACGTTCGTGGTCTGGTCAAGCGCGGTGGGCATGTCGGAGTTGGAGTACTGTACGGTGACAATCTCCAGATTCGAGTTTTCCTCAATGTATTCCGTGAATCCGCCCACGCGACCAACCTCGGATCCAACACCGGCGACGTAAGACATGATGGCGATCTTGCCTTCGTCACTGCCGGTCTTTGCGACGACTTCCTCGATCATTCTTTGTGCGCAGGCCCTACCGGCTGCGTCATTGTCTGTAGCGAGGAATGACAGATAGTTGTCCTCCGGACCCTCGAGGGCCGAGTCGATAATAATGACGGCGATACCAGCCTCATTTGCTTTTTCCACCACCGGGATAAGGGCGGAAACATCTGAGGGAGCAAGCACAATCGCCTCGACACCACGGTCAATCGCGCTCTCGACGATGTTGATCTGCTCGTTGATATTGCTTTCTGACTGAGCACCGAGGAAGGTGACCGATAGACCTGGCGTCAGTTCTTTAAGCTCTTCCTGGGCATCCATGGCCCCGGTTTGCACATTCTGCCAGAAACTGGAGTTACCGGTCTTGACGATGACGGCAATCTCGATCGGGCCTTCAGCCTCGACTTCAACCTCGACCGGAACTTCTACAGTTTCGATGATGGTTTCACCTTCAACCTCAACAACCTGGGTGACGATGATAGTCTCTGGCTCTGCAGGCTGGCATCCGGTCAGTGAGAGCAACATTACCAAAGCCGCCAGCAAACCAACAACTACAAATGTCTTCTTCATAAAAATCCTCCTATTGTCCTTTCCAGTTCTTATGAACTAGGCTGAGCATCTGCACATTCAGGCGCAAGCCTGGTATGCAGACACACCATACAGGGCCGCGTTTCTCAATTGCGACCCTTGAGCTGATCAACCGCCACTGCACCTATGACGACAAGCCCGATAACAATTTGCTGCATGAAGTAGTTTGCGCCTTGCATGGTGAGCCCCACCGTGAGTATTCCGATGATAAAGGAGCCGATCACTGTTCCTCCCACGGTGCCCATCCCCCCCATCAGGCTCGTGCCACCAATGACGGCGGCGGCAATTGCGCTTAACTCGTAACCCACTGCGCTGTTGGGCTGGGAGGTAATCATCCGTGAGGCGAGAATGATGCCGACCAGGCCAGAAAGTAAACCGGAGAAGATGTAATTGATGTTCTTGACCTGAGCAACCTTGATCCCGGAAAGCCGCGCGGCTTCTTCATTTGAGCCCACAGCGTAGGTGTATCTGCCGATCCGAGTTTTCTTGAGGATGAAGCCAAAGACGATAGCCACCACAATCATGATGATCACCGGATAGGGGATGCCGGGGAATTGTGGCCCGGTCCCGAAGATGGTGCCGTTACCCAGCACACCGAAGCCTTCTGCTGCCGGCCATGCGTTAGCGTTCGTGATGGTGAGAGCAACCCCTCGGGCAACCATCATCATGCCAAGCGTTGCAATAAATGGGGGAAGCTTCAATTTAGTGACCATAAGCCCGTTGAGGAGGCCCGTGGTAACTCCGACCAGCAAGCCAATGAGCATGCTGAGCCAGATAGGTAATCCGGCTCTCGAGGCTATCACGGCGATTGTGCCGGAAAGGGCAACGACTGATCCAATAGCGAGATCGATACCGCCCGTGATAATGGTGAAGGTCACACCGATGCCCATCAGGGTTATGGTGCTTGTCTGAAGGGCCAGGGTGAGGACGCTTCTCATCGTGAAGAAATTCTTGGCTGTTATCGAGAAAAATATAAACAGCACGACAACCGCGCCGAGGCTGACAAATCGATCAAGACTCTTCCGAGAAGACTTAAACATCTCCTTGATCTTGTCGGGGGATTTTTGTTCTAACTGTTCTGCTATTACCTTGCTCATGGTCACTCCCTCGCTTGGGTCAATGTTTGCTCGGACATTCGGGTGTCCTGTTGAATAGATGCTCCTAATCCGGCTGCGTAGTTAAGCACCTCGTCAGGTGTTGTCTCACTGGTGGTGAGCGTTGCCGCCAGCCTTCCCTCGTGGAGCACGAGTAGGCGATCTGTCAAGCCGAGTATCTCCGGCAGATCGGAGGAGATCATGATGATTCCTATCCCCTCTTGCGCCAGTGCTCCGATCAGCTCATAGACCGCATACTTGGTACCAACGTCGATTCCGCGAGTTGGCTCGTCGAAGATCAGAATCTTCAAATTACAGAACAGCCACTTTGCGATGACCGTCTTTTGCTGATTGCCTCCGGAAAGATTGTTCACAATCGCGGAGACGCTGGGCGTTCTGATGTGGAGATCGCTGACGTATTTCTCCGCGACCTCTATCTCTAAACTGCGAGAAAGCACGCCTAAACGCTGGGAGATCATCTGAACGTTTGCCATTGTGATGTTTTCTGCGAGCTGCATTTTTACCGCCAGCCCCTCCTCCTTGCGGTTCTCTGAGAGGTAGGCGATACCCGCTTTAATTGCGTCGGAGGGAGATCTCAGCGAAAGCTTTTGACCGTTCATGATCACATCACCGGAATCAATTGGATCCGCTCCGAAGACCGCTCTCCCCAGTTCGGATCTCCCTGCTCCCATGAGGCCAGAGATGCCGAGGATTTCCCCTCGATGGAGGTCGAAGGAGATGTCGTGAAGGATTCCCGCTCGCACGATATTGCGAACTTCGAGTAACTTCTCCGTGGTTGGGACGTTTTGTTTCGGCGGGAACTTGTTCTCAAGCGTTCGACCCACCATTCGCCTCACGATTTCAGCCATTCCAATGTCAGCGTAATTGTCGGTGCTGATCCATTTCCCATCACGGAAAATGGAGATGCGATCTATAATGTGCTTCAGTTCTTCGAGGCGATGAGAAATGTAAATAATCGCGACCCCACGGTTACGAAGTGTATGGATAATCCCGAAAAGCTCGTCGATTTCCGATTCCGTCAGTGCGCTCGTCGGCTCATCCATAATGAGCACTTCCGAGTCAAAAGATAGAGCTTTGGCAATCTCTACCATCTGCTGCTTGGAGACAGGCAACTGGTTCAGTCTGATCGTCGGGTCCAGGCTAACATTGAG
>JAFGFB010000257.1 GCA_016931315.1 Anaerolineae bacterium
GATGGGGAGCGAAGCCTGTCTTGGCAAAACTAGTAACCGCCGACCAACAAGCCAGCCAAAGTCGCCAACACAAGCCGGAACCGAGTCTTAATTTGCATTATACCCCATCCATGGGTATCATAGGGATCAGCAGGAGTATAGGACAGATTGTTGGCCGGAGAACGCTTCAAATGGATTAAGAACGTTTGTGTGGCTTTCTCTGATAAGTGTGTGTTTTGGGGACGCGCTGCGCGCCCAAAACACACACACAATAACCTCTTCATTTGTTTGCATGGCCTTGATTGGTTTTTCCCAATAATCTGTCGTATACCCGATCAGGAGGCCGTATATGGGTCTTGATATGTGGCTGGTGTTGGCGCTGCTTTTAGTGACCGTCCTGCTTTTCATCACCGAACGACTTCGCATGGATGTTGTCGCCATACTGGTTATTCTGGCACTCATTTTGAGCAATATTCTGACACCAGAAGAGGCATTGGCTGGTTTTGCGGACCCAGTAGTGTTGATGATTGCTGGCTTATTTGTGGTGGGTGGCGCACTCTATCAGACCGGTGTAGCACAAGGCATTGGCGACCTGCTTGCGCGCATTGGCGGGCACAGTGAGGCGCGGCTGATTGTGCTCATCATGTTAGGAGTGGCATTGCTTTCTGCGGTGATGAGCTCCGCTGGGGCGACGGCAGTATTGATTCCCGTGGCGGTCAATCTTGCCTGGCGCGCAAAACTTAGCCCCTCGCGGTTGCTGCTGCCCTTAGCCATCGGTTCACTCGTTGGCGGCTTATTGACATTGATCGGCACGCCGCCGAATTTGGTGGTGAGCAACGAACTGTTGCGGAATGGCTTGTCCCCTTTCGGCTTCTTTACCTTTACCCCGGTGGGCATATTGACGCTGGTATTGAGTATTGGCTTTATCCTGACCCTGGGAAGGCGTTGGCTGCCTTCGCGTGACCGTTCGGGGGAGATGGAAGTTGCTGGCATGGAGGGCAACGTCACGCTCGATGAGCTGGTGCAAACCTATCGTTTGCCCGGCAACCTGTTTCGTGTGCGTGTGCGTCCCAGTTCACCATTGGTAGCGATGTCGCTTACCGATGCTGACCTGCGCGTCCGCTATCACATTAATGTGTTGGAGCGCCAACATTGGCCGGAGATGCAGGGCGCGCCGGAACCGGCTCACCCTGCGGACCCGGAGATGGTCATCGAAGCGCATGATATTCTTCACCTTCAGGGTGAAGCACATGATATCGCGCGCTTGACCCGTGAGGAACGCTTAGGTTTACTTCCCCATCTACAGGATGATGATTTGTTGAACGCGCAGGAAATGGGGATGGTAGAATTGCTGTTGCCGCCGCGTTCCTTGTTGTTGGGACAAACCCTGAAAGCCTTGCGTTTTCGGGATCGTTATCATGTAACCGTGCTTTCGGCGCGGCGCGGCGGCGAGCCTTTGGCTACAGAGACCCTCGCCAATATGCCCTTACGTATGGGCGATACGCTCCTGGTCGCTGGGTCGTGGCGCGACATTCGTGTGTTACAGGAGGAGCGCCGGAACTTCATTGTAGTGGGCCTGCCCCGCGAGATGCTCGAGGCGCAGCGCACACCTCGGCGTGCCCTTGTTGCGGGTGGAATCATGCTGGCAATGTTAGCGTTGATGAGCCTGGATGTGCTGCCTGCCGTAGTGGCGGTGATGCTGGCAGCGGTGGCAATGCTTCTCACTAACAGCCTGACAGTTGAGCAAGCTTATGGTACTATTAGCTGGCAGAGTATCATTCTTTTGGCGGGAATGTTACCCCTGGCAACGGCATTGCAGGTAACCGGTGGGGTTACCTTCATTGCTGATGGCCTTGCTGACAGTCTGGGGCAAATCGGTCCCATTGCCGTACTTGCCGGGTTATTTTTGTTGACGGCGTTGTTTAGCCAATTCATCTCCAATACAGCGACGACGGTGCTCATGGCGCCAATTGCTTATCAGGCGGCGGTGAGATTGGGTATCGCGCCACAGGCTTTTCTGATGGCGATAGCCACAGCCGCTTCCACGGCTTTTGCCACACCCATAGCCACCATGAGCACCACCATGGTTATGGCGCCGGGAGGCTACCGTTTTGGGGATTATGTTAAAATAGGGGTGGCCTTTCAGGGCTTGACATTGATCACGATGTTAGTGGTTTTGCCATTGCTGTTTCCGTTTTAACATCAGATTCTGTACTTTAGGACTATATCTCTCTTGGATTGAGGTAAGATTGCCATGCGTATTTTACTCACCGGACATAAGGGCCAGTTGGGGCGGGCGCTGCTACCTTTGCTGGCGGAACATGAGATTCTGGGTGTAGACTTGCCCGAGGTTGATATCACTGATGGAGAATCGCTGCGCTCGCTTGCCCGCGAATTCTTGCCCGAGCTAATTCTTCACCCTGCTGCGATGACGGATGTGGATGGCTGTGCTCGTAATCCCGAGCTCGCCTACCGCGTCAACGGCATGGGAACCCAGAATATTGCGCTCGTTGCTGCCGCGCTCGGCGCGGAACTGCTCTATGTCAGCACCAATGAAGTTTTCGATGGGCGGGCAACAGAGCCCTATTATGAGTGGGCAATACGCAACCCCATCAACGCTTATGGTCGCTCCAAACTGGCAGGCGAGTACTATGTGCAAAACTTGCTTACGCGCTTCTACATCGTGCGTACCGCCTGGCTGTATGCGCCTGGCGGGCGCAACTTCCCGCATCGCATCATTCAACTGGCAGATGAGAGAGGTAGCCTGAAGGTCGTCGCTGATGAGGTCGGCAACCCTACCTATGTGGGCGATTTGGCGCGCGCTATTGTGGCTCTTATCCAGACACATGCTTACGGCATTTATCACGGCGTCAACGCCGGCATAGCCTCGCGTTACGATTTTGCCAGAGAGGTTTTGTGCCTGAGTGGGCGAGGGCATATTCCGGTCGAACCTATCACACTGGCGCAATTTCAGCGCGCCAGCACTCCGCCGGCGTTTGCACCGTTGCTTAACACTGCCGCGGCTGCGCTCGGCATCATTTTCCGCCCCTGGCAAGAGGCATTGGCGGAATTTCTTGGTGCGACAGGAGCTTCAGAATGAGCCATTCACTTAGCAGTTGGGGACATGCTGTCCCTCCTTTGCAGCGGGCAGCCCTTGCACCGCTTTTTTCCGGAATCTCGCATACCTACATCCTTGATGGTGTGCTTGAGGGGTTGATTGGGGAAGCCCGCACCGTCTATGGTACTGACCAGCCTGCCGGTTACATCGCTTTTGCCGATGTCCTCTATATTGGCGGTAACGCTGATTCCCCCGAAGCCCGGGACCTGATTTCACGGCTTCCCTTTTTCAAGGCATTGTTTCTTGACCCCAATAGCCTGTGGCTTGCGTTAGCCAGGGAAATCTGGGGTCAGCATCTGGTAGAAATCGAACGTTATACCTTCCCCAAGGCAACTTTTGACGTGGAGCGGTTGCGTGATCAGGCATCGAGCATCCCTGAAGGGTTTTGCATCACCCCTATAAATATGTCACTAGCCCAACGCATCATTGATACACAAGAAGTTCCCATTCTCGAAGACCACATTCGGCATTTTGGCTCCGCAGAAGATTTCATGAGGCATGGTTTTGGATTCTGTATTTTGGCTCAGAATGAAATCGTGGCGCTCATTTCGACCTATGCCGTGAGTCGTGCTGGTGTGGAAATTCAGATCAGCACGCATCCGGATTACCGGCGCCTGGGATTGGCTACTGCCCTGGGAGCAAACTTTATCTTGCATTGCCTGGAACATGGTTTAGACCCCCATTGGGATGCGGCAAATGCAACCTCATGTCGTCTGGCAGAGAAACTCGGTTATACCGGCTATACACCTTACTCTGTCTGGCTCTTAGTGGACGAAGCCTAAATGCAATACCTTTCAAATAACGGCCACAGCCTGATGAAAGGGAAGAGTAGGCTGAGGCCAAGCGTGATGTTGCGTGCGCTTGAGATGGAA
>JAFGFB010000258.1 GCA_016931315.1 Anaerolineae bacterium
CTATGTTCTCTCAACTTGCTTTCTTTGTATCCATGGCTAGAATACATCGTAGTGTCAGCTAAGGAATTGAGGTCGGATATGGAAGAACGTTACAGCCGGCAAATCATCATCCCTGAAATTGGTCTGGAAGGACAGGCGCGTTTGCGCAAGGCGCGTGTATTGGTGGTGGGCTGCGGGGGGCTGGGAGCGCCTATCTTGCTCTACCTTGCAGCAGCTGGAGTGGGGACACTGGGGGTCGCCGATAGCGATAAGGTATCATTATCCAATCTCAACCGCCAGATTTTGTATGAAACCGAGGATTTGGGGCGCAGCAAAGTTTTGGCGGCTGTGCATCGCTTGCGCGCATTGAACCCAGATGTGCGCGCGATTCCGTATGAGGAACGGGTTTTGGTGGATAACGGCGCGGCTTTGGTAGAACAGTTTGATTTGGTGGTGGAAGCCAGCGATAACCTGGAGACCAAAGATTTGCTGAATGCTCTGTGTGTAAAGGCGGCGATACCGCTGGTGTGGGGGGCTGTGCAGCGCTTCGAGGGGCAGATGAGCACGGTGTTGCCAGGGTACGCATGCCGGCGCTGTATCTTCCCCACATCGCCGGCGGCAGGGACTTATCCTACCCCCGCCGAATTGGGGATTATGGGAGCGGCTGCGGGCGTGATTGGCGCTCTGCAGGCGTTAGAGGCGCTCAAGCTCCTGCTGCATATCGGGAAGCCTTTGGTAAATCGGCTGCTGTTGTGGGAGGGGCTGACCCAGAGCTTCGATTTGGTGGAGATAGTTCCCCACCCTGCCTGCCCTGTGTGTGGGGCTGCCGCCCAAGGATTATAGTTTGCTGACATAAAAGTGGGTAGAAACCAGCCTGGGCATAGGACAGATTTTTGGGCAAAACTGGAAGAGGTTGTGCAAGCAGACGAAGAGGAGCTTTTTATGTTTTTGGACGCGGCGCCGCGTCTAAAAACACTTTCCCCTCAAACAGACTTGCTATGCTTGATGTGAAGTGTTATGCGACCAATCATTTTTCTTGTACCCAACTAATCCACCGTGTGAGATATATCAATCCTAGGAGGAGATTACGCCATGCAAAGTGAAGCTGAGAAAATCCAGGCTGCTCTACGCGATGTCATTGATTTCGAGATTGGCTTAGACGTGGTGGCTTTGGGCTTGATTCGCAATATCGAGGTGACTGATGATACGGTCACCATTACCATGATCCTTACCTCTCCCATGTGCCCGATGGCTTCATTCATGGCTCAGCAGGTTCACGAACAGGCGACCCAGGTCACCGAAAAAACCGTCAACGTGGTTCTGGGGCGCGAGATGTGGAAGCCTGATATGATGGAGCAAGAAGCCCGCGATGCTTTAGGCATATAGCTCAGAATTGCGGCTCAACTTACACTTCAAGGACTTCAATCTTTACACTTTAGCCGGAAAATCGCGGGTGCGTTTCAACTCCGGGGCAAAAGCAAGACGACTATCATGCAAACGCCTTTCATTTGTTTGATTTTTGTGATGGGGCTTTGCCCCATCACAAAAATCAGTTTTCTTCTGCATCCTGTAGGGACGCCTGAGATTTTCATCCCCATTTTGAAACGCACCCAAAATCACAAGGACCTTGACAAAGCCCTCTTTTGGCAGATAATGTTACTATATTCGCAAGCCAAATGCTGTGAAGGGGAGAAGTACGCAGGAAAAGCCGCCAGGGATAAGAGGTCATAGACTGCAAGCCTCTTTCGGGTTAAGCCTGCCGAAGTTCGCCCCGGAGCTGACATCTGAAACATCGGTCAGCCTTCGTGTTGTGTAACAGGCGTTTTCACACTTAGGGCGCGTAAATCTATAAGTTCCCGTTTTCACTGCAAAAACACGGCAAGATTCGGGAAGTCATACTTTTATGGACCCTTACGCCTTTGCCAACGTGAATGGCGTAGATTGCAAGTAGGATGCTCCGCCTTGCCCGGCGTTATCGGGGTGCCCCATCGCAGCGGCGATGTCCGCAAACTGTGGGATTAAGCGGGCTGATGCTATCAGCCAAGCAGGGTGGTACCGCGAGACAAGCGCTCTCGTCCCGGCATGGGATGGGAGCGTTTTTTGTTCTTTGGATGATTTCCTGACTTTGTACAAGGAGGCACAAAATGACCTTATTCGATGCTCTGGAACAGGTGTACAACGAGGCGCAAGCGGCGTTAGAATCTGCCATGGTTTCGCCTGAATTGGAAACCTGGTATGCCGCTTATTTGGGGCGCAAAGGGGCGGTCACGCTGCAAACGCGTGCTGTCGGGCAGTTGCCCAAAGAGGAACGCCCCATATTTGGACAGCGGGTCAATGAAGTCAAGCAAGCATTGGAGGATGCCTATGTTGCCCGCGCTGAGGTTATCAAGCAGGCAGAAATGCTGCACGCGCTGGAATCTGGCGCGATTGACATCACGCTGCCCGGACGTCCGGTGACGCAGGGACACTTGCATCTCACCACTCGCACGCTGCGGCAGATCTACGATATTTTCGCCATGATGGGCTTCGAGGTCTTCGAGGCTCCAGATGTGGAGCTGGAAGCCTATAACTTTGACCTGCTCAATATTCCGGATTATCACCCTGCCCGTGATATGTGGGACACCTTCTGGGTACAAACCCCGCCGGGTGAGCCGCGCCTCTTGTTGCGTACTCACACTTCTCCCGGACAGATTCGCGCGATGCGCGAGCGCTCCGCAAACCAGGAACCGCTCCGTGTGATTCTTCCGGGTAAGTGCTACCGTTATGAGCAGATTACAGCGCGCAGCGAGCACCAGTTCTATCAATTGGAGGGGTTAGCGGTGGGGCGCGGCATCACGCTGACCGATCTCATTGGTACGATGCATCAATTTGCCGAATTATTCTATGGTGCGGGGCGCAAGATTCGTGTGCGCAGTTCCTATTTCCCCTTCACCGAGCCAAGCGTCGAAGTGGATACGCAGTGCATCCTCTGTGGTGGTAAAGGCTGTGGTGTGTGCAAATACACTGGTTGGTTGGAAATCGCCGGCGCAGGGATGGTTCACCCGGTCGTTCTGCAAAATGGTGGCTACGATCCTGCCGAGTGGACCGGTTTTGCTTTTGGTATGGGCATCGAACGGCCCTCGATGATGAAATATGATGTTAGCGATATCCGTTTGTACTACGGAAATGACCTGCGCTTCTTGCGGCAGTTCTAGTCGCACAGTGCTACTGATGAGCCATCACCAAAATAAGAAGAGGTGAACTATGAGAGTCCCTTTGTCCTGGTTGAATGATTATGTAGATATCAAAGATATTCCGGTGCAGGATTTGGCAAATCGGCTGACCCTTGCCGGCATGGAAGTCGAAGCGATTGAGACGATTGGCTATTCCGGCGCGGAGCTGCCGTGGAATCCCCAACTGATTACTACAGCTGAAGTGCTCGCAGTTGGTCCTCATCCCGATGCTGACCGTTTGGTCCTCGTTGAGGTGGATTACGGTGGTCCGGAACACGAAATCGCTGTGACGGGCGCGCCCAGCCTCTATGCACTCAAGGGCCAAAGCGATTTACACCTCAAGGTCGCTTTCGCCTGGGAAGGGGCGATGCTCTACGATGGGCATGCCGAGGGCTTCGTATTACGCAAGCTCAAAGCGACCAAAGTTCGTGGCGTGCTTTCCCGCGCGATGGTCTGCTCCCAGAAAGAACTCGGTCTGGCAGACGTCCATGGCGATATTATTTACCTGCCCGATGATACGCCTGTAGGCGTGCCGCTGACCGAGATTCTGGGGGATCACATCTTGCACTTCGAAATCAAGGGCCCGTTTGGGCATTTGCAGTGTGTCTATGGCATTGCCCGCGAAGTGGCGGCACTTTTCGGGCGTCCGCTAAAGCGCACGCCTTTGGAGGCTGTAACGCGCCTGGGATTGACCACGGTGGAACAGCCTGACGCTGTGGAACTTGAAATCCCTGATTCCGACCTTTGCCCGCGTTATACGGCTACGATGATTCGCGGCGTTCATATCGGTCCCTCACCGTTGTGGATGCAGCTGCGCCTGCAACGCGCCGGGATGCGCCCAATCAATAACATCGTGGATATTACTAACTACGTGATGTTGGAACTCGGGCAGCCTTTGCATGCTTTCGATTATGCCCAAATTCGCCCGCGTGCTGCCGGGGCTAAGCCCGCCATCATCGTGCGCCGTGCTCTTCCCGGAGAGCAGATGGCTACTCTGGATGGCGAGCTGCGCACCTTCGATGCGGAGATGTGCCTGATCACGGATGGGGGCGGACCTGTTGGCGTTGGCGGGGTGATGGGAGGCCTGGATAGTGAGGTAAAAGCTACCACCGAGGATATTCTGCTGGAGGCGGCCAATTTCTTCTTCTTGAATATCCGTCGAACAACCCAGCTGCTTAAGATTTCTTCCGAGGCCGGCAACCGCTTCGGCAAGCGCGTAGATTCCGAACTCGCTCTGATTGCCGGTGCGCGTGCAGCGGAGCTCATGCAGGAACTGGCGGGCGGTTTTGTGGATCCTATCGCCGGTGATCTCTATCCCGGTAAGCCCGCGCCCTTTGCCGTTTCTTATCGTCCTGACATGGCCGATCCTATCCTGGGCGTGAGCGTTCCCGCCGACGAGCAGCGGCGCATTCTCACCGCGCTGGAGTTTGCTGTGCGTGATGCTGACGATGGGACCTGGCAGGTGTTGGTCCCCTCTTATCGCCTCGATGTGCGCCACCCTGTGGATTTGGTGGAAGAAATCGGTCGCATCTATGGCTATGATCGTTTCCCGCACACCTTGATTGATGAACCTTTGCCGCCCTTGCGTCATAACGTGCCATTGGAGGAAGAGGAGCGTGTGCGTGATTGGCTTGTGGGTTTAGGGCTGGACGAAATCATCAGCTATTCGCTCATAGACCCCGCAGACGAAGTCCGTCTAACGCCTTCTGGTATGACGCTTGCCTTGCCCGGCGAGGTGATTACTCTGCGCAACTCTCTCTCCCCCGAGCGTTCGCAAATGCGGCGCACGTTGCTGCCAGCGATGCTGCGCACGGCCCGCAACAATCTGCGTTTCCTGGAGCGCGTGGCGCTCTTTGAGGTGGGGCGGGTGCATTATCGCCTCGCCACGCCCGACCCAGATACTGCGGAGACCGGAGTTGCCGAACCTCGCCGCTTGGCGCTGCTGTTGGCTGGTCCCCGGCAGGGGCGTTGGTTCGAGCCGACAGATCGCTCGGCGTTGGACTATTTCGATCTCAAGGGCATCGTTGAAGCCTTCCTGGAGCGCCTGGCGTTGCTTGACAAAGTGCAGTGGGAACGGGGCGCGCATTCTTCATTCCATCCTGGGCGTTGTGCTCGGGTGACAATCGAAGGACGCGAGATTGGCTACCTGGGAGAACTGCACCCGCTCGTGTGTGAAGCCTTCGACCTGCCTGTACAACCGGTTGTGGCGCTGGAGCGGGATTTGGAAGTCCTGCTCGATGCGGCGCGTGTGGCTGAGGGCGGTAAGCACGTGGGAATGATTTCTCCATACCCGCCCGTTCACGAGGACCTGGCTTTGATTGTGGACGCGGGTACACCCGCTCTTGATGTGCAGCGCACCATTCTTCAGGCTGGTTCACCGCTTGTCACCCGCGCTTTGCTCTTCGATATCTATCAGGGTCCACAGGTGGGTGAGGGCAAGAAGAGTCTGGCCTTTGCGCTCACCTATCAATCTCCAGGTAAAGCCTTGGATGAAAAGGATGTAGAGAAATTGCGCCTGCGGATCATCAAAGTGGTTGAGAAGCAACTTGGAGCCAAAGTTCGCCGTGCATGAGTTGTGACTGTGGAAGACTATTCTGAAGGTGCAGCCGAAGAATTGATGGCGCTAGAAGCCTACGTGGTGGATCAGCTGGCTGGTGGAATGAAACCAGACACGATCACCTTTGAAGTGGCACAGCGTCAGGGCTGGGATTGGTCACAAGCGAAAACTTTCGTTAGCCAGATCGCGGAATCTCAGAGCAACGTCATCCAAAGCCGGCAGCGTCCACTTTTGAGGATTATGAGTGGGCTGCTGATGGCTGCTGGAGCACTGCTGTTGGCGCTCACTGTGGCGACGTTATTTGAGTACTATGCCACTTTGAGCCGCGAGCGTTCCGACCTTGGCTTTTTCGCATTGCTTGTTTCAGTAATCGTGATGGTGGCTGCACGCGAGCTGCCGCAGTTAATCTGGGGGAGCGCGTTGTTGCTCTCTGGTCTGGTCGGTTGGTGGCGTACGGTGCCACGTCCTGCGCCTTCGGAATTGGACGAAATTCAGGACGAGGGCGACCCCTTCTCTCTCTAGCGTTTTGCGCCAGGGCGGCGGTGAAATCTCACCGCCGCCCGAGCGTTACCAGGTTTACTCTCTGTCTTGCCGTTGCTTTGCAAGGGCTGCCTGCATCGCACGGCAGCGCTCATGCCACAAAACCTCGTAATCCTCGTGGGGTAGAATGCGTGTTGCCAAATCCATGATCGTGGTGATTCCTTCGTTTTGACACCAGGTCACGCAAATACGGTAAGCATCCCAATCCAGGGCATCTTCGTCCCATGTTACAGGGACTTCGGTAAAACCTTGGCGCAAGGCGGCAAAGGCGCGTGTGTGCCCATCAGTGTAGATAATGCGTCCGTCAAGTTCCTTGATGGGGATTGGGTCTAGCGTTTCTAGCAACGGCGGTTGCCACTGGCTTTCTATGGCAGCCAGTTTTTCGGCGCTGATGTAGAGCTGACTGGGTTGTAGCTTTGCCAGCGACAGGCTTTTGGGGGCACGGACCGCTTTAGCCATCGTGAAATGCTTTCTTCAGGGCTGTTGCGCCGGCGAGAGCGTGAGCTCTTCCAACCAGGCAAGGTCCTGCTCGTGGCGCGATGGCTCGCAGCGCGATGGCTCGCGGCGCGATGGCTCGCGGCGCCAGAAGCGACATAGCACAGCAATACTTTCCTGCAGGGCACGCGTTTCATAGGGCGCAACAGCATAAAAAGGCGCAGGTGCCGTGTGGGATTCTGCCTGCGTGCGCAAGCGTTGTGTCACAAACTCCAAATATGTTACTGGGACACCGTTTCGCGCGGCGAAAACCTCCGCGGTCTGTGAACTCCCCGGATGCGCCAGTTGCTCCACAATCCAGTTTTGCCATGTCCGCAGTGCGCTGTCGTCAATAAAGGGCAACCAGTGATCGGGTTGCGTGTCATACAAAGCGTTCAAAATCCAGGGGGTGGTGTGCAGCATCGCCTCAGCATGGCAATCCAGCAGCACCCGCAAGGCGTTATGCTCTACTGCGGCAATGCGCCAATCGTCATCTGGGTTAGTGCAATAATAACGGCAGTAGACGTCCCATGCCCACCGCTGATCCCATACGAGGTGCGCTAAATAGCCACTGATGAATGCCGCGTGCTCCGGTTCTAGTGCACTTGGATTGCTCAGTGCAGGGTAGGCGCGCAGCATCGCTACTTCTCCGCGGGGATTGCCCGAAGGTGGAATGGTAAAGAAATGCGTGGTGACTCGCCGGTCGCCGGTCACCGTTTGCACGTCGGCAGCAGTGTTCCCCAGGAGAAACGCTCCTGCGTTGCGCCGAAGTTGCTCACGCAGGTCATTGGGCAGCCTCGAGTCCTCTAAAATCATTCTGGCATAGACGAGATGTTGAAATGGCGTTGGCATGGCGCCATTCTACCTGTGCATGCCACAAATGCAAAGTCGTCGTTGCTGAACTCGCACTTCGTCACATCCGTGTTACAATGATGAGGCTATGTACATCCGAAGCCTGAGCTTGCGTCATTTCCGCACCTACACGCGGTTGGAACTTGACCTGCCAGCGGCACCGATTTTGCTCATCGGCGCCAATGCACAGGGTAAGACCAGCTTGTTGGAAGCCATCGCTTATCTGGCATTGGGACATTCCCCGCTCACGCCTACTGATCAGCACTTACTCAACTGGGGGGCGATTGAGCAGGGCGTGCCTTTTGCGCAGGTGCAGGCTGAGGTGGTCAAGAAGCGGCAAACCGAGACACTTGAAATTGTGCTCCAGCGTGCCCAGCTAAATAATGGCGGCACGCGGCTGGGAAAACGCATACGGGTCAACAATCATCCGGTGCGCCGGGCCGACCTTGCGGGGCATTTGAACACCGTCATCTTCTTGCCAGAGGATGTGGGATTACTGGGGGGGCCTCCTGCTGGTCGCCGGCGTCGTCTGGATGACTTGCTCTCCCAGCTCTACCCCGAGTATGTCACGGCTTTGACGCGCTACCAATCGGCTCTTACCCGTCGCAATGTGCTGCTGCGACATTTGCGTGAGCGCGGGGGGGATCGCGCCCAGTTGGAACCGTTGGAGGGCATTCTTGCCCAGACGGGAGTCTTGCTTGCCGATTATCGCCAGCGCGCCATTATTGCGCTCTCCCTGCATGCTGACCGCTTCCACCAGGAGTTGACTGGTGGAAAGGCCTGGCTCCAATTGCAATATCGCGCGGGCTTTGCTGCCGCGCAACCACAAGCGGTACAGTATCGCCTGGCGTTGGCTGCGGAGCAGGTGCCGCAGCAACAGGCGGATCTCGCAAGCCTGGAAATCCTGTATCGGGAGACTTTGCTCAAGCAGCGGGATAAGGAACTGTCTCGCGGCATCACGCTCATGGGACCCCACCGCGATGATATCTGTTTTCTCTCCGAAGGCGTAGATTTGGGCGATTTTGGCTCGCGGGGGCAGCAACGCAGTGCGGTGCTTGCCTGGCAACTAGCCGAGCTGCACTGGCTGCAGCAGCTTACCGGTGATACGCCTGTACTTTTGCTCGATGAGGTATTGGCAGAGCTGGATCGTGCGCGGCGGGGCTATTTGCTAGATTTGCTGGGGCGGGTTGAGCAGACGATCCTTGCCACCACCGACGCGGAACTCTTTCCGGTTAGTTTCCGCCAGAATGCTCTGACGTTCGTAGTGAATGAGGGTATCGTCACCCAGGTTCAGGGCGTTTGATCCTCTATTGCGTCAGCAATCTCATCTGCATCAATGAGAATAACCCATACCGGCACAGCTGGGAAGTGTCGTTTCATACAAGACACAATCAGCGCCTGAATCAAAGCGTGGACTTAGCAACATGGCTTTATCGGGTGCGTTTCAGAATGGAGGCGACGATCTCAAACGCCCCTACGGGGCGTAGAATAAAATTGATTTTTGGCGGAGGGGCAAAGCCCCTCCGCCAAAAATCAATCAAAAGAAAGGCGTTGGCGTGATAATCGTCTTCTTTTTGCCCCAAAGGTGAAATGCACCCGCTTTATCCCTCCGTTGACACGTGTTTGCTGTACAACAACACGTGTCTTATCCTTTGTCCTGGTCCCCTTTTGCGGTGAGTGGACGTTTGGTGGGCATACCGGGACGGCGTGGATATTGTGGTGGCGTAGCTGCAACCTTATCCAGCAGGACCAGATAGCGTGTCTCCGCTAATCCTACCAGGTCCATCTGCGCCAACCGGCGCATCTGTCCCCCAAGCTGCGTGATAGCCCATTCCGCGCGTTGCACTTCAGCAGGAGCGCTTTCGCCTTTTTGCGCCAGCACCCGCCCACCTACCCGGACTAGAGGCAGCAGGTACTCTGCCAGAATGGGCATCTCGGCTACCGCCCTTGCCACAGCCCAGTCATAGCGCTCCCGGTGTTGGGCCATTTGCCCGACTTCTTCCGCTCGCCCGTGTATCACCGCGACGCCTTCCAACCCCAACCGCTTCACCACATGCCGGAGATAGCCTACTTTTTTCTCCGTGGCTTCGAGCAAAGTTAGGCGCATTCCTGGTCGGATGATTTTGAGTGGAATACCTGGAAATCCTGCACCTGTTCCCACATCAATGATGTGTTTGCCGCCCAGGCGTTCACCGGTATCCTCCATGCCCAACACGCAGGAAAGCGAATCCAGAAAATGTCGGATTTGAATTCCGTCGTCATCCGTGATGGCGGTCAGGTTGAAATCCTTGTTCCAGGCAGCCAGCTCCTCACCATAGATGCGAAATGCCTCCAGGTGCTCGGGTTTTAGCGTAACTGCCAACGCTTTGGCTCCGGCAATCAACAGTTCCAGCGACACGATTCCTCCGAACGACTTATTTTCGGTTACACGGCAGGCTCGCATCGAGCACCGACTGCTGGCCCAATCCGCAAACCAGATAAACGCGACCGCTATGCGACCGCTACTTGTAATGGCGATGTACCACCTATTATACCGGATTCGGCAGATTCGGCATTTTGAGGGCAGCAGCTTCTGATTTTTTGGTGATTACCCACAAATCGAGAAAGGCTGGAAAAAGTTTCATCTCCGTGGTAATCTTAAGTTAGCACAACCAAAACTCAACCA
>JAFGFB010000259.1 GCA_016931315.1 Anaerolineae bacterium
AGAGCCCGCTGTGCGATATGGTTGCTTCGTCAACCCCGGACCGAATGCCTTGCTCCCGCTTCAGATGGTGCGTGAGGCGCATAGCGCAATTTCGGTCAGCGACCTGCTACGAAATCCCAAAGAAGGGACGCGTCATGTGGGGTTCAACCTAGGTCAGGATCGCGACAACCAATGGGTTCAGCGGCGGCGCGAGCGACGGTGCGACGATTTTTCACTTGTACCTGCCGTTGGCGCTGCCGTGAATTCAACCGGCAGCGGCTCGTCAGCCGGCTGCGGAACGGGCGCGTGGAGCATTTGCTGATAATCATCGTCTAGCAGCATCGTAATGATCTCCAGGCCTTCTTCATCTTCAGCCAGGCTACGCGCAAGGGACGCAAAGCGCCGGCTGCGCTCAGCCTGCAACTTATCACGAGCGCGCAGGCGCGCCTCGAGCAGAGCTATCAACCGTTCGGTCACGATCCCAGCAACGTCATCATCGGTGGGCATTTGACGTGCTTCCATATCAATCTTGTAATGCTGCATAATGCGCTTGAGCATGATCTCCTCGGTCAGCCCAACCAACGAAATCGCGACACCAGCGGCACCTGCGCGGCCGGTCCGCCCGGCACGGTGGATATAACTCTCGATATCTTCGGGCAATTCGTAGAGAATTACGTGGGAGAGGTCGGGGATATCAATCCCCCGTGCTGCCACATCCGTTGCCACCAGGAAACGCAGTTTCCCCTGCCGCACGCGCTTCAAAACCCGCTCGCGGTCTTTCTGTGAGAGATCCGAACTCAATTCGTCGGCATCATAGCCAAAACGCTGCAAGACCACCGTCACGTAGTGCACACGCATCTTGGTGTTACAGAAGATGATCGCTGAAGCGGGATTCTCAACCTCGATGAGCCGCACCAACCCGCGATCCTTTTCCATTTCAGGCAGCGTATAGTAGACGTGCTCAGTTTCGGTGACGTGGACATGATCGCTGCTCAACGACAAAAACTCCGGTTCCTGGATGAACTGGCGCGCGGTGCGCAGCACGGAAGGGGGAAAAGTTGCCGAAAACATACACGTATGCACCGAGTGCTCCGGTAAATAGCGTTGCACCTCACGCATGTCGGGATAGAAGCCCATTGATAACATACGGTCCGCTTCATCAAAAACAAGCATCCGCAAATGCTTCAATGTGAAGGTGCGTTTGAGCAGGTGGTCGAGGACACGCCCAGGCGTGCCGATGACAATGTGCGCGCCCTTGCGTAACACATCGCTCTGGGGTCCATAGCCCACACCGCCATACACTGCCACGGTGCGGAATCCGGCGGGTCCGCACAGCAACTCCGCCTCCCCGGTCACCTGGTGCGCCAGCTCCCGCGTCGGCGTCAACACAAGCGCCTGACACTGGTCCTGGGTGGGGTCAAGGCATTCCAACATCGGCAGCAGATACGCGCCAGTTTTGCCACTACCCGTGCGCGCCTGGATCATCATTTCCCGCCCAGCAAGCAAATAGGGAATGGCAGATGCCTGCACCGGCATCAGCTGCGTCCACCCGGCGCGGGTTGCCGCCGCACGCAGCGGTTCGGACAATTGGTCAAGTGAAACGTTAGCCAGAAGGTTCTGTAACCCGTCTTTCTCGGGCATTGTTGTTATGTTCATAGAAACAAGTATACCATAGCAGCAACAATATGCGCGCGTTATGCCAGCTTTGCAACACCTCGAGTTAAGTGCCTCAGTAAATCAAAATCGAATCTCAGCCAGCAACTGCTCCAGGCGCCGCCCATAGGTGACGTAATTCTCAAAGCGTTGGTCATCGGGCGCCGCGCCCCCGCCGTGATGGTGCACCATGGTCATATGCGGCTCGATGGAGATGCCGCCATCGTAGCCGGAGGCAAGCAGGTCGGTGAGAATGCGCCGAACATCACCCTGACCTTCGCCGGGATAGGTGTAGGTGACCTGCTCGACGACGGGGTCCCAAACGCCATCCTTGATGTGGATGTAAGCAATGTGCTCTTTGACGTGCGTATAGAATTCCCACGCCGACTGCTTGGGATAGGGCTTGGGCTTGCTCCGGTCATCGGTGAAGACGGGATTGCCGGTATCGAAGACCAGCTGCAATCCCGGCACGGCATCGAGCAGGCGCAGCGTGTGCTGCCAGCTCATACCGCCGTAGTTCATGCAGTTTTCGTGAACGGGCGTCAAGCCTGCATCCGTGAACATGCTGTGGATGAGTCGCATGCGGCGGAAGCGCTCCCCCTCCAGCTGGTCATCCGGGTCGCGGTCGGGAAAGACAGCATAGCTCATAATCCGAATCAGCGGTGTTACCAGGCGCTGCATTCGAGGGATGGCGCGCTTCACCTCTGCCAGGGTAATCTCAAAGGGGTCGAGGACCGATTTACCCCAGTTGGCGATGGCGGAGCCAAAGCAGTTGACGCTGACCCCCGCCTCAGCCAGGGCTTCGGCAACGCGGTCGAAAGCCTCGTCGGAAAGATCGTGCAGGTTGACGCCATCCACATTGCGGGATTCGATTGCGGTCCAGCCCAGGGCTTGGGTAGCGCGAATCTGCCCCGCGATATCGGAGGCGGCTTCGTCGGCAAATCCGGTAAGGTACATGGAATGCTCCTTCGAAAAAATCAGATTGGCTCGCGCAAAGGCGCAAAGACGCAAAGAAAAAAATCGCTTCGCTGCTCAGACCACGGCTATCCTAGCTCTGTCCTTCGCGCCTCGAAAACGCCTGATAAACGCTACGATAGGACCATCAGAACGATGCCTGGATGTCCACATGGACATCATCGCGTGATATTTTGACGAAGGACGACGTGGCGATGAGACGCTGCAGCTCGCGCTCGAAGGCAGCGCCATCCAGTGGCAGGGTGACCGCTTCCCCGGTGAGGGTGGAGTAGAGCATGGCGTTGGCGAGTTCGACGGAGTGCAGCCCTTCCTCCGCCGGTGCGATCAAGGGAACGCCGTTCAGGATGGCATCCGCGAAATTCTCGAGCACCTCAGCGTGCTGCCCGCCGCTGCCGCTGATGGGGAAGGTGACCTGCCAGGCGGGCGGTTGATCGTAGGCGGAATTGGAGGTGCGGTTGAACTCCGGCACGGAGACCTCGGTCCGCGTGAAGGTGAGGTCGCGCCCCGGTCCCAGTCCATCCTCGAGCACCACCCGCCCCCGTTCGCCGTGCAACTCCAGGCGGTTGGTGCCGGGCGCCTCGCCGGTAGAGGTGATGAAAATCCCGGTCGCGCCGTTGGGGTATTCCAGATAGGCGGTTACCTCGTCCTCGACCTCGATGGCGTGATGTTTGCCGATGCCGCAAAAGCCCCAGACCTTGGAGGGCATGCCGCAAATCCACTGAAGAAGGTCGAGGTTGTGAACGCACTGGTTGAGTAGAACGCCCCCGCCTTCGCCCGCCCAGGTCGCGCGCCAGTCGCTCGAGACATAGTACGCCTCGGTGCGGAACCAGTTGGTGATGATCCAGTTGACGCGCATCAACGCGCCGAGTTCGCCCTGCTGCACCAGTTGGCGCACCTTGCGATAGCGGAGATCGGTGCGCTGGTTGAACATCGCGGCGAAAACCGGCGCCTCCCCGCGCGTGCGAGCGCACGCATAAGCGGCGATAAGGCGTTCCGCATCCGCCTTGTGGACGGAGATGGGCTTTTCGACGAGGACATGGTAGCCGGCATCCAACGCCGCGATACCGAATGTGGTGTGGAGGTAATGGGGTGTGGAGATGATGACGGCATCGCAGACGTGAGCCTTGAGCAGGGCGTCTGCTTCGCTATAGGCGGCGCAGCCAAAGCGCGCCGCGGCACGTTCCGCCTTTTCGGGGATGATGTCGCAGACGGCGGTCAGGTGCAATTTAGAAGACAGCTTCTCAATATTTGCCAGATGCAATGTGCCAATATTGCCAATGCCGATAACGGCGATGCGAATAGGGTCCATGCTACGCTCCTGAAGAGAAATAATTATGACTCCTGACCTTCAGCCCTTATCCGGCAGCTGCCGCCAGAGGGCGTGGATGTTGCAATAGCTCAACGCCAGGGCCTCGAAAGGGTCCTTGCCATAGCAGTCATCTTGCTCGACAAGAGTCCACTTCACGCCGCTTTCTTGAGCGGCGCGCAGAATGGCAGTCCAATTGAGGTTGCCCTCACCAACCTCCGCCATACGCTGTTCGCCCTCGGGACCGATGGTCATATCCTTGAGATGCAACACCGGTATGCGTCCCGCGCAGCGGCGAATCCATGCCGCGGGGTCGCCGCCGCCCGCCTGGACCCAGTAGGTATCCAGCTCGATGTTGAGCAGCGATGGCGGCGCCTGCTCCAACAACAATTCCAACCACGGCTTGTGACCGCCATCCACGGGGTAATGCCGAAACTCGTGCCGGTGATTGTGGTACGAGAAATCAATGCCCTCCGCTGCAAGAGCTGTGGCGACCCACTCAAGTTCCGCAACAAAACGCCGAATGCCCTCCAGGGTATAGTATTCCTCAGGTAGCCCGCCAATGGCGGCATGGCAGCATCCCCACAATTTGTGGATGGCGATGACCTCATCGGTAGCGTGAAGAAAACGCTCCCAGGGCATGTGCGTCGCAGCAACGGTCAATCCAGCCTCTTCTACCAGCTGTGCGACCTTCTGAGGCGCCACCAGTCCAAAACCGGAAATCTGTATCGCCGGATAGCCGATAGCGGCAACACGCTTAAGACTCGCGGCAATATCATCCACAGTCTGGGTAAAAGCGCGCACAGTATACAGCTGCGCACCGAGCATGGGGAGTGTAAACATGAACTGGCCTCCTTAAATCCTGGAAAGTTTTGGGGTGCGGCGCAGACACCCCAAAACAGTTACCATGGGGTTTGAGCTACGCCCTTTACCTCCAGGCGCTTATTCCAGAATACCTTCGATTGCCTGCAGTTCCTCACCGCTGAAATAGAGATGGTCCAGCGCCGCGACGCAGTCCTCAATCTGGCTCACGCGGCTCGCGCCGATGAGGGCGGAGGTCACGGTCGGGCGGCGCAACACCCAGGCGAGCGCGAGCTGCGCCATGGTCTGCCCGCGGGCCTGCGCGATTTCCCGCAGGCGCCACACCCGTGCCACCCGGTCCTCGGTCACCTGTTCGGGCCGCAAGAAACCGGTGGATTTGCCCGCACGGGAATCCGGTGGAATGCCCTTGAGGTATTTATCGGTCAGCATGCCCTGTGCCAGCGGCGAGAAGACGATGCAGCCGATACCTTCCTCATCGAGCACGTCGAGTAAGCCGTCCTCAATCCAGCGGTCGAACATATTGTAGTTGGGTTGGTGGATAAGGCAGGGCGTGCCAAGCGCGCGCAAAATTCGCGCCGCTTCACGCGTCTGCGCGGGGTTGTAGGAGGAGATACCCGCGTAGAGCGCCCGCCCGCTGCGCACCGCAAAGTCGAGTGCGCCCATAGTCTCCTCGAGCGGGGTGTTGAGATCGGGGCGGTGGCTGTAGAAGATATCTACGTAGTCCAGTCCCATGCGCTTGAGGCTTTGATCCAGGCTGGCGATGAGGTATTTGCGCGAGCCCCACTCCCCGTAGGGCCCGTTCCACATCCAGTAACCCGCCTTGGTGGAGAGGATGAGCTCATCCCGATACGGGCGAAAATCTTGCGCCAGAAGCTTGCCAAAGGTCTCCTCGGCGGAACCGGGGGGTGGACCGTAGTTGTTGGCGAGGTCGAAGTGGGTAATGCCCAGGTCGAAGGCGCGACGCAGCATGGCGCGAGCGTTTTCCAGCGTATCCACGCCGCCAAAATTGTGCCACAGTCCCAGGGAGATAGCGGGCAGTTGCATCCCGCTCCGCCCACAACGATTGTAACGCATGGCATCGTAGCGGTTTTCCAACGGCAAATAAGTCATAGTGTCCTCCGAAAATCTGTGCGAGGGTGTTTATGAGCACGCTTCGCGCGCCCATAAACACAAAAAGAAAACTCCACTGCTTCACTCCCGGCAAATCAACTAAGAATCTTTGACGACAAATTCACCCTGAAGGCCTTCAGCCGCGTTCGGGCCAATCCACACGCGGAAATCACCCGGCTCCACAACGTAGCGCAGCTCCAGGTTGTGGAAACCGAGACTTCGTACGGGGATTTCAAAGCGCACGCGGCGCCGCTCGCCGGGCGCCAGCGTGAGCTGCTGAAAACCCTTGAGCTCCTTGACGGGGCGGGTGACATTGCCCACAAGATCGCGCACGTAACACTGTACGGTCTCTACACCGGCACGGTCGCCGGTGTTCGCCACCTCTGCCGAAACGACCACCACGCCGTCGAGGGTCACCTCGGATGCCTCTATCTGCAAGTCGCTGTAGGCAAAAGTGGTGTAGCTCAAGCCATAGCCAAAGGGGAATTGCGGGGTGCTCGCCTCATCGAGATAGACCGAGCGATGGCGCCGGTCAAACTGGATCACGCCCTCGCTATCGGCAGGGCGTCCCGTGCTCTTGTGCCCGTAGTAGATTGGGATTTGGCCCTCGCTGCGCGGGAAGCTGACCACGAGCCTGCCCGAAGGGGCGACCGCGCCCAAGAGAATATCGGCAATAGCGCGCCCGGCGCGAATGCCGCCATGCCATGCCATGAGGATGGCAGGAACGTGCTCCACCATCCACGGGAGCACCAGAGGGCGCCCTGCCATCAGCACCACCACGACGGGTTTCCCGGTAGCAACTACCGCCTCCAGCAAATCCTGCTGCCATCCCGGCAGTCCCAAATGCGCCCGCGAGTGCGCCTCGCCGCTCTGCATCTCGGCTTCACCTAATACGAGCACTGCCACATCAGCGGCGAGCGCGGCGCTCACCGCAGCGTCGAAGTCAGCGCCGGCGGATCCCCCGGTAGTGTCTTCGATAGCACAACCGGGAACATGGAGCAACACCGCCTCCTCCGGCAGCACCGCGCGCAGCCCATCGAGCACCGATTCCACATCCGCGTCGCGCCCTCTGGCGTGCCAGCAGCCCAGCGGGTTGTGGTGGTCATCCGCCAACGGACCGATCAGGGCAATCGTCCTGAGGTCCGTTCCCAGCGGCAGCAGATTCCCCTCATTCTTCAGCAGCACCATGGATTTCTGCGCCACCTCCAGCGCCATCTCGCGGTGCTCATCGGTGAGTTGCACCTGCGCGGCAAGCGCCGGATCGGTATAGGGCTGCTCGAAAAGCCCGAGCGCGAATTTGAGCCGCAGCACCCGTCGCACAGCACTATCAATTTGGGCTTCCTCTACCAGGTCCTCACGCACCAAGTTCGCCAGGTGATAGGGGAAGGCATTGCCCATCATGTCCATATCCACGCCCGCATTGAAGCTGCGCAAGGCTGCCTCGCGGTGGTCAGCGGCAAAGCCGTGGTGGAGCAGCTCGCCCAGCGCGTCAAAGTCGCTGAGCACCACACCCTCCCAGCCCCACGTCTCACGAAGAATAGTTTTGAGCAGGAAGGGATTAGCGGATGCGGGAACGCCGGCAATCTCATTGAACGCGGACATCACCGTTGCCGCGCCCGCATCGAAGGCAGCTTTGAAGGGCGGCAAATAGGTATCACGAAGGGTGCGCTCAGAGATATCCACGGTGTTGTAATCCTTGCCCGCCTCCGCCGCGCCATAAGCCGCGTAATGCTTGGGACAAGCCACGATGCGTCGCCCCCCGGGCAAGTCCGCTGCCTGGAAACCTACTACTAGCGCCCGCGCCATCGCGCAGCCGAGGAAGACATCCTCACCCGCCCCTTCAGCAATGCGCCCCCAACGGGGGTCGCGGGCAATATCCACCATCGGCGCGAAAATCCAGTCAATGCCCTCGACGCAGGCTTCCATCGCCGCAACCCGCGCTGCCTGGCTCACGAGATTGGGGTCCCAGGTACAGGCTTCCGCGATGGGAATGGGGAAGACCGTTCGGAAACCGTGAATCACATCGAAACCGATGATGAGGGGAATACCCAGGCGGCTTTCTTCCACCGCCAGGCGCTGAAAGCGATTGATCTGCTCGGCGCCGTTCAAGCTCAGCAGCGAACCCACACGCCCCTGGCGAATCTGGTCATCGAGATCATCGCGCCAGCGAAGGTTGGCTTGCACCAGCTGCCCAACCTTCTCCGCCAGCGTCATACGGCTGAGCAGCGCCTCCACCCGCGCGTCGATTTCGGGTGAGGCAGTGTTGAAGTCATAGGATATGAAATTCATAGAAGTCCTTATTCGTGGAATGTGTATCAGACACGACCGGAGATCGAAGACCGGGGACCGTCTGTCCGCCGTAAGAACCGATCACGGGTTGCTGGAGCGAAACGCACGAGTGTCTGCGCGGGCTGACCTGGTGAACAGTAGTGTGCTGGCAAGTTATAACCCCTCGTGCAGTTTAACACCGTTAGATGCGATGACGTCGCGGTACCAGGTCGCCGAATCCTTGAGCACCCGCTGTTGTGTAGCATAGTCCACGAAGATCAAGCCAAAACGCTCGCGATACCCTTGTGCCCATTCGAAATTATCCATCAGGCTCCAGTGAAAATAGCCGCGCACGTCTACGCCATCGGCAATGGCGCGTTCGAGCGCCAACAGATAACGTCGAGTGAAATCAATGCGCTGAGGGTCGTGCACCGCACCATCGAGCGAGATCCAATCCGCGTTCGCCAGGCCATTTTCGGTGATGAAGAGTGGGACGCCATAGCGCTCATACATGAAGCGTGGGCCCCAGTAGAGCGTCTCTGGCATCACTGCCCAGTCATAAGAGGTCTTGGCATAGCCCGTGGCATGCGGCACAACCACCGGGTAGCCTTCGGGACCCGCCTGCACCCTTCTGCCCTGATAGATGTTGAAGCCGCAGAAATCAAGCGGTTCCGCAATCGTCTCCATATCGCCAGATTCAACCGGTGGTGCGGCGGAGGCAAAGACGCGCAGACCATCTTCGGGGTAGCGTCCAAAGAAGACGGGGTCGAGCCACCAGGAACTGGACCAGAGAGCGTAATCACCTTCTGGAACGCTGAACATCGCTAAACGCGCGGCGGCAACGTCCTCCGGAGATTTGGTCATCGGAATCAGCGGGAAAATCGTGGGCGCCCAGCCCACGCGGCAAGGACCAGGGCTGGCAGCGCGAATCGCCTGCACGGCCTTGCCGTGCGCCAGGAGCGCGTGATGCCCCACGCGCAGCACCTCCGGCATGCCCAACTTATCGCCGGGAGCGTGTTCACCATCCAGGTGCCCCATGCCCACAAAGACCTGAATTTCGTTCAAGGTCATCCAATCGCGCACACGGTCGCCCAAAGCCTCGACCACCACGCGCGCATAATTGGCGAACCAATCGGCGCTATCCCGATTGAGCCAACCACCCTTGCAATAAAGCGCGTAAGGAAAATCCCAGTGGAAGAGCGTAGCATAGGGCGCCACCCCCGCCTCGAGCAGGGAATCCACCAGGCGGTCGTAGAAGCCCAGTCCGGAAGGGTTCACCTTGCCGGTGCCTTCAGGCAGCACACGGGGCCACGAGATGGAGAAGCGATATGCCTGCAAGCCCAACTGCCGCATCAGCGCCACGTCTTCCGCACAGCGGTGGTAGTGGTCGCAAGCCAGGTCACCGGTGTGCCCCTCCCAAATCGCCCCCGGTTTCCGGCACAACATATCCCAGATTGAGAGGCCCTTACCGTCTTCGTAAGCCGCACCCTCAATTTGATAGGAAGCCGCTGCCGCGCCCCAAACAAAAGATGGAGGAAAATGTGTCATCGTAACTCCTGAGGTATGTAATTATGGTAAAAACGCCAGGAAGTGAGGCATCGCAGCTGCCGACGCCTCACTTGACCTGAAGTCGCGAGCAGAACTCCGGGCGCCCTTGAACGCCAGGGCGTAACCGGAAAAGCGCCCCCGCGCCAGGCCCATTGGCGACTTTGTCATCGCCGCCCGCAGTAGTGACATAGAGGTCTGTGGTATCGGGACCAGCAAACGTGGCGCAGGAGACCTTCCGCGCCGGAAAATGAATGCGGGAATCCTCCTTTCCATTAGGGCGATAGCGCACCAGGCAACCGCCATCCCAGCGGGCGGACCAGATATAGCCTTCGGCATCTACAGTGAGACCGTCGGGGACGCCTTCGCCCTCAACATTGGGCACTCGGGCAAAAACGCGCCGGTGGCTCAGGTCGCCAGTAGCACGGTCATAATCAAACACCCAAATGGTCCGCGCCAGCGATTCGGTATAGTAGAACTGCGTCAGGTCGGGCGAAAAGCCCATGCCATTGGAGATTTGCACGCCCTCTAGCACCCGTGTCAGTGCACCATTCACATCCAGGCGGTAAAGCGTCCCGCCACGCTTTCCCGTGGGCATCGTGCCACAAAAGACGCGCCCCTCGGGATCGGCGATCACGTCGTTGAAGCGGCTCTCGCGTTCCTCGGGAATTTCGGGCATCACAGGCGCGAGCACTCCATCGCGCCATAGCGCGACCACCCCCCGCGCCATGAACAGCAACAGCGCACCATCCGCTTGAATCGTGAAACCACCGATAGGCTCGCCGGCAAAACACTGCTCATGCTGACCTGTCGCAGGCTCATATCGGAACATACGACCGGTGGGTATATCCACCCAATACAGGCGCTGCTCCAGTGGATGCCAGAGTGGGCCTTCGCCGGTAATACAAGCGTAATCAGCGATCAATTCGAGTTTCATCATCACCCCACAATGGTCAGACGCCATGAGCACGATGACGTGACCCATGGCGGCTGACGCGACTGACTTTTTAGTAGGAATTCACGAGGCTGCGCACCTGCAGCGCCGACCGGAAGCGCTCCACATTCCAACCCTGCGGCAGGGACGCGCGCACCTTGACCTCACGGCCCGCGGGCAGGTCAAAGAAGTTGTCACTGAAGATGATATCCGCGCCCTCAACCGCGAGCGCCACAAAGCGCGCCAGGCTCGCAGCACGCAGGGTGATCTCGATATCCCCACCCTCAGTTGCAAGCGCCACGTCCAGACCGGGATCGGTTAAATGCAGGTGTTTAGAGGGGCTAAAAGGCAATACCCCCATACTCACACGCACCTCTTCACGCCACAGTTCATAGACCAACACGACCTCACGCCGGTTCTCAGCCGTTACCACACCGGAGAAATCCAGCGCGCAGACCTGCGCCGCACTCAACGCTGCCACGTTCACGGGAACCTCGCCGTTGCGAAGCACCTTCCCATCCAGCGTCTCCAGCGACCAGCGCGCCAATCCCTTCCAGGCGGTGACCAGATCGTTGGTCACATACAGCGTTGCCAACGGACGCCAGGGCGCCGGTTTTTGCGGACCGTGGCCCAGCAAGTAGCCAAGAGCCTCCTGACTGAGCACCTGCTCGCCATTGCCGAGAATCTCCCCATCGGATTTCTCCACAGTCCAATGGACCAGGCGGCGCTCATCCTCGTCGGGATCAGCCACCAGTTTGGGACCCACCTCAGGACCACAATCCTCAGCGGAAAGCAACACCGGCGCGTAGAAACGTCGCGCGGCATAGTGCAGCGCCTTCCAGCGCCCGAAGTAATCCAGGCTCGCCCAAGACGCCACGGGCCAGCAATCGTTCAGCTGCCAGTAAAGCGTGCCGGCGGTGCAGTCACGGCTGCGGCGCCAGAACTCCACGCCGGTGCGCACACATTCCGCTTGCAGCACCTGGCTGAGGTAAACGAGTCCCGGGAAATCCTTGGGCAACCGGAAATGCTCGGTCATGTAGTGGATAATCTTCCCGTTGCCCGCATCGTTGCGCTGGTGATGCTCCATAATGTAGGACGTCATATTCCAGTCTGCCGGTTCCGCGTAAGACCGCACCGTTTCCAGCGGCGGCAACGATTGGAAGCCAAACTCGCTCACAAAGCGCGAAGGATGAGCGCGATAGTGACCAAAGGGCTGATTGCCGTGCCAGACTTCCCAATTGTGCGTATCGCCCGCGTAAACGCTGTTGGGCGCGGCAAAGTTGCGCCCCGAAGACGGCGAACTGGGCCAATAGGGCGTGTCGGGATCCTCGGCGG
This sequence comes from Anaerolineae bacterium, assembly GCA_016931315.1. Classification (GTDB taxonomy): domain Bacteria; phylum Chloroflexota; class Anaerolineae; order B4-G1; family SLSP01; genus JAAZNO01. The sequence goes on from JAFGFB010000259.1 coordinate 11,928, forward strand.
CGCAGATTTCCGGCAACAGATGGTGGAACATGCGGTCATAAGCCTCACGATAGGGCGCATTCGCCGGGAGATTCCACCCCCAGGAATCCCAACCCTGTTCCATCTCATTGTTGCCGCACCACAGCGCCAGGCTCGCGCGGTGTCGCAAGCGCCGCACGTTCTCCACCGCCTCCTGTCGCACATTATCGAAGAATTCTGGTTCGGTGGGGTAGATGGCACAGGCAAAACTGAAATCCTGCCAGACCAAAATGCCGTAGCGGTCACACAGATCGTAGAAGCGTTCCTCCTCGTAGAGACCGCCACCCCATACACGCAGCATGTTCATGTGGACCTGTACCGCGCTGCGGATGAGGTGTTCCAAAAACGCATCGGTGAGCCGTGTGGGGAAGGAATCCGCCGGAATCCAATCGGCGCCCTTGGCAAAGACCGGCACCCCATTGACCACAAAGATGAAGGATTCACCATAGAGATCGCGCTCGCGCCGTAGTTCAAGCGTGCGCAAACCCAGCTGGAACGTCTGGCTATCCAACACTCGCTCACCATCGCGCAGGAGCACCTCGGCCCGGTAGAGAGGCTGCGCACCATAGCCATTGGGCCACCACAGTTGCGGATTCATGACCGTCAATGCCAGGGTACCCTGATCGCCGGAGAACGTCACCGCTGTCTCCTGAACAAAGCCTCCCGGGTCGGTGAGTCGCAAGACTGCCGTCACCCCTTCAGACTGCCAACGTTCCAACGCCACCATCGCGCTGACCGTCACCACATTCCCGGCATGATGCTGGCGAATGTGCACATTTTCTAACTGGGCGGCGCTGTAACCCTCCAGACGGAGTTCTTTCCAAATACCCACTGGCGGCAGTTGCGGGCCCCAATCCCAACCAAACTGGCAGATGGCTTTTCGCACAAAAGGTCCCCCGGGAATCGCCTGTGTCGGGCTAGCCAACGGCTCGCGCTCCTGCCGCGCACGCAGCGGCGGCAACAGCGGCGCAAATTGCACCCGCACGTGATTCTCGCCCGCCTGCACCAAGCCGGTCACTTCCCATTGATAACGACGAAACATATTGTCGGTCTCGCCTAGCGCCTTACCATTCAAATGCACTTCGGCAAAGGTATCGAGGCCATCGCAAACGAGGAAGAGATGGTCCTCAGCCAACAGCTCCGCGGGGACCTCAAAGACCAGGTCGTATTCCCAGGCACGCTCAGGAATCCACTGCACGCGTAGCTCGTTATCCGCCACAAAGGGGTCAGGAATCAGCCCCAAAGCCAGTAAATCCGTCTGCACCGAACCGGGGATTTGAGCCGGCAGCCACTCAGCACTGCCGCACTCTCGAAATCGCGCACTCTTAATCCGCGTATAAATTGCCACAAGCCCTCCCAGAATCGCCTAAAGTGAATTTGCCTTAATGAAATCTACCAACTCAGAAACATAGGTAAATGCCAGACACGTCACCGTATCAGCACCGCCGTAGTAAATCGCCAATCGCCCGGTGTCCCCGTCGCACAGCGACGCGCAGGGGAAAGCCACATTGGGCACATCGCCGACACACTCGTAGAGCGTCTGCGGGGAGAGCAAATACGGGGCAGTGCGGTACATCACCTTCCAGGGCTGATCAAGATCGAGCAAAGCCGCGCCAAAACTATAGACAAAGCCGTTACAGGAGGTAAGCACGCCGTGATAGATCATCAGCCAGCCCTCAGAGGTCTCAATGGGTATGGGACCAGCGCCGACTTTCGTGCTTTGCCAACCGCCCACCGGCTTCATCACCCAACGATGGTGCCCCCAGTGCACCATATCCGGGCTTTCGCTATAGAAGATATCGCCAAAAGGCGTGTGCCCGTTATCGCTAGGGCGGTTTAGCATTGCGAACTTACCCTTGATGCGCCGGGGGAAAAGCACGCCATTGCGGTTGAAAGGCAGATAAGCATTCTCCAATTGATAAAAGGTCTCGAAATCCATGGTGTAACCCACACCAATCGTAGGACCATGATAGCCGTTGCACCAGGTTACATAATAGCGGTCCTCAATCCAACACACACGGGGGTCATAACCATATTCGAAGGTATTGATTTCAGGATCATCGCCCACAAAATGAATTCGTTCGGGGGTCAACTGCCAGTTGATGCCATCGGCGCTCTTGCCGCTGTGCAACGTCATCTGGCGTGTGCGATGGTCCACACGAAAAACGCCGGCGAAAGCCCCCTGATAGGGCACTACGGCACTATTAAAAATGCTATTGGAAATCGGCAACAAATTCCGAGGGATTACGGGATTCTGGCTAAAGCGCCAGATCACTTCACTGCACCCCTCAGGGCGCGCCTCCCAAGGGATATTTGGAAGCGAATCAGCCACAAATTTCAAATCAGACATTTTTACCTCCATAAACAATGATCAGTTAAGGACACGCAGCGACGGATTGGCGTTCCACCAGTGGGGCGTCAATCAGTGTGGTGACGCACGTCGCGTCAAGATTTTCCAGGCGCCAGAGCAACAACTGCATCGCCATCTGTCCCATCAAAACTTTGTCCACATGCAAGGTTGTCAGCGCAGGAACAACATGCTGCGCCAGTTCGATATCATCGAAACCCACGACCGAGAGCTGTTGTGGCACAGAAATTCCCAACTCGCGCGCCGCCTGCATGGCGGCAATCGCCATTTCATCATTACAGCCGAAAATCGCGGTAATCTCTGGGTGATTCGATAACAGGGAGCGCGTGGCCTCCAACGCGGCATCACTGCGCAAAGGGCAATCCGCAACGTAGACTTCGGCCGCGCCATGATCAAGTAGTGCCTGCTGATAACCACGATAGCGATCTAAGATACTGGGGAAGGATGCGGGACCGCCGCCCACCAGGGCAATATGCCGGTGCCCCTGTTGCCATAAATACTCCACCACGTTACAGGCAGCACGGTAGTTGTTCGATAGCACCGAGTCCACCTTCAGAGACTCGGAATAAGCATCCACCAACACCACAGGAGTACGAAGGTGCGAAAGTGTCGCTTCCAGAGGTTCATCAAGTCGCACGCCGACCAACAACAGCCCATCCAGGGTATCGTTGAAAAGCAAAGGGGGCGTCTCAAGCGCGTGGTTGCAAACATCCACCAGCATCGTGCCGTAAAGAAGATTGATACGGTGCCGCCGGCAGATTTCCTCAATGCCCGCCAGAACATAAGCATAGAACGGACCACCACGCTGGCGCAATTCCGGCTCCGATTTGATCAACAGCCCCACCGTCTGAACGGGAACTTCCACCGAGCGCACGGCATAACCCAACTCCGCGGCAATATCCATAATGCGCTTACGCGTTTCCTGGGAGACACCCGGCTTGTTGCGCAATGCCAGCGAGACAGTGGCTAAAGAACAACCACTAGCCTGGGCGATGTCTGCAAGCGTGACTTGATCGTTCACAGGTCATAAACCTCCGAGAAGTGAGGAACTCGGCGGGTGCATTTCACCTTTGGGGTAAAAAGAAGATGATTATCACGCAAACGCCTTTGATTGATTTTTGGCGACGTGGCCTTGCCCCGCCGCCAAAAATCAATTTTATTCTACGCCCCGTAGGGGCGTTTGAAATCGTCGCCCCCGTTCTGAAACGCACCCAACTCGGCTAGACATTGAAAATATACACCCATTTTAGTAAAATGTCAAGAGTTTTTAATTAAAATAGTTAAAATCCATAGTATTTCAGATTGAATAGGTTTTGCGGGGCGCAACAAGTGAATCCGCGCTGAAACGGATGTTGGATAAATCATTGACTGTAAAAAGCCTTATAGAGGATATGAAAAGCCTGACTCAGTCTTTCGTGACAGGGGCACTTGAAGCACCCTGTGCTGAAGGACGCGCAGGCACCCAGCGCAACACCAACAGCAAAACCAGAACAATACCATAGCGCAGCGCCTTATCCGGGGTCTTGGATAGCAAGAGAACGTGCAGCACCACCAGACCCGCCGCCGCATAGACCCAGCGCTGTAGCCGCTTCCACCACCGTCCCAAACGCTGCTGCCAACCGCGCGTCGAGGTCAATGCGAGCGCCAAAAGGATAACGAATGCCGCCAATCCCGCCAGCACAAAGCGTTGCGTGAACAACGCCGGGATCAGCAGGTCCCACGCAAAGCCGTAATCCCAGCCCGCAAAGATGAGCAAATGCAACGCTGCGTAGGAAAAAGTGTAAAGCCCCAGTGGTCGTCGAACCCGCAGCACCGCCCTAAAGCCCGTCAGACGCGCAAGAGGGGTGCAGGTGAGGGTCAATCCCAGCAACGCCAGCGCAGTGTTGCCCGAAGCCGTCGTCATCTGCCGTATCGGGTCCAGGTAGCTGCCGCGCGCGAGCTGCAACGCCATTACCACAGCGGGAACCAGCGCTCCCAAATGTATCACGAGCTTCAACCCATGCCGTTTTAAGAATGTGCGCATCATCAATTGGGGTAAGAATCATAAATGACCGCGTTCCAATGCCGAGATCTCGGCATTGGAACGCGGTACACCTAGAAGAACCAATCTTTATTGGTCAAATCCGGGTACAGATCCGCGACCTCGTCGGCATAGCCGTTGAACAACAGCGTCGGAATGCGTCGCGTCTCGCCAATGCGGCGTTCGTTGGCTTGCGACCAACGCCGGTGCGGCACCTCTGGGTTCACATTCGCCCAAAAGCCATACTCCCCCGCCCCCGCCGCCATCCAGAAAGTCGTGGGTTGCTCCTCGACCAGATCAATCCGCACGATGGACTTGAGGCTCTTGAAACCATATTTCCACGGCACCACGAGGCGCAACGGAGCGCCATTCGAGGGGCGCAGCGACCAACCATAAATCCCCGTCGCTATCAGGGTCAGGTCGTGCATGGCTTCGTCAAGACGCAGGCCCTCGATGTAGGGCCAGGGGAAAGTCATATCCCCCAACCCCGGCATCTGCTCGGGGTCAGCCAGGGTTTGGAAGCGCACGTACTTTGCATTCGAGAGCGGTTCGACCTCCTTGAGCAGGCGCGAGAGAGGGAAACCCAACCATGGAATCACCATGGACCATCCCTCAACGCAGCGCATCCGGTAGACCCGTTCCTCCTGTTCAAACTTAAGAATCTCCTCGATATCAAAAACGCGAGGCTTGTTGACCAACCCACCCACGGTGACCGTCCATGGGCTTACCTGCAAAGATTCATTAGCCAAAATCGCAGCGGCTTCCTTATCCAGGGAGAATTCATAGTAGTTGACGTAGCCCGTGACCGCATCAAAGGCCGTCTTGATATCAGGTTTCTGTGTCGGCGTCGGTCGAGGCGTGGAAAGCGCCTCTGAAGTGGCAGCGCCCTCCGGCATCACGGTCGCCTCAGGCGTATCCGGGAGTCGCCCACACGCAGCCAACAGCGCCGCTGCGCCCAGGCCCAACATGAACTTGCGGCGCGAAAGATAGATATGCTCCGGCGTAATTTCTGATGGTCGAATCGGCACCATAGGTTCACCTGCCTGTCTCGATGAAAAGAGGGATTTGCAAGAACAGTCTTGTGCACCGTAGCTGCAAATCCAGCATCCTGACGCTTGTATCGAAACTACGCCACCCTACACAGATAGAGCATCAACGCTCTGAAATGGTGACGCTCTCGATCACATCGCCCACGGCAATAGATTTGACGACATCCATCCCTGAAGACACCTTGCCAAAGACTGTATACCCCCCATCCAACTGTGAGGTCGCCGATAGCGTGATGTAGAACTGGCTTCCACTCGACATGCGACGCGGGTTCCCCTGATCCGGCAATCGCGCCATGGCAATCGAGCCTTCTTCGTGGCGCAAGTCAATCTCTGCGGGAATGAGATACCCCGGACCGCCCTGCCCAGAGCCCAGGGGATCGCCCCCCTGAATCACAAATTCCGGCTCGACGCGATGGAAATTGATGCCATCGAAGAACCCCGCTCGCGCCAAAAAGACGAAGTTGTTCACCGTCAAGGGCGCCGCCTGGGCATCCAGGGTCACCTCAATCGCGCCCTTCGCCGTTTGAAGCGTGGCGATGTAGGTTTTCTCTGGATCAATCACCATCTCCGGCGGCTGAACGTAGAGCTCATAACGCGCAGCCGGCTCCTCCGGCATGGCGATATCAGTGTTGCCAGGCAAAGACGAGACAGGCGGTGTATCGGATTCGGTGATGCGAATCGTCACAATACGGTCCCCCGGCGTCGTCGCTGCTTGCGGATCGCGCTCACGGAGCGAGAACAGCACATCGAGGCCAGCAATCACGCGCCCAAAGACCGTGTGCATATCATCAAGCCAGGGTGTGGGCGTGAAAGTGATGAAGAACTGGCTGCCATTGGTATCCACACCAGAATTTGCCATCGAAAGTACGCCTACCCGGTCATGCGCCAGACTGGAATCGAATTCATCGGCAAAACTATAACCCGGACCGCCCATACCCGTGCCGGTGGGATCCCCACCCTGCGCCATGAAGCCAGGAATCACGCGATGGAAGGTAGTGTCATCGTAAAAACCCTCGCGCGCGAGGAAAACGAAGTTATTGACCGTAGTCGGAACCTTCGCGGCATAGAGCTCGAGCGCAATCTCCCCTTTCTCAGTAACGATGGTCGCCACATAATACTTTCCAGGGTCAATCTGCATCGCGGGCGCCGCGGGGTACATATCGTTGCGTGCGGCAGGATCAGAAGCGTCGGGGGGCGCAGATGGCTCCTCGGTCACTGCTGCGGCAGTTTCCTCGGGAGTAGGCTGCGCAGTAGGCTCAACAGTCAAAACAGCCGTGGGCGTTGTCGTAGAGCCACACGCACTCAGAACCAGCGCCAGGCATAGCAGCAACGCCAGGCTATACAGATGAGAATGTTTCACAATAAATCTCCTTATGATGAGTCTATACTCTTGATACAGTTCTTGTAACGCAGCGATGCGCATCGCGAAAACATCAGGCATTCAATCGGGCTAAGCCCCCGCGATCAGGCAAGGATGTCGCTGAGGACATCCACCTCAACGCCTTGTGCGCGTAACGCGGAAATATATGGGCTAATGCCAAAAGCATCGCCGAGGATATGCCCGGTCACGATGAGCTGCCCACGCTGATCGCGCTGCAAAGATGCCAGGTCCCCGGGCGCGATATGAATGTAGATCACCGTATCAATCCCATGCTCGAAGCACGCACGCGCTACAGCATCGCCGCCGTTAGTATAGGCGCCGTGACACACCAGCACTTTACCCGCACGGGCATTCGGGTCGCCCAACAACACCTCGATAGGGACAGCGGCGCGCTGCGCCGCAGGTAGCATTCCCAACACGGCAGTCACATCGCGCAATGTAGCATCCGGCGCGGAAAGCAACAACACATCCACGGCAGATTGCATGACCCGCCGCCCCAATTCATCCAGCGGGGCGTGTACGTTCATAAAGGGCATTCCCAAACGCCGTGCAGCCAACGGCACCTGCTCATAATTGGTGACGCTCCCATTGAGGCGCAGCGTTGCCAGTTTGGGAGCAACCGCAGCCCGCGCCACAGCTTCAGGGATGCCGGCCCCGGTGAGCAGCGCGACATGGCGCTCAAAAACGCGCCAGGCGCGGTGCGGCAAGCCCACAGGGTGATGCGCGATAACGGCATCATAGCCAAGATTCCCCGCCATCAACAGCTCCGCGACGCCGATATCCAGCCCAAAAAGCACGCGCTGAATGTTATCGCCAGGAACGTAAATGGCGCTGTCATCAGGAATCGTCTCAAAATCCACCAGGTCAAGCGCAATCTGCATCAGTTGTGTTGTATCCATAGCCACTCCGTAATCAGAAGTCAAAAGCCGGAACCCAAAGGCTCAAAGCCATAGTAGTGTTGACGCCCCACTCGCCTTCTCGCTTTTTCGCTCACCCGCTCGCCTGATCCAGTAACTCTTCCCAGGCTTTGTAGGCGCGACGAAGATGTGGGATAACGATAGAACCGCCGACGATAAGAGCCACTGAGAACGCCTCGGTAATCTCAGCGGTAGTGAAACCCGCCTGGTGACATTCAACAAGGTGATATTTGATGCAGTCATCACAGCGCAACACCATTGAAGCGACCAACCCCAACAATTCCTTCGTCTTCTTAGGCAACGCTCCATCCGTGTAAGTCTGAGTATCCAGATTGAAGAAACGCTTGATATCGCGATTGGCGTGCGCCATGACGATTTCATTGAGTTCCAAACGCTCCGCCTGGAATTGGGAAATATCACTCATGGGGTCTCCTTAAACCATAACTCTGCCCGCAATTCCAACCAGAATATGTTCGAAGGCCGGAAATCCACGGTCACATCAGTTGTTAATAATCATTCTTCGGGATGCAACAAACGCCAGGCGCGCAAAACTTCTGCAACACTCCATGCCTGCGCCATACATCCACGCGGGGTGAAGGGAGCGACGCCATCGAAAAGCTCATCAATCGTCCCCAAACCCTGCCCTTCCAGATACTTCAACAGCGGTGTGAGATAGGCCTCGGCGCGTTCAGGATCGCCATACACCCGTAGATGCGCGCTCACAAAAGGTCCAATCAACCAGGCCCAAACGCTTCCTTGATGATATGCGCTATCACGTTGGCGCTGGTCACCCTGATAGTGGGGGATGAACGCCGGATCGCCCGGCGCCAGGCTACGCAAGCCGAACGGCGTGAGCAATTCCTGCTCGCAAATATCCACCACCGCACGCTGGTGCTCAGGGCAGAGAGGGCTATGCGGCAATGCCGCAGCAAGAATCTGATTGGGGCGCAGAGTTGCATCATCTCCTTGAGGGCCATCAATCACATCAAAGCAATAGCCGCGCTCGGCATTCCAGAAACGCTCAAAACTCGCCTTCGCGCGCGCCGCTGCCTTCCGGTAGGCAGTATCCGATTCACCCAGAGCAAGTGCAAAATCCGCCATACTACACAAGGTGTTATACCATAATGCGTTGACCTCCACAGGCTTGCCGACGCGTGGCGTAACGACCCAATCGTCAATCTTGACATCCATCCAGGTAAGTTGTGATCCCGGTTCACCCGCGCAGAGCAAGCCATCTTGCGAATCTACATGGATCTGGTAACGCGTGCCCCGTTCATGCCAGGCAATGATGTCCCGCAACACCGGAAACAGCTCGCGCAACAAGGTTTCATCACCCGTCGCCGCAAAATATGCGCGTAGCGCCTCAAAGAACCACAACGTAGCATCCACCGTGTTATATCCCGGTTCGGATTCCATATCGGTGAAGTTGTTGGGCAACATGCCTTGATCCACAAGTCCCGCAAAAGTTCGCAGAATCTCGCGGGCAATATGCGGGCGTCCCGTTGCCAGGGTAAGTCCGGGGAGTGCAATCATCGTGTCTCGCCCCCAGTCGGCGAACCAGTGATAGCCTGCCACAATGGTGTAGCCCGTGCTGCCATCAGCAAGGGCGCGTCGCGCGACAAACTGGTCCGCTGCCAACATCAGCTGCTGAACCTCTGGTGGCGCAGCGTCGAGCGCAGCAGTCTCCACAATCTGCCGGGCATAGGCACGCCGCTCCTCAAGTGCGGCATTGCCGTCCAGGTTGGGGGTCGGCTCTGTACTGAAGACCAACGTCAACGCCTCTCCAGGTTTCAGGGCGCCGTGAAAATCACCAATATTGAGGTGGTCTTCGACCCGATCCAGGCCCCGCTCGGCTTCTTCGCGCAAGAAGAAATCGCGGTACCATTCATGACGGGTAGAAGCTTTAGCATCCAGGCTGAAAATATAGAATGGAATTGCCTGATTAGATGCAACCACCCGCACTCCATTTCCCACCGGCTCCACGCGCATCCACTGCCCAATAGCCCGCGTCAGACGATGGTGATCCCGATAATTCACCAACGTCTCCAAAACCAACGCCAGAGGTTTTAAGCCTTCAACATAAGCGTAATGCACATAGGTCGTATTGGCGCCCGCCTGCATCCACACACGCTTCTGCAAGCGCACTCCCGGCTCCAACGTGTACGTCCAGGTCGGAATGCCATCATCGAGACAAAAACTCTCCAGATAGCGATAGCCGTCAGGTTCAATCACCTGTGCCGCCCATTGATTGGTTGAGAGTTTGTAGAAACGGCCCTCATATTGTGCGCTATCCTCGATTTTGGCAGCCAACAAAATGCGCTGCCGTGGTGGGTTCAAAGCGGCAATCAACAAGCCGTGGTAACGACGTGTGAGCATACCGGCGACGGTCCCCGAGGCATAGCCCCCCAAACCATTGGTGACCAACCACTCACGCCGGGAAGAGGCATTAAGATCGTTACAAATCTCGCAACCTAATTCCAACATACGACCCTCCTACACAATAATGGCCCCCATGTGCAATAACTCTATTGTACGCGAAAGCTGAAATTTTTAGAAGGGATTCCCCTTATTCTTACCTTCTGATGCTGGCGCACTCATCCGCATAGGATCGAGCAGGCTCTCCAGTATGGCAGGCGTCGCCACAGTACGTTCGAGAGCGACTTCTTTGATGGTGCGCCCGCTGCAATGCGCCTCTTGGGCGATGCTGGCAGCGGCATCATAGCCGATCAACGGGGTAAGCGCCGTTGCCAGCGCCAGATTGCGCTCGACCAATGCCAGGCAGCGGTCCGCATCCGCTTCCAAACCTGCCACGCAGCGTTCGGTGAAGGCATACACAGCATTCGCCAACCAGGGTATACCCTGCAGCAGGTTGTGCGCCATCAGTGGGAGCATCGTATTCAGCTCAAACCGCGCCCCCAAGCCACCCAATGTCAGCGCGGTATCAAAGCCGATAACCTGCGCCGCCACCATCAATAATGCCTCCGCCATAACGGGATTGACTTTCCCCGGCATGATGGAAGAACCAGGCTGCACCTCCGGTAGGCGCAACTCACCCAACCCGCCACGAGGACCCGAAGCCAGCCAACGGACATCATCAGCCACCTTCGAAAGACTGACGGCGACAACCTTGAGCTGCCCGGAGACTTCCACCAGCGCTTCCTGGCTCGCGTTTGCCGCCATGTGATTCGGCGCCTCCACGAAATCCGTGCCCAAAGCCGCGTTCAGATGCGCAATCGCCCGCGCGGCAAAGCCCGGCGGGCAGTTGATGCCGGTCCCCACCGCTGTACCCCCCAGCGCCAGGGGACGCAACGCACTCTGTGCCGCCCGCAAGCGCGCCAGGCTCTGCTCCACCTGTGCCGCATAGCCGCCAAATTCCTGCCCCAGACGCACCGGGGTCGCATCCTGCAAGTGCGTGCGCCCGGTCTTGACGATAGAATCGAAAGCCAGGGCCTTCTCCAGCAACGCGGCGTGCAACTCTCCGAGCGCCGGCTGTAACGAATCTCGCAACGCCAGGGTAACCGCCACATGAGCGACCGTGGGCATCACATCGTTGCTGGATTGGCTCAAATTGACGTGATCGTTGGGATGAATAGGCGATTTGCTGCCCACTCGCCCACCCAGCAACTGTATCGCCCGGTTGGCGATAACCTCGTTAGCATTCATGTTAGTGGAAGTACCAGAGCCGGTCTGGAAAATATCTACCGGGAAGTGAGCATCGAGCGCCCCCGAGCTAAGCTCATCACAGGCTTGCAGCATCGCGGGCGCCAGCTCCAGCGCCAGCAAACCCAATTCGGCATTAGCACGAACGCAAGCGCGTTTCACCTCGCCCAACGCCGAGAGGAAATCACGCCCAAAACGTTGCCCGGAGATGGGGAAATTCTCAATGGCGCGTTGTGTCTGCGCGCCCCAGAGGGCATCGGCGGGCACGCGCACGATTCCTAAAGCGTCACGCTCCTCGCGATAGGCGCTCACCAGCTGCCCCCCTAATGGCGTTCCACAGAAAAAACCGGCGGCATAGCACGCTTGTGCGCCGAAGCAATGAACATTTGTCGCACCCGGGCAATTGCCTCTGGTGGCGCGTCCGGGTCCACACCCGCCTCCCAAGCCTCAAGGATGGCGTCAAGCAGATCGTAGGTGATACCCAGCTCACCTTCATCGGTTTGATCGGGCCAAAGTCCCGCCGTAGGCGCGCGGGTGATGATGGGTTTGGGAATTCCGAGAACGCGAGCCAACGCCCGCACATCGCGCTTGTAGAGCTCTCCCAGCGGCTCCAAATCCACACCGCCATCGCCATATTTGGTGAAATAACCCACCGTAATCTCGGGCTTGTTTCCGGTTCCCAATACCAGGGCGTGGTTAGATTGCGCCAGATAATAGAGCGTCGTCATCCGCAGGCGAGGTTTGATGTTCGCGCGCGCCATATCCGTGCCCGCGGGCAAAGCCGCCATGAGCGCATCAAAGGCGGGACCAAGGTCCACCGTCGCCGGGTTGAGGTGCAGCGCTTCAGCCACCATGCGCGCGTATGCCGCGTCCTCCTCCAGACTATGGCATGGCAACCACGCCGCCCAGACATTCTCGGGACCTACGGCGCGAACCGCCAGCGCCGCCGAGACCGCTGAGTCAATACCGCCACTCAGCCCCAGGGCGTAGCCCTGCATCCCTGCGCCGCGTGCAGTCTCCTGCAGCCAGAGCACCAGCTCATCCGCCAGTTTCGAGTAGTCCATAGTCACCTCCTGTAATGGGATTATGCAATAGATTATAGCACAAACAGTGCTGCAAAATACCTACTTCACCCGTCTGCGAAATGTAACTTTTCAGCGTTCTCCTGCTTGCCACAACAAGAGCGGCTAAAGCCGCGATTTTAGAATTATAGCGGGCTTTAGCCCGAAATTCGCGCTCTGTGATGGAAGTCGGAACAGTTACGGCGTATCCAAAAGTTGTATCCAGAGGCGAATATGATATAGTAATGCGCGATGTTATCTGAATCATTCGACATAACCGGGCAGCACATTATTTGTAGTCATTTAGACTGATGAGCCATCGAGAATCAACCGGGGCCAGATAAGAATTCAAAACCCAACCAGAGGTCAACCATGCCACGTTACTTGTCCAAATTCAGCCTTTTAGCGATACTGCTCCTGACAGTTCTAACCGGGAGGGTGAAAGCGCAAAGCCCGGTAGTGCACGCCGTATTGCTTTATTCCCCCTCATGCGGGCACTGCCACAAAGTCATGGAAGAGGTGCTCCCCCCTCTGCGCGAACGCTATGGGGCGCAACTAGAGATTCTTGAAGTGAACGTGCAGGAGCCAGAAGGTTCAACCGTCTACCAGGCCGCCCTCGAAACATACAAACCCGCAGTACGCGGCGTACCAATGCTTGTCATCGGAGAGGATGTGCTGGTAGGCTCGGTACAGATTCCCGAACGTTTGCCGGAGCTGATTGAATATTACCTTCAGGGAGATGGCGTAGCCTGGCCCTCACTACCAAAGCTCCCTGGCGTGCCAGAATCTGCCCTGCCTCCAACACCCACACCCGTGCCCGCCTCAGACGCCATCATGCACCTGCTCTACTTCCAATCGCCCAGCTGCAGCGGTTGCCGGCAATTTGAAAATGAGGTGCTGGCGCAGTTACGCTCCACATACGATGACCGGCTACAGGTTACCACCGTCAATACCACCGACGCCGCGGGCAGAAAATTATACGAAGCCATGGTCGCCAGTTACAAACCGGCATTGGAAGGTGTACCCGCGATCGTCATAGGTGAGACAATGCTGGTGGGGAACCGGGACGTCCCGGAAAAACTGCCCGCGCTGATTGAAAGAGCGGCTGTAAGCGGCGGGGCGCTGCTGCCGGAGGCACCGGCGCTGACAGAGTATTTCGCTGCCACTCCAACGTCCTCTCCAACACCCCTCCCGGCGCAATCCAAAGCGCCATCTACCAAGACACCCTGGCCCATGCTGGGAATTGCTGCGCTTGCGCTCGCAGCAATTGCACTGGTGATTTTCCGCATTCGCCGCTAACACCCTTCAAGCAACAACAAGATCGGTTCGGCCAGAACACACGCCGAACCGATCTCTTGTATCAAAGCTGGCCCGAAAGCGGGCTGTTCAATTATGGACATTGCCGCAGCACCAACGGCAAATAGAGCGATTTCACAAACTCATCGGCGCCCACATCCGGCAAGCCAACGGAACGTGGATCTCCGTCAATATCGCGACTTAACCACGCTAGAGGCAAAGCCTGCCCCATAGCGTTCGAAGCGCTGCTCAAATGGTAATCGGCAAGCAAAGCAGCAGGACCGGGGACCGCGTGCGTGCTGATCACCCCAGCGCTGGCGTTCGACCCATTGCCCTCAAAAAGCGTATAGTCAGCCAGAACATTGAGCGCCGCGGGCGTCGCATTGAAAATACCGACGGTCTGGCTCACGATGATATGGTTAAGGATCGGGACATCGTAATTGCCCTTAACGTAGATTCCGGCGCCATCGCCACCGGAATTAGCGGCGACCGTGTTGTGGGCAACTTTTCCAGGCCCACAGTGCGAAAGCATCACGCCGCTACCGGTCATGCTGACCACGTTCCGGGCAACAATGTTGTTGACGAATGTTAAGACATAGCTGGACGCAATGCGCACACCTCCGCCTTCAGCAACCGTCAATCCAGGCGCCCGGTTATCCAGAATCGTGTTGCCCTCCACCCACACCCGACCACATAGTGAAAGACCGCCGCCATAGCCCGAATCCCCGCCGCCGGTAGTATTGCGCAAAACCTGGTTCGCCGTGAAGCGAGGGGCGCCGTTAAAGGCATAAATGCCGCCGCCGGATCCCCGACCGGCAGGTGAGGAGATGGCGACATTTTCAGCGATGACGTTGCCCTGGATACGAACATCGCTGTCGCGAGCTGAAATGCCGCCTCCCCAACCCCAACCGCCCACCGCGCCGAGGACAGCCGTGTTATGGGCGATAGTGTTGTTGAGCAACAAACCGGCGCCGCCGTTCACGTAGATGCCGCCGCCATAACCAGGGGTATCAGATGCAGCGGTGTTGTCGAAGATGCTGTTGTCCGCAACGGTCGCCTCGCTTTCAGCCAGGTATAGTCCACCACCGTTACCATCGGCGACGTAGCTGGCGCGGTTATCGCGCGCGATCACATTGGAGCGCACCACGGCAGCATCCGAGAGGCTGGATAGATACATGCCACCACCCAGACCCCGTTCGCTCAAGAGGTTGGCAGCATTGCCGTAGACCTCATTATCGTGGATGAACGCCAGGGGTCCATGAAAGTGAATCCCGCCGCCGGTGCTATAGAACCCCGGATCCGCCGCACCACGCAACGCAACATTCGCCTCCAGCAGGTTGTAGGCGATCGTCACCAAAGTTGATGAGTGGATAAAGATGCCGCCGCCGTTGGCGAGAACGGCCTGACCCGCGGTATTCTGCTGAATGTGGTTACCGGCAATGATGGGACTGCCCTCGAACACGGCAATGCCGCCACCATCGCCCGCCGAATGCCCGGCGCGATTGGATCGAATGGTATTGGTCAGAATCTGTGGTGAGGCATCTTCAAGGTAAATGCCCCCGCCCTGTCCCCAGGTGGCATCATCGGCAACATTGTTGATGATTTGATTACCGCTAATGACAGCGGTCGCCGGAGCATCAACGAGGTAGATACCGCCGCCGCGCCCGTAACCCGTGCATGCCATGGTGGTGCAGCCGTAATTGTTGGAAATGATGTTGTTTAGGATGACCGGCGCCGCACTAACTGCGGCAATGCCCCCGCCGTGATTAGGCTCGTCCACTGCGCCCCCGGCATTCCCGCCAGTGATGGTGAAACAGTAGATGGTGGGGTTTGCGTGGGTAATGCTGATCACCCGCGCAAGACCATCACCCTCAATAACTACGTCTTCTGGGGCGCAGGCCACAGGATTGAAGTTCCAACCCGATCCAGAATATGCCGCATCCCAGGCCCCATCCAGTACCACCGATTTGGTAATCACAACCGTGCCGTAATACGTTGCCGGACCGGCAATGTCGCTGCGGTCAGCCACACAGATGGTTTCGCCATCCGCGGCCCATTGCAAGGCGTACTGGATAGTCTTGCAGGGCGAATGAAAGTCGCTGCAATCATTATCGGGGAAGCTGTTGTTGCCCCCATTGGCCACATACCGATCACAGATCGCCAGCGCCTGCGTGGGAAGAGCGGCAGGAACGGTGAGAATCAATAGCCCCAGGAGCAATCCCGAAGTCAACGCCACAACGATGAACAACCGTTCAATCTTCATTTCCCCCTCCTTTGACACGCCAATCGGTCTCTATTTTTGCACTGGGATTGACAGAGCCGTATACGGTGGCGCCAGATAACGCCGATGTACCACGAGGTACGATGACGCCCAGAGAGATGAGCGAAGAGTGAGGCACTACGGTTAAAGGATGTGGAACGGGAAGGCGCTTTGCAATCACCATAATAGGGCTTCGATAGCCCGGTTACAGAGCAGAAATTCCCAAACAGCACCGAAACACAGTGTATCTATATTTATTGTAGGCGAGTTTTTGTATTATGTCAATGAAAAGGCGCACACATAGTATCTTATCAATAATCCGGGGGAGACACGCTCCCGCGGGATTTCGTAGCAGGTCGCTGACCAAAACCGTACTATGTCTCACACAAC
>JAFGFB010000260.1 GCA_016931315.1 Anaerolineae bacterium
CAGGATGGAGTGCGTCGGCGGCTGGCGGCCGGTGGCCGGATCGCCCACGTCAAAGAGGAAGCGGAACTCGGCATACACCTCCTGGCAAACGTGGCGGATGGCGGCCGGCAGGGCATCGTCGGCGCCGCGGGCCTCACCGGGGTGGGCGTTGCGGTAGTCATAGTGGGCGCGAGCGCGGCCGCCGTAGGCGTCTCGAGCCGTGATGATCTCCGGGATCAGCCCGCGCACCTCCAGGCACTTGAGGGCGGCCAGGCGGTTGAGGTGGGTGAAGGCCACCTCGCGCACGAACCAGTCCACCGCCTCCGCCCGCTGCTTGCCGGTGGCTTGGGCCGGCTCGGCGCCGATGCGGCGCAGGTGCTGCTCAAGGGCGGCTTTGAGGCGGTAGTGGTCGATGGTCGCCCGGTCGTCGCGCTGGATGTGGGGCAGGCGGTCCAGGGGCAGCCAGCGCTCGCCGGCAAAGCCGTAGCGCTTGAGTTGAATGGCAATGTCGTCCTCCAGCTTATGCCGTAAGGTGAGGACGAGGGATTTGATGGCGCGTTTGGACTGTTGGTTCATATAGAATCCTTCGCCTATCGCTATGTGACCGCATTGGTCACCCAAGACTCACGCGGAGATTCCCAGGAAAGCCAGGATGATGATACCTACTACACCCCCTAGCCCGCTTCGAAGATAATCGACAGCAGATGTTTGGTGGCCTGCAAAGACGAATGAATAAATACTTGCCCATAGTGCCCCAAAGCCTGCCAGTAGCAATGATGTAACCAGAAGTCTGGGCTCGAAACTCACACGTATGCTAAGACCAAAATCATAACGCAACTGCTCTGCCACCACACCCCAGAAATAACCGGCACCGGGGCCGATAGGTGTAGAATGTAGCACCCATCCTAACATACCATAGAGTGCCGCGTTGCCAAGTATGGCACTGGCTCTGAAAATCGTCCGTTTTCTAACGATACTTTCTCTGAGATGTTGTTCCACTCGAGAGGGCAGGTCGTGAATCTGACCCAGCGCGCAGCGCCAGCTTCCTTGATCTCGCAATGCTTCCGCTTCTACAATTCTTGCTAGCAAGTTCTCACTGTCTCGCAAATCGTGGCCAGCCTTGGTGGTATCCTCATATGTTTGCTTCTGCAAGAGGTCGTTTACCCCAGCGGCGCGGTGCGCCAGCTCTTCTCTGATTGGACCTGCATTGTAGTGGCGGCGTGTTTCGTGCTGAAAAGCTTTCAGGGCGCTCACCACCTGCAGCTGTAACTGGTCACGTTCTGGAAGACGCAGCGCCAGCCAGGTGCCTTGGCATTCATTTACCAAATCCAGCGCCCTTTTGGCTTCAGTGTGGGTGGGGTTTCCTCGCAACAAGCTCACAGCCTCTGCTTGCGGCTGGGACAAACGCTGCCGCATCGCATCAGTCAGCACATGGTCAGCCATCTCCGACTGGAGCATGCCCAGAACCGCAATGGCTTCCCTTTCGAGTCGATCCCGCTCTGGTAGCTGCAGACTCTCCCAGACACCTCGGCATTCCTCGATCTTCTTCAGCGCGTCCAGGTAGCCAAAGCAGCGGTTCTGGCCTAGCAGCCGTTCAACCTCGCGCCGCAGCCGCTGGATCCGATCACGCTCCGCGTCGGGGAGGGCGTAGCGGTCGAGGTCCACGCGCACAGGGTGCCAGGCTGCCTCTGCCACCTGCCGCGCCTCGATACACAGCCGTTCCATCAACTTGCGCACCGCTGCTTCAATCTTTTCAAAATCAGCATCGGCGCGGGCCTTGACGGCGTAATTCCGGTCGGCGCGGATGGCTGTTTCCAGGCTGGGGATGGCAATGGCCGCCTGGCCAGCAGCGGCCGCAAACTTGGCGTGGTTGTAAAAGGCCTCGACGAGCTTTGGGTAAATCTCTGTCGCCTCGTGGGCATACTCGATGGCGGCAGCATCGTCTCGTTGTAGGTAGCAGACAAATCCAGCGTGCAGGAAGGCCCGTGCGGAGTGATAAGCAGAGCAAGGCCTAGCATACTTGCCAGCCTGCAGGTAATATTCTCGTGCTTTGTCCAGCTCGGCTGGTTGGCAATGATACAGATAGATGTTGCCGATTGCCTGGTGGACAGCAAAATCCTGGTAATTCCTGCGTTCCGATTCCAAGAAATCAGCTAACGCTTCGTCGTACCAGCCGTGCACGTAAGCATCTTCGGCCCGTTTACGCAACTCCTTGGCCTCTGTGTTCAGAGGAGCCTGAAGTATTGCCAGAATACCTTGCAGTGTGGCCTGCTGAATCTCCAGTTTCCAAAGCACGGCCGCCATTGCCCAATCAAAATCGGCGCGCAGGGCCTCAATTCCGCCAGCCACCCGATCCAGTCCATATGAAACAGAGGCAAAGCCCAGGTTCATGACCGCATTCATTTCTTGCTGGCTGGCGACCAGTGCACCGAACCCGCGATCCAGCGTGTGAGCTGTTGCCTCGGCTGCTTGCTGCTGCACAGAAGCCAACTGCTGCGCCGCTTTTATTTGCCCGGCTACAATCTCTCTCGTCTGCCGTTCCATGCCGTGGACAATGTCATCT
This sequence comes from Anaerolineae bacterium, assembly GCA_016931315.1. Classification (GTDB taxonomy): domain Bacteria; phylum Chloroflexota; class Anaerolineae; order B4-G1; family SLSP01; genus JAAZNO01. Next base: position 2,543 of record JAFGFB010000260.1, read on the forward strand.
TTAAAGCCCTCGTGCTCCAGGTACTCTTCCCATATCATGCCGCGGTGGTACATATCACGGGCCCTCCTATAGGCGGCGAGGTTTGGTTAGCGCCACAAATTCGCCATCCAGCAGCGCCGCGTCAGCATTCTTGTTGAGATCAGGTAATACCGCGCTATAACCTGTGGCGCGGGCATCCTCTCGTCTGCTACGGACTTGAAGAAGCGGTATATTCACCACCTTTCGCCTAGCGAGATCCTTTTGTTTGAGATGGGTCTCTGTCGGTCAAGGTCAATCTGTTGTGCATTTGGGTCATTCCAGACGCTGGCATAGAGATCCCAGACGATGTCCTCGAACTCGTCCCAGGATTTGGGCCGGGGAAGCTCACCCTGTGGGATGGTCGGCATGCACCGTTTCTCCAATGTGCGTGCGGAGTGACTTGCGAGTTTGGGCGACCTGGTCAGCGATATCCCGGTATTGCTGTTCGTCGGCCAGCTTGGCGGCTGCTGCCAGGTGGCGCTCTATGGCCTGGTTGTCGAGATCGGGCTCATTGAGCAGGGTCTGGGCCAGGGAGAGGTGGGTCTTGGCCTGGACATGGATCAATCCCCGCTCCTCTGCTTCGTACAGGGCAAAGCGCAGCAACTGAAGACCAGCCGGTCGATGGCTTTCTTCTATCAGCGCCAGGCCGAACAAACGGATACTCTCTACCCCTCGGAAGGTTGCCGAGCTCTGACAGTAGAAATAGCGCGTTGCATGCTGAAGATGCTCTTTTGCCGTGGTCCATCCGCCTCGTCGGAACAAGACCTCTGCAAGATGATGGTGGGCGAGGGCAACCCGGAGCCCTTCCTGAATATTCACCATGGCCTGTAGGTAGTTTTCGAATTCAGCTTGCGCCTCATCCAGTCGGTCTTGGCTGAGATGGATCTGACCAAACGTCTTGCAGATGATAGAGACAAGGAATCTGTCATCTATCCTCCTGGCGATACTCAGCGCTTCATCCAGGCAAGCCCGTGCCTCTTCAATGTTGCCTCGCAGAATAGCAATGTGTGCCAGATTTTGCAACGCATCCGACGTACGGTAATCATGATCAAGGCGGC
>JAFGFB010000019.1 GCA_016931315.1 Anaerolineae bacterium
ACGGCGCTCGAACAGGCTGTGGCGCTGTGGCCCCCCGTCCAACCATGGGGACTGTGGCTGCAAAGGGTTCTGCTCGCGCCCTGGGAGCGGTGGGATGCGGGACATTACATCCGCATTGTGCTGCAAGGGTATCGTTTGGATGATGGGACGGCGCAATTCCACCCGCTTTATCCCTGGTTGGCTTCCCCGCTGGCGCGTCTAGCCGGATTGCCGCTGCTCGCTCTGCTCTTGGTGAGTTCACTATCCGGGCTTTTGGCTGCGTGGCTTCTTTATCGCCTGGCGCAGCTGGATGGTGATGATGATAAAGCCTGGACGGCGACATTGGCTTTCTTGTTCTCCCCCCTGGCTTTTGTGCTGTTCGCCCCGTATTCCGAAGCGCTGTTTCTGTTGCTGACCCTTGCATGTTTTTGGTTTCTGCGTCGGCGCGCGTGGGGGCTGGCGGGGCTGATGGGCGGGCTGGCTGCTCTGACGCGCCAGCAGGGCGTGTTGTTGTTGCTTCCGGCGCTATGGGAGCTTTGGGAAGCTCACGGGCGCGATATCCGTCGTGCAGCACAGAACTGGCGGGCGTGGGGTGTGCTGTTGTTAATTCCTGGCGGTTTTCTGTTGTGGCTGAGCTACCGCGCCTGGACCTTGGGGGATTTGCAGCCCGATACCACCAGCCTCCACGCGCTGATTTACTCGTTGCTTATCTCCTCCAGCGCGGCAAAGGTTGTGCCTGTGCAGACTTTTCTCTGGCCCTGGCAGGCTTTTGCTAAGGCATTGCAGCAATTCGCTGAAGCTCCTGATTATAGGCTGTTCATTGATCTTTTTTTGGCGATCGGCTTTGTGTTCATGTTGATTGGGGTTTGGAAGCATCTTCGCGGCAGCTATCACATTTTTGTCGTGAGTATTGCGCTTGTGAGCTTCACTTATCATACCGGACCCAAACTTCCGTACATGGGGCTGCCGCGTCATCTCTTTCTCGCCTTTCCGGTTTTCATTGGGTTGGGAGCAGTGTTGCGCACGCGCTGGCAGCGCTTAGCCTTGGCGGCCGTGAGCAATTTGGGGATGTTGTTTCTCTTGTTGCAGTATGTGCTGGAAGGGTGGGTGCCGTGAGAGTAAGGATGACGAGAAAAAGCAGAAGGACAACAGGAAATCCGGAAGATATGGCGTTTGCTGCAACCTTGTGGTGAATGTTGGTTTCTGTTAGTAACCTACCGGTAACTGATGCATAACTATCGGGAGAGGATGGTATGATGTCTGGGTGGCGGCGGCGCTGGGGGGTATGGTTGGATGTCGCGCCAGCACGGATTCTTGCAACATGCCTGTTTTTCGCGACCACTTTGGTTTTTCTGGTGACTCAGGTCAATGTGATTGGCGGTGATAGTCCTCCCACGGTCTTTCTGCCGGTGACACTCCTGCGGTGGGGGACATTTAGGCTGGATCCATTGATCGGCGAGGTGCCTGTTCTGTTTGACCTTTCGCGCAACCCGCACTACTTGATACATGTTGGTGGGCATTATTATTCAAAGTTCTCGCCCCTCACTTCGCTTCTGGTATTGCCCCTTTACGGACTCTATTTTGCGTTTGGCGGTGCGCAGGACAACTATGTCGGCATATTGGTTATTTCGCGTGTGGCGGCAACATTGATTTGCGCGACAAACGTGGTTTTGTTGTTTCATGTTCTGCGACGATTGATTCCGCAACGACAAGCATGGTGGCTGGCGCTGGTCTATGCTTTCGGGACATTTACATGGGCCGTTGCCACGAATGCGCTCGCAACCCAGGCGACAGCTGAGCTCTTCTTTTTACTGGCTTTAGGTTGCTTACTTGATGTAAGCACCACGGTAGATTCTGGCAAACCAGCACCTAGCTTCACCATGATATTGACGGGGTTTTACTTGGCGTTGGCCTTTGCTGCACGAGCGCAGGTGGCGCCAGTCGCCGCAATTCTATTCTTAGGGTTGATTTTGTTAGGTTCATGGCGAGCGGGCATGCGGGGTGCATTGGGCGGGTTGCCTGTAGCCTGCTTGTGGGGACTATACAATACACGGGTCTTTGGCGCGCCCTGGAGCACAGGATACGGGCTGGAAGCGCACACGGGCTGGACTACACCGCTCTCTGAGGGTCTGATAGGGATCCTCTTTTCCCCAGCCCACGGCTTGCTTATGTATAGCCCGACCTTACTATTGGCATTCGGCGGTGCTTGGGCAGCATGGCATCGTGGCAAGGTTTTCCATGGTGGGCCTAAGCTGCGTGAGCTTCTGCGGCTGATTTCGATAGCGTCCTTAATCTATTTGTTGATGATGAGCCGGTGGTGGGCCTGGCATGGAGGTAATGCTTACAATCAGCGGATGCTTCAAGAGATTCATCCTCTGCTCTTGATCCTGGTTGCTTATGGCTGGCAGGTTTTTGAAGGACAATGGACATACCGCATCAGCCTGCTGTTAAGTTCTGTCTGGTCTGTGTTCATGAACCTGGCGCGCATCACATTCTATGATCGCCACCTGCATTTTGTTGAGCATTATCAACCTGAGTTGGTTTGGGCATTAGCTGATTGCGAAGTGGTGATGTATGTACGTTGGCATGGACTCTCTGTCTTTTTACGCGAGTTGGCGGTAACTGTGGGACGGGTGGGAGCCATCTTGGGATTAGTGACGCTGTTATCTGCATTTAAAATTTGGCTCGTGATGAATGAATCAGATGCCTGCCAATGATAAGACATTACAATGCATCTAGCTAACCCTGCCTGTGAACTTATATCAACGGGCTGATGGATATGAAAGTGAGCAGATACTCGTTACCTTATCCTGCTGAGAATATATACATGCGTTTGTGGAGAGCGGATGCCTGGACATTTGTGTGGCTGAGGCGTCTCCTGGTTGCACTGGGCTGCACTGTTGGCTTGTTGCAACTCAGACTTTTCGTACTGTCGCATTTTCCACCTTACCTCTACATGAAAGATTTCATTCAGGAATATCTGTTGGCAAGAGCCGTTATGTCCAAGGTGAATCCTTACTTGCCTTTGCCAGTATTGGTAGAGAAGTTTATTGGTCCAGTGACAGTTCCTTTGATGCCTCACGCCACACCTCACCCACCGCCAGCGATTCTTCTGGGACTGCCTTTTGCTGCATTTCCCTATTCTTGGGCAGCGGCAATTTGGGGTGTTCTAACTTTGGTGTGTGCGGGTATCACAGTTCAGTTGATCTTGATAGAGCTAACAGGAAAATGTCCATCTGTTTTGTCTACAATTGTCGTGACTCTGCTCTGGTTGGGTTGGCAGCCTTTCCTGTATGAGTTGATCTACGGGCAGTTCATGATTTTGCTTGGATTGTTACTGATTCTGGCATGGCGTTTTGTCCGTAGAGGCAATCACCTTCTTGGAGGTTTTTTTCTAGGATTGGTGTTTGCCCTGAAACTGCTAGCATGGCCGCTCATCCTGTATTTTGTGTTTGAGAGGCAGTGGAGAATTGTCACTGTGGTTCTGTTGACATTCTTTGTGGCGAATCTAGGGGCAACGCTATTGACTTCTTATGACACCACGTGGGAGTACTACGGAAATCTCGGGTCATCGGTCATGCCACTGTATCGGAGTTCACCTGACAATTTCTCGCTTTGGACAATAAGTTGGCGTCTCTTTGAAGGCACGGGCTCACCAGTTCGAGCGGATTTGGAATCGCCACCTGTTGTCTTCGCTCCAAGGGTTGCATCGTGGATCACCTATGGCGCACTTCTATCCGTTCTTCTGGCTACCTTTAAGTCTGTGGCGCGTGTAAGCAATTTCGACACAGTGTATGGCATTTTTGTGGGGATAAGCATATTCATGAGCCCAATAGCTTGGATTCATTATTTTTCATGGCTAGTTTTTCCAATAAGCCTTTTGGTGCTGAATTTGAAGGCCCTGAAATTTCCTTTGTGGGAGACTAACATGGCTGTCTTGGGCTGTACGCTCTTATACCTCTATCCTATGTTAATGAAAGATGTTATATGTGCCCTGAGTGGGGTTGAATATGTTCAAGGGATACGGTTGCAGGTTTCGACTGCTGCTGGACTATTGACCTACATTCTGCCTTTCAGTGCTATGGGGATGCTCGCTTTGCTCTACTTAGTGGACAGACTTGGTATGAAGGCCAGGTGAGCCTATGAAGAGCTGCACGACATTTTCAGAAAGGCAAGGAACGCGTATCTGGAAGCTGATTTTTTGGATTAATCTCAGTATCGCTATCAGCTATGTTGGGTTGGGGATTATTGCGGCGCGACAGGATTTGCTGTGGCGAGCTGACTTTACGGCATATTATACCGGTGCCATGCTTGTCCGCGATGGACATGGCTCTGATTTGTATAATTTGGAACTGCAGGCGCGATACCAGCAAATGTTTCTGCACGGAAATAGTTTTCAGGATGGCGTTTTGCCTTTCAATTATCCCCCTTATTTTGCGCTTTTTCTTTTTCCTTTGGCTTATTTTCCACTTCGAACCGCTTTTTTGTTGTGGACTATTACTCAAATCTGCGCGCTTGGCTATATCATATACATTTTGTGGCTACGCACGTCTTCGTGGGATAGTATGATTCGCTGGCTGTTTTTGGGAATTCTACTGGCTTTTCCACCGCTGATGCGCACGATACTGCAGGGCACCTCGTCTATTTTGACGTTGTTATGTTTGTTTCTGATCCATGAAGCTCTCCTGTCTAATCAACCTAGGAGCGGGGGAGTATGGTTTGCTCTCGGCACTTTTCGACCGCAGGCGATGGTGCCGATCGGACTTTTCATTCTGTGGCAACGTCACTGGAAGTTAGCAATAGCAGCAATAAGCGCTGGCGCTACGCTAGTGTTACTGACCACATTGACCCTTGGCGTCTCAGTGTGGCAGGAATTCATAAGTAGTGTTTGGCGTTCGGGAGAGCTGTTCGATCGTTTTGGGGTTTATCCTGCAGCTATGTATAACTTAAAAGGTACATTGGCATTGTGTTGTAGGAATCTCGATCCAATCTTGATTACCAGGTTAAGTTCGATAGGTTTTTTGACTTCGATTGTGGGCATTTCGTGGTTATGGCGTATCTCAGATGCAATAAACACACCGATTTGGAATCTGAAATTGGCGATTGGTTTGACCGTAGGTATGTTGTTCGGCTTACATTTGAATCCCCATGATGGATTGTTGCTGATCTTTCCTTTGTTCTTATTTGTGAGCTATCTTCATTCGCGGAAACCGCAGTTGCGGACCGAGATGACGGTGATTAGCGGTTTTCCTCTGGTTATTTTGATTACAGAGCACATTCTTACGGATTCTTTGCCAATTCGTAGTCCAGTTCTGATCATGATGGGGTTGCTGATCTGGATGGGGTTGAGGTTGAGGTATGAACGCAAGATACTCGCCCGCTAGTACCTTTCAACGCATGGTTCACGATTACACTTCAACGGATATGAAATTCCGTGTACTGCGCTTTGTCTTGATCGTTGCATTGTTGGTTGGAGCTAGTCTGAGTTTGGTTCTGGGCATACAGTCGCTGGCGTCTCCATACGTTTATCTCAAAGATTTCATCCAGGAATACTTGCTTGCAAAGGCCCTGCTTTGGAGGATCAACCCCTACTTGCCCATTCCAGAGCTTGCTGAGAAGCTAATTGAAACTCTGTCTGTTCCGGTTTTCCCCCATCCAACCCCGCATCCCCCTTCTGTTGCGTTCTTTTTTGTTCCTTTGGCTTTACTGGATTATGAGACGGCTGCTAGGGTCTGGTTAGTCGTCGAGGTAGTATGTATTGTTATCGCTGCCGCTTTGCTGGTCCGTTATCTGTTCTCTGGCTGGCGGTTGAGTCGTAATCTGATCATGGTTGGAATTATGCTTATCTTTCCATCGTTTCGTGAATCACTTATGCTCGGTCAGTTGATGACTCTGGCATTGGTGCTCTTGCTTCTAGCCTACCTTTCCCTACGCCGCGGTTTGGATATGATGGTGGGGTTGAGCATTGGTGGCTTGCTTTCGATAAAGCTAATGGGCTGGCCTATTGTCTTGTATTTTGCGCTACGCGGACGATGGCGAGTGGTGTTGACAGCGATAGGACTGTTTGCTTCTTTAAATCTGTCAGCCAGCCTTTTTTGGGGCTTTGATCAAGTTGTCGACTATTTTCTGTCCGTTGGCCCGTTAGTTTCGAATTTGTATAAATCTTACTCGCTCAATTTCTCTACATGGGCTATTGGTTGGCGCTGGTTTGTGGGGACAGGGACTGGAATGCAGGTCTTTGAGGGTTTGGCGGCGCCACCGTTAGTGTATCTGCCCGGACTTGCACAATCTCTGGCGGTAGCGTTTCCGCTGGTTTGCTTGCTTATAGGGATGAAATTGGCGCTTGTTATGGACGATCATGAGAGGGCCTTTGTGTTCTTGGCGTGCATGAGCATTATCATCAATCCAGTCAGTTGGGGGCATTATCTGGTGCTTCTTTGCTTGCCGGCTGCTTTCGTGTTCAAACGGCTTGCTGCTGCGCATTACCCTACAGGGCAAACGCTGTTTGCGTTAGGGATTGTGCTCTTGCATCTGGTTTCTCCGGGGCAGTGGTGTGACATTGCGATGTTTGTTTCTGGGGTTCAACGCCTTGGAACAGAAGTCTCATTTTTTGCCGCGCAACTCACGCTCATACCACTATTATTGGTTATGGCTTGGATGTATGTGGTGCGGCGAATTCAGGATATTACAGGAAGAAAATAGATTCTAGGAAAATTATACACATTGATTTGAGATACTTGTCTAAGACAGGCAGAAATTCTCTCGACTTTTCCGGCGGTCGGTTTGGTTTTTGTGATCTGGTTTTGTGTTGAATTCTGGTTCAACGAGGTTAGGAAAGGGTGAATCCGCTGTTCTCTGTTATCTTGCCGAATCAACGATATGGTGACTTGCAGGCATCTGACGTTGATGCACTGCATCAGGTATTAGTAGAGAAAATCGAATCTCATGAGCTAATGCCTCTGACAGATGTTGATGTGGCTGGTACATCATTTGTGTTTCAGGTACCTACACAAGCCATGGGAAGTTATGTTCTTTTTCTGGGCTTGGGGTTATGTAGGAGTTGGGAATGGTTATCTTTGGCGTGGAATGAGCGCGAGCGAGCTGAAGTAGTGTTGATTTCTCGCTACTTGCCGCAATCGCTGTCCGTTAAAAGCGATACGAATGAAAAACAGCGTAACGCATATTTGCGCCGTTTGTTGGATTTCGAAGTCCATGATTTGACAGGCGGTATGTTGTTATGTCGCCGCGATGTACTCAGCGGATTTGCTCCGACGCGCCAAGATGCGTTGATGTGGACTGAGCTGCTTGTTCACGCCTATGCGCAGGGATATCGGATTGCAGAGCTACCTTTGCCTACAACATGTAGGCTTGTGCGTGAAAAGAAGCGCACTACTTTTAGTCGTCGGCAGTTTGCCGCCACGCTTTGGCGTCTGTGGCTGCTGCGGAACTCTATCCAGTGCGCTGATTACGACGCTCGCGCCTTCAACAGTCGCATTCCATTTCAGCGTGCCTGGCAGCGGGCGCGGTATGCAGCCGTGATGCGGTTAATTCCGCCTCACGCGCGGACTCTGGACATCGGTTGCGGCTCAAGCAAAATCCTTGCGTCATTGCCTGAGGCAAGTGTCGGTCTGGATATTCAGCTGAACAAGCTGCGTTTTGCACGCCGCTACGGGCGTGCGTTGGCGAATGGCGATACCTTTCGACTGCCGTTTGCGGCGCAGAGCTTTGATTGTGTTCTATCCTCGCAGGTGATCGAACATCTGCCAGCCGATGATAGCGTCTTCGATGAGATGGTGCGAGTTCTGCGGCCTGAGGGACGGCTGATCATTGGTACGCCGGACTACCATTCGCTCTGGCCCGTCATCGAGCGACTCTATAGTTTCTTTGCTCCGAATGCCTACGCTGACGAGCATATTACACATTACTACCCAACCCTTTTGCGGCAGAAACTGCGTGCACTTGGTTTCCGATTGGAGGCTTCGACTTATGTGTTTGGCGCGGAATGGGTGGGAATGTTCCGCCGCGAGCCGCGTGTTTTTGGGTCCAGTGAGGAGTCTTGATGCGACGTTATCGTATTCTTCTTGTGCTGCTCGCGTCTTTTGCCTTGGTGGCTTTGGCGTTTTTTAGCCCAGCCCTCGAGCGCCGGGGAACGGATGATTTCCTGGTGTATTGGTCAGCAGCCCGGCTCTTGGCGACGAGTGAAAACCCTTACGACCCTGTAGCATTGCAGGCTTTGCAGGAACAGACCTTCTCCGGTCGGGATCAGATTCCGGGGTTGGCTTTTGCTTCGTGGAATCCTCCCTGGTTGCTCCTGTTGCTGTTACCCCTTAGCCTGTTGTCGTTCGTCTTTGCTGCACGGTTATTGTTTTTGATTAATCTGGGGCTGATCGCGTTGGTTGTATGGCGCACCTGGCGCTGGCTGATGACTTCGAACGAGGCGGAATCCCCGGGTCTGTTCATGGCGTTGATCCTGGCGATGTTCTTTCCCGGTTCGTTGATGACGCTCGCTATCGGTCAGATTTCCGCGCTGGTCTTGCTCAGTTTGCTTTTGGGTTTTTGGCTGCTTGCACAACGGCGTGATGTTCTGGCAGGTGTTTGCTTTTTCTTTTCGACGATAAAGCCGCAACTGGCCTATTTCGCGTTGTTAGCGGTGGGGATTTGGATCCTTCGTGAACGTCGCTGGCGCGTTGTAGCTGGGGGTGCAGTGAGCTTTGCGCTGACGGTGGCGGTGTTTACTTTCTTCCGCCCCACCTGGCTGAGTGACTATCTGGGACTGGTTGGGGGGCATGTATTTACCCAATACACAACTTCGACCGTGGGCGGGGTCCTGCACGCATGGTGTGGGACTACCGTGGGACGGTATGCGAGTGTATTGCTGCTGCCGCTTGTGCCGTGGGTGTTGCGCCTCGCTGATGAACGTGGCTGGCTAACGGCCATGAATGTGTCGCTTTTGCTCTCAATCCCCCTTGCCCCCTACGGGTTTGGATTCGACCTTATAGTATTGGTTCCTGTTGTCGTGCAATTGACAGCCTGGTTATGGCTCCGTTGCCTTACACCCATGCGCATCTGGATTGTCTTGGCCGGTTTGCTGGTTTTCTACGGGCTTTCCTTTTGGTTGCTGTCTCTCTCAGGGCTCCCCTATCATTTCTTTGCCTGGATTCCCTTGTGGCTGGGGGTGTTGTACGCGGCTGCCTGGCCCGCATGTCATCAGGCGTTGCCGATTCTGGAGGTTCGATGAAGTCAATTATGCGAGATTCACGCCAGTGGGGACGCCTGCCCCTCGACCTCCTCTGGCCCCTGGTCATTCTTGCGGGCTTTGGCGTCTACGCGTCCCTTGTCCCGCTGCCCCCCAACGATTACTGGTGGCATCTCAAAGTCGGCGAGATCATCGCCACTACTAGGCGCATACCCACCACCAACCTTTTTGCCTGGACTCTGCCCGTGAATGCGCCCTTCTTCTACGGCGCCTGGCTCGGAGAGTTATTGCTCTTTCTTCTCCATCGTTGGGGCGGCCTGGCGCTCACGCTCTTCACGCGGACTGGCCTGGTGCTCACCACATTCTACCTCATGGCAACAGAAGCCCGGCGACGCAGCAGCTCCTGGCGCATCGCCGCGATAGCACTGGCGTTGGGCGCGGTCATGTCGCTTAACAACCTGATTGTACGCCCCCAGATATGGTCCCTTTTGCCCTTCATGGCCTTTCTGCTGCTTCTGAGCGCCTTTGCTGCTGGTCGCCTTTCCTGGCGCTGGTTGCTCGTTCTGCCGGTCGTGATGGCCTTCTGGGTCAATGCACACGGCGCCTTCATTCTGGGTTTTGTGCTGCTTGGCATCTTCGCCGTGGGCGAAGGGCTGCGTCGCCTGCTCGGTCGCTCCGGCGCGCGATCCTGGAGAGACTTGGGTGGGCTGGCTTTGAGCGGGGTGCTCTCGGCCCTGGCGATGCTGGTAAACCCTCGGGGCTTCGAAATCGTCCGTTACGTCCTCGGTCTGATGACGGATCCACCGAGCCAACAATTGATCGTCGAGTGGCAATCGCCCACACCCACAGGCATCGCCAACACAGCCTTTTACCTCAGCCTGCTCATTTTGCTTTTGGTGTTGGCCTATTCGCGCTATCGTCCCACCTTCACCCAGGCGCTTTTACTCGCAGCCTTTCTCTGGCTGGCGTGGAGCGGGCAGCGCTACGTGGTGTGGTTTGCGCTGGTGTCGATGCCGATCCTGGCGCAGGCGATTGCCGGATTGGAACTTCGGCTTCCATTCGCGCCAGCGCAGCGCAACTGGCTCAATTCCCTCCTTGCCGCCTTGCTCTTTGTGCCGGTGTTGCTGGTGCAGCCCTGGTGGGTCGAGCGGGTGCCGTTGCCGGAGACGTACTGGTCGCAGGTGCTACGCGGCGTGAAGGCAGGCCCTCTGGTCGATACTGGCACGCCGGTAGCAGCAGTGGAATACCTTCGCGAGCAACCCGGTGGGCGGCTCTTCAACGAGATGGGCTACGGCAGTTATCTGATCTGGGCGCTGCCGGAGCAGGGTGTTTTCATCGACCCACGCGTCGAGCTCTACCCCTACGAGCAGTGGATGGATTACATTCGCATCCAGCAAGGCACGCGTTCACTCGAGCTGCTGGCGCAGTACGGCGTGGATCGGGTGCTGTTGGATATCAAGCTCCAGAATGAGCTCCAGTGTGTGTTGGCAAGCGCGCCCGAATGGCAACAGGAATACGCCGATGACTACGCTCAAATCTGGGCAAAGGCGCCGTAGCGTCGATTGAGAGTGCCAGCCTGGTCCATCACTTCTCTGCGACGAATAGCGCACTCGCTTCGTCGTTGTGGATTTCCTCCCACCCCCCCGATTCCCGCACCGCCGCCACCAGCCCCGCCTGCTCCCTTGAGCTCAGCATCAACGTTTGTATCCCATACCTCTCCAGCCGCTCCTCCCATCCCGACGCCGCCGCGGAGATGCGCAGGTAATCCAGCCACACCTCCTCTGTGAACAGCTCAATCCGCCCATCCACAAACGTCGGGTACTCCGGCGCGGCCCAAATCAGATAGCTTCCAAACGACATCGCGTGGAACAGCGGTCCCGGCGGGCGCTCGCGGAGCAGGAATTCCGTCGCCGCAACCGGCGTCTCCGCCGAAATCAGCCCCGCCTTCTCCGGCGGCAAAGGCCACAGCCCCTTGAACCACGGCAGCGAAAGCACCGCCCCTGTTAGCAGCAGCAGGGCTAGGACGGCATTCATGGCGCGTCGGGGACCGGCGACCGAAGACCGGGGACCGGAGACCGGGGATAGAAAACTCAGGAATTCGGCCCGGCGCAGCGAATCGCCTGTCCAGCGCAGATGCGCGGCAATGACTGGCGCCATCGTCAGCCCGAACCAGAGAATGCCGCGCGAGGTTCTGAGCCCGAGAGCGCCGAAGAAAAGGAAGGTGAGCAGCTGCGAGGGCGTAGGCCTTCTCGGCGAAAGCGCCAGCGCCGCAGCGCTCAGCAGCAGCCCACCAAAGAACAACTGTCCACCGAGGGTATCAAAGGTCGGCGGCGCCCACTCCGTCACCAAATTCTGGATGAGGGGATTCCCTGACATGCCGCTGACGTAGCCGAAGGTGCCCAGCCCACGTGGGCTGATCGCGCATGCCGCCGCGCAAATGCCCAGGGTGAGGAGTGGGGTGCTCAGCGCGCGGGTCAGCGGCTTCCAGGCGAAACCGTGCGCTTGCACCGCCTCCCATGCCTCATCCGCAAGCCAACAGCCAATGAGGAATAGCCCCAGCGGAAAGGTGCCGTGGCTGTTGACCCACACGACCATGCCCAGCGGAAGAACCGCCAACCAGGCTCGGTGCCGTGTCCGCCGGTACTCGTACATGGCAAGCAAGAATAGCGCCGCAATTGCGAAGGTCACGGCCTGTGGGCGCACGTTCCAATCGTTGAGTCCCAGGGCAGCGGCGAGCAACGTTCCCACCGCGGCTGCGCGCCAGCTGCCCGAGATGCGCCGTCCCAGCCACAGCACGATGGCATAGGCTCCTGTGATCACCAGCCCTTGGATGAAAACGGTGAGTGCGGGCCCACCCAGTCGGTGAATCATGAACATCGCCACTTCCATCAGCCAGAAGGCCTGATAAGAAGGGTAGGGTGTGCCCGCCATAGTATGCGAGAACGTGTCGACCTGCGGTATGCTGCCACTCTCCAGGATCTCGCGCCCGGCGGCCATATGCCACCAGAAATCGTGCGGCCGAATGGGATGCGTATTCACAAAGACAAAAATCCCCACCACCACCGTCAGCGCCCACACGTGCTCGATGGAGAGTTTGTGGTACCAGGTTCTCATCGCGGCTCCTCAAAAATAACCACAACGTCACACAGGGCACGGAGAATCTCCTGGAACCTCCGTGTCCTCCGTGCCTCCGTGGTGATACTCCCATCTGCAAAATTCACCCTTCCCGCCTCACGTTTCACGTTTCACGTTTCACGCTTCACGCCTCACTTTTCACGTTTCCCGTTTCCCGCCTCACGTTTCACGTTTCCCGCCTCCCGCATTTGCCTTTCCCGCCCATTATAGTACAAATGCAGAGGTTCTTTATATTCTCTCCGTGTTCTCTGTGACTCTGTGGTGATTTCCGAGAGAAACCGTTATGTTCACACTTCTCGCCCGTTTCCTCACCCCCCGCAGGCTCCGCTACGCCTGGATTGCAGCCGGCGCCCTCTGGATCGCCTGGCTGCTCAGCATCGCCCTGGGCCCCGGTTACCTCGATCTCGCCGGGCAGCCGGTCGGCACCGATTACCTGCAGTTCTACGCCGCCGGACGTACCCTCATCCGCGGCGAAAGCGCCCGCCTCTACGACATGGCCTACCAGGC
>JAFGFB010000020.1 GCA_016931315.1 Anaerolineae bacterium
CCAAAAATACTCTGGAGCAGGCTGAGCCGGGCGAGTGTGTTAGTGTGACTATGAAGAACCGTACAGCCAATCATTTGTCCTTTACCCGCTTCGTGGGGGGGTAGGGCAAATGATTGGGAAGTTCAAAGGTCGGCTTGGGGAGACGCCTGCGGATAGGCACTTTGGCACGCTGAGGAGACGCAGAGGGTGGTTCTTTTTCCCGGCAGAAAGAAGGCGCAGAGTTCGCGGAAGGGTATAGGAGAGGTTTTTGGGGAAGACTGGAAGAGGTTGTGCAAACAGATGAAGAGGGTCTTTCTTTATGTTTTGGGACGCGGCGCCGCGTCCCAAAAACACTCTTCACTCAAACAGGCAGGTTATGCTGGATATGAAGTGTTATGGGACGCTTGCCTCTGGCTGGGCAACAGCGGGCAAGGTGAACCAGAAGACGCTACCCGCGCCCGGGGTGCTAACGACGCCCACCTGCCCACCCAGCTTATCACTGATACGCCGCACGATGGACAATCCCAAACCATGCCCTTTGGCGCTAATCTGATCCAGGCGCGTGAACGGCATGAAGAGGCGCCCTTGCTCCTCAGCGCTCAACCCCGCGCCGTTATCCCGCACCCAAAACACAATCTGGGTCTCCGGATGGGCAACTCTGGAGCACATCGTCGCAATTTCGGCATCCAGAGCCGGCACGCCGAAATCGGGGCGCGTGAAACCCAACTCCACACGCGGCGGCTCTCCTCCATACTTGAGCGCATTGCTCAAATAGTTCGCCCAGATTTCCTCCACCCAGGCGGCATAGCCTATCGCCGCCGGCCATGTTTCCGGGACGATAAGGATCGCCTGCTTTTCTTCAATGGCCAGTGCCAGCCGTTCCTGCACTTCAGCCACAATCTGCCCCATGTCGAGCGGCGAAAAAATCATGTCATCCAGCTTGCGCAGGCTGGCAAGCAGGAGAATTTCCTCGATGATGCGCGTCATGCGCCAGCTTTGGCGGTTGATCGTATGCAGCATATCCAGGCGTTGACTCTCGCTGACCGATTCGTAGTTTGAGGTCAACAGCGAGCCATAGCCCACAATCGCAGTCAGCGGATTCTTCAAATCGTGAGCCACGGTGTGCGCAAAGGCATCCAGTTCGGCGTTGCGAGCTTCCAGCTCTTGAGTGTAGCGCTGCAACGCCTCAGCCGCCTGCTGGCGCTCCGTGATGTCGTGCAAGACGAGCAGGCGCCCCGAAATGCGCTTCCACCGATCCCGAAGCAGCGTGACCTGCACATCATAGATGCGCGAGTCATGCGTACCGTCGCGAGTGAACGTAGCCTGTACACCGGTGGTCGTTTCCAGCCAGGTCTCCCAAGCGGCGCCGGATGGCAAAAACCCCCAGACCGGTTGCCCGATAGGAGTCTCGATGGAAACCCCCAGGAACTGCGCCATTGCAGGGTTCAAGTCCACTATTTTGCCCTGCCCATCAACCACCAACATCCCATCACTCAGCGTATCCACCAGGGCATGCCGCGCAACAGGGACGAGATTGAGTAGCCGGTAACGGAAAATCGCCTGCGCGTACAGAACCGCCATCACCATGAATCCCAAGAAGACGTATGAGAGCCGGGTAATCCTAAAGGTCAACAAGAGATTGGGAATCAACACACCTGCCGCGCCCAAAATCAACAGCACCGCCTGGAGCCGGTAAAGGCGAAAGGTGCGCAAGGCAAAGCGAACGAGCAGCACGACGCCTAGCGCGGTCAAGGTGTAGCTATAAGCGGAGTGCACGTAGAACCAGAAACCGTAAACCCAGGTAAATCCATTCAGAAAGCCGATCCGGTAGAAGGTCACATCACGAAAAAACCAACCGTGCAGCGAGTTCGTCAGAAGCAGGAGAACGCTGAGGGCGGGGATCACGAACAAGCCAACGACCCGGCGACGGGTGAGCCATCCGGCATTGCCGCTATAATCCAAAGTGAAGATCAACCAGGCGGGTGGCACGACGATGATGCCCAGCATCGTCAAGGAATGCATATAGGATATGAACGGCGAAGTTAGGGGGACGATGTTTCTGAACAATCCCCCCCAGAGCATCAAGGAAGCGCAGACGAGCAAACGCGCAAAGGTGTCCGCACTGGCGACCTGCCGCTGTTGCCAGGCATACACCGTAATGCCGGTTGTTACCGTCGCCGCGAGCAAAGAAGCGCCGAAATACAGGTAGATCACCCAATCATCCATGTCTGACTCCCAGGTAAAGGCATCTCTCGACCACGCGCCACCGACGGACTTATGTTTAGGAAGTGTTCAGCGTTATATCGCGAAAGCACTGCTTCTAGCGGGCTTTTAGCCCAGAGTTTGCGCCTTGCGCTGAGGACCTTAGCCCTTAAACTATTATATACTAAAAATCGCTTCGCTGGCTTTGTGATGGGGTATAGGACAAAGGCTGCCGCTTATTGGGAAGTTCAAAGGTCGGCTTGGGGAGACGCCTGCGAATAGACACTTTGGCACGCTGAAGAGATGCAAAGGTAGTTTTTTTCTAGAGCGGCAATAGTGGCTAGACTAACGATCATGTAGGCGATGCAAGAACATAGAGAGGTAGCTTTCTTTGTGATTTTTGCGGGCTGCGCCCGCAAAAATCACGCTCGCGGAGAGCGGCGCAGAGGGTTTTTTGAGTGATCTAGCCGATTTTGC
>JAFGFB010000261.1 GCA_016931315.1 Anaerolineae bacterium
CCGTAGGTGTTGGTGCGCAGGTTGCAGGTGGCGGGATCGGGCGTCGGGGCGGGCGGGACGGTTTCGGGTACCTCGGGCAGCGGTCCCTCGGGCATCTCCGCGTGGACCGGCGGTTGCTCGGCAGGCGGGATCAGGTGACCATAATCCTGACAGGCGAGGCTGTCCTCCGGGTCTACATTCAGCTGCCCGTTGTTGATCATATCCGCGATATCCTTGGCTCGCTCGATGTCGCCGCCGTAGAGGATGATGTTCTGTGCTTCCTGCAGTGCCTCCCACATCGTGCCGTTGAAGGTGCCGCCGGCAATGCCCTCCAGGCGAATGACCGTGGTCGGTCCGACCTTGCCGGAACCCAGGTTGAGCCAGGTGGCGAGGTTCTGCTGCAGGGCGCGGTCGAGCATGGTGTTGCCATTGGCTTTCTGCAGGATAGCGTTCGCTTCTTGATCCGTGAGGCGCACGGCATCGGCGATGGGTGCGGGCGCGTTCACGTTGAGACCGCTGCGGAAGAGCGGGCTGGCAATCGCGATATTGCGCAGCGCCCACTCCAGGCTCTCGCGGGTTTCCTGCGTGCCACGGAGCTTGTTGTCAATCAACACCTTCTTGACGTTGTTCTTCCAGTAGCCGATCGTGCGCGGGCAAGTCCCTTCTTGCCACACCTCCGGCGGGGAGCAGGGACCGTCCTCGCAGATGGGCACAATCATCTGATTGGTGCGGATCCACACCGTGTTGTGCATGTCCAAGCCTTCAATGTGCCAGGTGTAGAAGCCCGGGATGAGTGTGTCCACATACAGATGTGCGGGTGTAGCGGCATCGGTGCTGACGACGTAGCGCTTCCACTCTTCGGAGCCGGAAGGCTTTTCGTTGGTATAGATAGGCATCCCCTCAGGGTTGGTGATCTCATACTTCACGGCTGGATTGCGACGGTACAGAGGATGACTAAAATCATCTGGGGGCGCTCCAACAGTTTTGGTGCCTTGTGGTACGGCAGCAGGGTTGGCCCATTCCGGAACGCCATCTGGGGTGATGGGGTCGCGCATATTACAGATAGCAGGATCAGGATTGCTGGGATTGCAGTTCCAGCTGCCTACGTCAAAGTCACCATCCCAGAACTCCAGGGCACCTTCTTTGTTTGGCAGGTAGAGATAGAAGCGCCAATCACCTGTGTATACTGATGGTCCAGGATTATTCAGGTTCTGTAATTGAGGATAGATGACTCTGACATCATTCATGCTTGCCAGCATGCCGACAATGGCAAAATTCGCATTCACCAGATCGGTCTGCCCGGCGCTAAGGTAGCCAGTTGAGCGCAGTTTGAAGGCATTGATTCCATAACCTTGCACGGGGCGCGTTGCTTCTAACCTGTAGAAGTAATGACCGGAAGGCCCCATAGCCTCAGGGACAGTATTGAGGGCAAGGTTGTACCAGGCGTTGTTGGGCATGGCATCCGTGTTGCCGCGCCATTGCCCCACAATCTGCATGCCTTTGCCGTCGCGCAATGGATCTGCGTAGAGCGTGTAGGTGGTTTCGGTAGTGGTGTTGTCCCAGTTTCCACCATTCATATTGATGTTTCCAGTTGTGTCGAGACCGGAATCACCATCGAAAATCCCAATTTCAAACGAGACCTGATTACCTGGGACGCTAACCCATATGACTGTGCTCTCTCCACTAAAACTTGCCATATCCTCGCCGGGCATGGAGAAGAACAACCCATCATTCTCCCCGCAGGAAGGCATACAGGTGTAGCCGCCTGCAGGCGCTGGGTACGTTGCCACGGGGACCCCAACCGTGCCGGTGATGAGGCGTCCCAACGCCACCCACCAGCCCAGCAACTGCCCTGCGACTGCCACAATGAGTACGAGTGCTGCCAGTCCCATCAGCGTGGTGCGCCCCGCTTTGCTTCTCAACCAACGATTCAACTTCTTAGCCATTGAAAACCTCCTTGCTGAATTTGCATGAATGATATCGTTTCAGTACTCTCAACATCGTGCTTGACTGCTGCCCGTTGTGCAGGATTTGGGCTCTCACATTTGTAACTGCGACCGAAGAGTGCAGATCAGCAATTTCGATTAGCAGTACAGACATTGTCCTCTATCATCGGTTATATCGAGAGCGGACGAACAGCAACTCGCATTATCTATAGTTATAGTCGTGACGCGAGGCAAAAAGAGTCTTGAAGAGAATCGAATCATCATAAGGTGAAACGTTGCTCTAAATAAACAACTGGGGACAAGACATATGTCCCCAGTTGCAAAGTCTAACCGATAACAAATGATACGCAGGGAAAAGAGAAAGCGTCACCTGTTACGGCAGCCTCAATGGATATACGCTGTAGATAAAAATCAATCGGTATTTTACGTGGGGATATACCCGGTACCAGTAAGGCAGGGAGGGGTATACCCAATGCCAGTCAAACAATTGGGAGGGTCACCCACACGGCTCCCGCCAGTGCATGTAGTGCTAGCAATGCTGCCTGGGTTGCAGCTTGCCCCGCCCTGAATTGTCATTGCACTACCCAGATCAATGATTTCTGGCTTTTCGTATTGAATACTTACTGTGGTTTTGCCTTGCTTCTCCATCGTACTTCTCCTTGTATTGAAGCTGCATTACAAATGTGCTCTATCATCTGTTCCGTCATCTGCAACAACCTTTACTTATTATACCATCATTTTGTTGGCAGATTGGCATAAATTGCTTGTCGGATTTTTGCTCCGCTCTCGGTTGATTGTTCAAAATGTAGATCGAACCCCAGTGTTCCTCTAGAGATATCTGCAATTTGGGCAAAAATAGATTTCTGGGCCTGGACTTCAAAATTACGCGACCAGAAGAACTCAAAAAAGGAGGTGGTGAGGTAACGGCATGTTTTAATGGTATCTACTGGAGTCACACAGGTTCCTGAATCTTGGTAAAGCTTGAACACAGCCCTCAAAGGGACGCCGACAAGATTGTGTGCCTCTTCTTCTGTTAAAGCCCCTGCTAAGGCGCGATTGGTCGTCGCATTCGCCACAAGCCAAGTACTCCCTCGGGGTATAAGATATAGCCTGTCATCTCCAATCACTGGTGCGAATGGTTGCAAGATTCTTGTGATGGTACTTTTACCGGCCCCTGAAGGCCCCAGGAAGACCATCGCGCGTCCTTCCATCACAACTGCCGCCCCATGGATCAACACAATGCCGAGCGGTTCGGGACCCCGCCTGCGTTTACTCATGCTTTGACCGCTTTCAAGCGAGAGGGGGGCAACATTCCTCTTTCCGTAGCTTCCTGGCATAACCACGCCGGCGCCACCAGGCGCCCGCTATCCAGGTAGTTCTGCGCCACACAGTAGGTGAGGCAACGTTTGGCATGGATACAGTCTCCACACACGCCGGGATAATCCTCATCCAGCTCCCGCCGCAGCTCCTGCAACATCGGGTGATGCAACCAGACCTCGGCTAGACTCACCTCGCCCAACCGTCCCCAGCAGAGCTCCGGCACGTTACGCCCGATGCCGCAGAGCGCCATCTCCCCTGAGCCAAGAATGCCCAGGATGTTCCGCACATGGCACATCCCCTGTGATTTCTCGCGTAGCAGTTCCTTCACGGTGTAGAGTGCAAGAGGCGTGGAGAGGATCAGTTTGATCGGTGTGCGATCCTGCAGCTCGCCGCGCACGAAGTGCGCCAGTTCCATGATCTCCTCGAATTCCAGCGCCTCACCGCGCTCGTGCATGCCGATGCCGCGCCCGGAAGCCATCACCGGGTTGAATTTGACCGAGCCTGCGCCCAACTCCACCGCCAGCCGCACCACGGCTTCCACCTCGCCGATATTGCCCCGGTGTGGGGACATAATCAACTGCGGCTTGTAGCCCGCAGCAACCAGTGCCTTAAAGCCTCGCACGGCAGCGTCAAAGGCGCCCTTGACCCCACGGAAGGGGTCGTGGCTTGCGGGGGTCGCGCCATCCAGGCTCACCGAGACAAACCACAGTTTAGTTTGTTCCTTGAGGTGCCGCGCCAGGGCCTCGTCCATCAATGTGCCGTTGGTCTCCAGGGTCAGGGAGATGCCTTCGGCGCTCAGGTAGTCGGCAATCTCCACAAATTGCGGGTGCAGGGTCGGTTCACCGCCGGTCAGTTTGGAGGCGTGCAAGCCCAGCGGTTTGGCTTCGGCAACGGCACGCTTGAGCAGCTCCAGGGGCAGATAGGTTCCCGGAGAAGGTTCGCCGTTCACGTAGGTCGGCGTGATCCAGCAATGGCGGCAGCGCAGGTTGCAGCTATCGGTCAGGTAAAGATAGAACGTCGTCAGTGGCGGCACGCCTTCCGGCAGTGCATTCTCAGGCGCCTCGCCTTCCAGCAAGGCCTCGGGTTCAGGGTCACAGAGCGTCACAAGATTTCCTTTCGTATCAATGATTCTGCTGAATAAACTAAGATTCTCACGCCAAGGCGCAAAGACGCCAAGAAAAATTCAAGTGAAGTTTATCCGGAAAAGCATTTTACACTATAGAGTTTAGTTCAATCGGGATGCATGCCGCCTTTGCGGCTTGGCGTTCTTACGCCCGGCATCTTTGCGTGAGATTCCCCGTTATTTTCAGTAGACTCAGCAATGAGTAAGATTGCTAAACAATAAGGTGACCTCTACGTGGCCAGGGCATTGGCGCTTGATGGACATGGATTTCCAGAAACCTGTTTTTATCTGCGTCATCTGCGTTCATCAGCGTCCTTTTCTTCTGCCGAACTCAGGCTTCAAACCCCGCTAGCGGCGACGCCCACAAAGCCCCGGTTCAGCAGGCGCTCGACGAATTCGTGCGTATCCTGCGCCACAGCGTCTTCGGGTACGCCATGGCAGCGCTGCTTCAACTCCGCCACCACCTGCGCCTCGCTGCGCGGCGCGCTCAACGCCTGCCAGATGAGCAGCCCTGTGATGTTGATGACGAGCACGTCATTCGTGTCAGGGTTGAAGAGCAGGGCACCATCGGCGCCTTCTTCGCGGCAGGAAACATCCGGGTTGACAACATAGCGTGCGGGTTCGTTCATATTCTCTTGGCTCCTGATAATCTGATTCTACCACATAATTCCCTGAAGGAACATTCAAAAAATTGGTAAACGATCTTAAGGAATTTGTGCCAATTCGTGAAATTCGTGGCAAAGACTTTTTTACTCACCCTGGTCTTTAGTCTCATCTGCGACGCCGGGTCGAATGATTCCCAGCGCCAGCAATTGCTCAATGACGGCGCTCACATCCTCGAGCACCGTCTCGATGGGTTGGGCATACGCCTCCGCCATCGCCGCCGCAATGTCCTCCATGCTATGTCCTTGCTCCAGATAGCGCGTCATCTCGCGCGCGGTATGATTCAATTCCACCATTTGCAGCGTTTCGACGTTTAACGCCAGGCTGCCCGTTTCGAAATCCTCGATCGCTAACGCAGGATGCAGATGAAAGATGGAAGAGCGCTCGATCAATGCTCTGCCTCACAGGCTAACGACTCTACCGGCGGCGCCAGGAACAAGTCGTAGGGTTTGTAACAGCACAGGCGTCTTTCGTTCACCCACCAATAGGCCGCGGTGCGCCCGCCGTGCAGAATCTTGACCAGCGGTCCACGGCCGGTGTTGAGGTGGACCTGCGTCAGCTTCAGGTGCACCCAGCGCCGCAACACGCCGCTCGCGCGCAACCACCGGTACGGCGCGCGTCCCCATCGCGCAACGCGCCAGCCCAATCGCAGGGCTTCCGCCCACAATTGCCCCGCCGCGCCATTGCGCACGTCGTAAAGCCGGCTGCCCCGCTGCGCAAAGCGCACGCAACCGATAAAGTGCGCCGCGTCCACCAGTTCCACATCGGGCGCTGTGGAAGCATCTCCCTGGGTGACTAAGACTTGCTCCTGGCCGCTTTGCGTGCGCGCCCGCACGCGGTGCGCGATTGCCGTCACTTCTCCGCGCGCGTTGTGGCGATAGAAAGCCACCACATCGCCCACACGCGCGCTTTCCAGGGGCACAGGCACCACATAGAGCATCTCGCCCTCGCGGAAGGTGCCGTGCATGCTCAGCCCCTGATAGCGGAAGGCAAGCATGGGTTGGTCGTGTATGCTGACGCTAAGGAGTGTGCTCATTACCCCTCTGGGATCACAAAATACGGGTCTATGCCCTTGAGGACGCGGTAGCAGTTCATCGGATTGCGGGCATTGAGGTCGCCGTAGGCATCAAGGGCACCCTGCGGACAGCCGCCCGTGCAGAAGCCCTGGTAGATACAGCCCTGGCAAGTTTCCAGCGATTCCAGCGGAATCTCGCGACGGCGCCGCAAAGCGCCCATCGTCGGGTGCGTGAGCCATATTTGCTGGAAGTCGTCTTCCCCGATGACGCCCAGATGCAGCTCGCTCAGGTTGTGGCAGGGCACGATGGTCCCATCATGCAGAATATCAAGTTTGTTCCACATGCCGCCGCAGCCCACCAGTTTTCCGCGTCCTGGAAAGCCGGTCTCGCCCCGCGCCAACGCTTCCTCGATGCGCTTGAATTCTTTGGCAAAAGCCAGAGGTCCGGCGGTGGCACTGATGCGCCCCTCGTAGCGTTCCGCCAGCATCGCGAGCACGCGCATGGCCTGCTCGCGTTCTCGTGGGGTGAGCAGCATGGATTCAGCATTGCTCGCTGCCGCGCCACAGCTAAAGGCCTCATTGGTGCTGAATCTACGCAAGCCCACATCCTCAAGCAGGAGTTTGGCGATGGCTTCCAGGTCGTCCAGGTTGCGGCGGTTGACCGTCACACGCACCGTCACCGGGAACTGCGCCTCCACCAGCAGTCGCAAGCCCCGCAGTGCCCGCGTGAAGCTGTTGGGGCGGCTCGCGTCGTGAATCTCCGCGCGCGAGCCATCAATGGAGACCTGAATTGAATCCAGTCGCAGGCGCCGCTTGCCCTTTGCAAATTCCGCCAGCGTGGCTTCTGTGATCAGCGTGCCGTTGCTCAGCAGGCTATAACGCATCCTGTTGGTGATGATGCCATCCAGCAGCTCCCAGAAATCGGGGCGGGTGAAGGCTTCACCTCCGGTCAGCGTTACTTGTTGCACCGCCAGCCCGCCCAGCTCGGCAAAGAAAGCCAACCAGCGTTCAGTAGGCAGGTCGCGCAGGGCGACCATCTCATCGGCGTAGAAGCAGTATTTGCACGCCAGGTTGCACCGTCCGGTAATGGCGATATTCACCGAGCTCGGCGCCGCCATGACGCGGGGCGCCGGGCCTGGCTGTGTTTCTGGTACGTTGAGCATTGTTTGTGTCGTGTCCATGATATCCCTTTCGGGCAAATTCTTTGCTCTATTCTACCACAGAAGGGTAAAAGAATAGCTTAAAACTTTAATTTTGAGGCTGAAATGTTAAAATAGGGCATTGCTGGCGTGGGCTACTGCCCCACGTTCCGGTCGGTGACCGGCGCTTTGGGCCCTACTCTGCCTGTAACGCCTCCGCGATGGCGGCAACGGCGCGGCGGTAGCGCGATTTTGCCGCATCCAGCGAAATTCCCAGCCGTTGCGCGATTTCGTTGAAGGGCAACCCTTCAGCAAAGCGCAACAGCAGAATGGCCTGATAATGTTCCGGCAGCTGTTCTAGAGCTGCCTGCACGGCAATGGTCTCTCGCCAGTCCGCGCCATTCGCATCTCCTGGATGTTCCAGGACCAGGTCCAGGGGCACTGGCTCCGGCGCGCGCCCATCGCCCCGGTAGTAATCCGCGATTTTGTGCTGCGCGATGCGCAGAATCCAGGTGCTAAAGCTGGCATCCCCCCGGAAATGCCGAATGCTGCGCGTCGCCGCCAGGAAGACCTCTTGGGTGACGTCCTCCACCGCGCCCGGCGGCAGCTTCATCCGCAACCGGTGATAGACTACCGGCAGGTAGCGGCTGCAGAGCAATTCAAAAGCCGCCCGGTCGCCTGAACGGGCTTTTGCTGCCAGCGCGTCATCGGATTCAGATGTTACTACGTTGTCGAAGTCGCTCATCTTTAAGGCTGCGGTGTTCTACTGCCGGTTTCGTGCTATCTACGACTGTGGCGGACACCTCTGCGTTACCATACGCGATTATCGCAGGTGAGTGGGAATCAGCCAAACCATACTAATCATACCCATAAATGGGAGAATCGCAAGTGGGGGTGGAGAAGAGGGTATAGGACAAAGGCTGCCGCTTATTGGGAAGTTCAAAGGTCAGCTTGGTGAGGCCATACGGTTAGACACTTGAGCACGCTGAAGGGGCGCAGAGGGTAGTTCTTTTTGTGATTTTCGTGAACGGGGGCTGCGCCCTCACCACGAAAATCACTCCTGCAGAAAGAAGGCGCAGAGGGTTGATCGCTGATGAGGGTCGTTTGCAAGATGGCGGTCTTATTTTCTCCAATAATCTGTCGTATACCCAAGGGGGGTAAGACAGATTATTGGTCGAAACTCGGAGCGGTTTTGCGAACAGGCGAAGAGAGTCTTCCTTATTGTGTTTTTTGGACACGCTTTGCGTGTCCAAAAAACACTTTTTCTGAGCGGGCATTCGTAGCAGGTGAGGCCAGTTTGAGGGCGTAGAGTGGAAAAAGTGGGGTTGACGGAGATTGGAGCCGCGTGCGAGCGGC
>JAFGFB010000262.1 GCA_016931315.1 Anaerolineae bacterium
AAACTACCTCTCTGTGTTCTTGCATCGCCCACATGCTCGTTAATCTAGCCACTATTGCCGCTCTAGAAAAAACTACAGTGGAAAAACCGGCTAAATCACTCAAAAAGCCCTCTAAGTCTTTCTCCGCGAGCGTGATTTTTGCGGGCTGCGCCCGCAAAAATCACAAAGAAACTACCTCTCTGTGTTCTTGCATCGCCCACATGCTCGTTAATCTAGCCACTATTGCCGCTCTAGAAAAAAAAGTGGTTCTCGGATGAGCTTTCCCCATCCGAGAACCACTTTCAATGGCTCACAACCCCAATCTGCCCTTAACCTGCCTCAGGGGAAATATTGAGGGCCTCAGCCAGGGCGCGACGCAACTCGCCTGAAAGCGTCGGACGTTTCCCAGGTCCACGTAACCACCCCTTCAGCTTCTCGGCGCGCAATGCCGGCACCGGAGATTCATCAGCTTCCAGCTGCACCTTGGGCGCAATAAACACGACAACCGCACGCACAGGAATCTCCTCAGCCCGCGGTAGTCGTTTGCGCAAATACCGTCGCAGGTCCGCTACCAACAATCCGGCATAATCATCGGGGCGCCCCAGCGACTCTTGCCCCCCTAGCTGGCGGAAAAAACGTCCCCCCTGCTTATGGCGCCACTTGCCATTTGAATACGTCACGCTGCCGCCCTGATTTTTGACCGACAGCACGGTCAAGCCACCAGGCTCAACCAGCACAAAGGGTACCGACGTCTCATACACCAGCAGCGTATAATCATCATCGAAGCCCTTGAGCAGCTCCGGAACACGAAGATGATGCGCCATAGGTCCCGCAAAACGGTCGCCATAATAGCTACCTATCACCGAGCAGACAAAACCCAATCCCCCCAGAGCCAACGTCACAAACCACCAATTCACATTCACCATGTAGATAATGAACGACACGCCCAATAAACCCAGGGCAATCAAAGTGAGCCACTTACCGGCGTTTGTCGCGCGCCGAATGTAGGTCTCCTTAGCAATGATGCGCATGCTGCCTCCATGAAACCGCGTTGCAGAATTTTCTCAACCGAAACTACTAACCAGAAAACGTCCGTTCGCCCAGCCCAGGCTTAGAACTACACACCCAGGCCCGTTTTAATCGTCGGAATCACCTGCGCCGCCACGGCCTCACGCCCCTGGCGAATCGCGTTCATCATGGCTTTGGCATTCGAGCGCCCATGTCCGACGATAACCACACCATCTACACCCAGCAACAGCGCACCACCGTATTCCGCGTAATCCATTTGGCGCAGTAGACGTCGGAAAGCCGGCGCCAGCAGGGCCAAACCAGGCAATGCCAGCAACAACCCCGGCAGCATCAATGCCAGGCCCACTTTAGAGAGCCCGCCTCCCCAAAGTTCCCTTTTCAACAACCGGGCGGCAAAGGAAGCCACCGACTCCGCAGTCTTGATCATGATATTGCCGGTAAAACCATCGGTCACAACCACATCCGCGTGACCACGAGCAACCTCCTTAGGCTCAACATTGCCCACAAAGTTCAGAGCACTTTCAGCCAGGACCTGATGCGTCTCACGTAAAACAAGGGTGCCCTTCTCCTCCTCCTCGCCATTCGCCAGCAATCCCACCCGCGGATTGGCAATACCCCACACGCGCTCCGCATAAATAGCGCCCATCTTTGCAAATTGCAGCAGGTACTCAGGCTTTGGATCAGCCGTGGCGCCCATATCCAGGAACAAAACACGGTTATCGGCAATCGGGTATAAGGTCGCCAGAGCCGGACGCCGTATACCGGGAATGCGTCGCAAATCAAAAATCGCCGCCGAAAGCACCGCAATGGTGTTTCCCGCAGAGACAAAGGCATCCGCCTCACCATTTTTGACCAGCTGCAAACCAACGCGAATCGAGGACTGTGGCTTGTGGCGCACATCCTCCGCGTGATCCTCCATGGTCAACACCTCAGGCGCGTGCACCACTCGCAAGTGCAACCCCTCTGTACGATGCTTCGCCAGCTCCGCCCGGATTTGCTCCTCAGGTCCTACCAGCACAATCTCGTCGCCCCACTCGCGCGCCGCCATAACTGCCCCCGCAACATCCGGAACAGGACAGGCATCAGCGCCAAAAGCATCTACCACGATTCGCATACCCACCTCCACTCAGCAAAATCAACCGCCGAAATCCCCACTGTTCACCCTACGACAATCACCAGGGTGGTTCTTCTGGTGGCGGCACCGACCAGGGTCCATCAGACCTCCCGGCAACCAACGGCGGCAGCGGGTCCCCCGCCAACCAGCACCGTGCACTCTCCGGCAGCTGCGCCACCGGTCCCACCCGCAGCGTAGGACCTGGCAATGAATTGATAAACCGCGCGCCATAGCGCTTTGAGACCAGACGTCCATCCAGCACCGCCACGACCCCACGGTCAGAGCGCGTACGAATCAGCCGCCCAAAGCCCTGCATAAAACGCAATACAGCCTCTGGCACCATATAATCGTTGAACGGATTATCACACGCCTCCGAGCGCGCTTGCACCAGCGGCTCATCCGGCACATCGAAAGGCAGCTTGGCGATAGCCAGACAGGAAAGAATCTCTCCGGGCAAATCTACGCCTTCCCAGAAGGAACGTGTCCCCAGCAGCACCGAGCGCTCGCCCTTGCTGAAATTGCTCAACAACTGCGCCCGGGACAATCCCGTTCCCTGAGAATACACCGTGATCCCCGCCCGCCCCAGGGGCCCAGTGATGGCTTGCGCCGTTGCCCGTAGGTGACTATACGAAGTGAATAACGCCAATGATCGCCCCTCGGTCGCCTCAAACAGCGCCGCCATAGCCTCCGCAACCGCGCGTTGATAACCCGGATTTCCCGGATCCGGCATATCCTTGACCACATAAAGCAATGCCGCTGCAGCATAGTCAAAGGGCGATCCCACAGCCAGCTCCTCCGCATCCCAGGCGTCCAAACGCTCCCGCAGATAATCAAAGGAGCCTCCGACCCGCAGCGTCGCCGAGGTCATGATGACCGCCTTCTTCTTGCTGAGAAGGTGTTCCCGCACCAGAGGACCTACTTGCAGGGGCGCTGTATGAAAGGCCACCGCTTCCCGGTTGAAACCGCCATTGCCGCCGGCAGATTCCAACCAGTAAACGGCATTCTGCGAGGGCTGCGCGATGAGCGCCTGCAACTGCCCGTGCGTCTCCGCCAATCGTTGCGCTACCGCCACCAGCCGTGAGCGCGGCGACTCAATCACCGGTAACTCCATGGCATTGAGCTCCTCTAGCGCCGAGGCCATCCGCGACAAATCCCTGACCAGGCTCTCAAACGGCGCGACAACAGCATCCCACGCAAGTTCCACCGCATCCCAACCCGGTTGCGAACGCAGGCTCTTGGTCACCCGTAGGCGCAGCGCATAAGTATCATTATTCGAAGCGGCGTGTTCGTTCAAAAAGTGGTTCAAAGCCTCGAACAGCGTCTCCAAACGATAAAGCACCTGATCTGCCGAATCCGACAGCCGCATCGAGGTAGTTAGGAGCACAGCGCTCACATCGCGCGGCAGATGTTGCGCCACACCTTGCAATTCCCCCAAAAGCCCGGGGAAAGCGCCCTTTGATTCCAGCAGTTCCTCGAAAGCATACCGCAAGCTGTACCAATCCACCGAGAAATGCAGCGCTTCGGTCGTCGCCTGCTCCAAATGGTGCGCCTCGTCCACAATCAGATAGCCGTACTCCGGCAAAACCCGATTTTCGGCGGCAATATCCGCCAGCAGCAGCGCGTGATTGACCACGAGCAGGTGAACGGTTTCCGCGCGTTCGCGCGCCCGATAGAAAAAACAGCCCTCGCCAGCGTAGAAAGGACAATCGCGCGTGTCACAATTCTCCGGGGTTGCCGCAAGATGTGCCCAAACCGCGCGCTCGCCGGGAGTCGGCAAGAATAACCCATCCGCATCGCCATCCAGGGTATTCGGTAGCCACAGCAAAATCTTAGCCATGACCACAATCTCATCTTCATTCGCGGGTCCACGCCGTCGCAGCGCCTGGAACTGCCGCCGGCACAGATAGTGACTGCGACCCTTCAACACCATATACCGGAAACCCGTCGGAAAAACCCGCTCCAACAGCGGAATATCCTTGCCCGCCAGCTGCTCCTGCAGATTGATGGTATTGGTAGAAATCAACACCCGGGCATCGTTACGGTCGGCCCAGTGCAGCGCCGGCAACAAATACGCCAGCGATTTACCCGTGCCCGTGCCCGCCTCAACGAGCAGATGATGCCCATTATTGAACGCCTCCGCAACGGCGCGCATCATCTCGACCTGCTGTTTGCGCGGCTCATAATCCTCAAAAACCTGCGCCAGAGCACTGCCGGCATCCAGATAGCTCTCCAACTGCGCGATATCCAGAGGTAAAGGCGGATTGCGCGCCTCCAAAGGGTCCACATCCACTTCCGGGATAAAAAGAGGTCCCACAGCATCGCCGCCACGGCGCGCCGCCAGCTGCGCCCCAATCCCACCCTGGAACGCCTGCCGTTTTCCGCTTCTCAGCGCTTCCTGGAAGAAATACCGTGGTGCCCATCCCATCCGCGAACCCAGGTCGTAGATTTCCTGCAGAACCGCCTGTGGCAACTGCAGCGCGCGCTCCTGAAGTGCGACAAAGAGCGCGTGCGCCAGGCGCGCATCATCCAGCGCCCGGTGCGTCTGCGCGACAGAAGAAATGCCCAGCTCGCGCACCAGGTTCTCCAGGCTATAACGGCCCGCGTGCGGCACCAAAATGCCCGCCAGGGCAAACGTGTCAATGCGGGGATTCCCCGTCAACACATTGTCCTTCCGCAAAAACGCCAGGTCAAAACCGATGTTGTGACCGATGACGGTATCATCGCCCACAAAAGCGCGCAATTCTTGCGCCACCTGCCGCATTGTAGGCGCATGGGCCACATGCGCATCAGAGATGCCGGTGAGCTCGGTCACAAATGGAGGTATACGCCGCCCCGGGTCCACAAATGTCGAAAAGGTTTCGATCTCGTGGGCGCCGCTAAACCGCAAGGCGCCCACCTCAATCACCTCGTCACGTTGGGAATCCAGGCCGGTGGTCTCCAAATCCAGGGAGACGTAAGTCTTTGACATAAGTTCCTCAAAAAATCCAGTTTCAAACCAGCAGACAAACCCGGATGACTACCACCTGAGAACGAAAAGATATTATACCGCGGAACGCCGAGGGGAAAAACCGAAAACACAAAACAGCGGTCGGCAATGCTGCCCATTGCCGACCGCTAAGCACACACGCTAAGCCGCTATCCACCACTATCAGCATTCAATCTCGGGTGGACAGGGATCTTCCTCCGTCGGGGAGGGTTCGTCAACCACCACGATAATGTCGCCCTTCCGCGGCGCAGGATCGCTTTCTTCCTTGGGCGCTGACGCCGTCGCCGGCTCTGCCGCGGGTTCTGGCGCCGGCTGGAGAGCATGCTCCAATACTTGCAACACATCCTCGACCGGTATCAACTCCAGCTCCTTGAGCACATCCTCCGGCACATCATCCAGGTCAATCTCATTGAGCTTGGGGAAAATCACTTTCTTAACCCCCGCGCGATGCGCCGCCAGGATCTTCAGTTTCAAGCCCCCAATGGGCAGCACCTGCCCCTGCAAGGTCACTTCCCCGGTCATAGCGACGCCGGAGTACACCGGGCGCTGCGAAAGCAGCGAAACCAGCGAAGTGACCATGGTAACGCCGGCAGAAGGCCCATCCTTGGGCACCGCGCCCGTGGGAACATGCAGGTGAATCTTGCCACGGCAGGCTTCCTCGCAGAGCTTCAGCTCTTGCGTATGCGCTTCGACATAGCTCAACGCAATCCGGGCGGATTCCCGCATAACCTCCCCTAGCTTGCCGGTCAGAATCAATGTGCCATCGTTGCCTGGCATCGAAGCCGATTCGACAAAGATAACCTCACCGCCGGTAGGCGTCCATGCCAGGCCCGTCGCCACGCCCGGGCGCTCCGTGCGCAATGCCGCGTCGAAGCGATAGCGGGGTTTGCCCAGGTAATCGCGTACCTGCTCTGGTCCCACTACCACCCTAGAAGTCACCATGCCCTCAGCCACCTGCGTCGCCACCTTGCGGCAGGCTTTCCCGATTTCCCGCTCCAACTGCCGGACGCCCGCCTCGCGCGTATAG
>JAFGFB010000021.1 GCA_016931315.1 Anaerolineae bacterium
AATCGTAGGGGCGACCCTTGTGGTCGCCCTCTGCGTGGTCGCCCTCTGCGTGGTCGCGGTCACCCCCTGGGTGGTCGCCCCTGCGTGGTTCTCCTCTCCGTCTCTACCCATTCGCAGGGCTTTGCGTTCCGGGCGGTACTGAAAAGACCTCTCCCGGGCGTGGGCGCGCGCTCAGCAGCTTCTCGGCTTCCTCTTGCCATTCCACGGGCACCATCACGTGGACCTGCCCCGTGTGTTCCGCTGCTTCCGGCAGCGAGCTGACTTTTTCGTAGCTGAGCACCACCGGAATGCCGGCGCTCTCCAATGCGCCGCGCACGACCATGGCGCGCAGCAGTCCTTCAGCAACATGTACGGTCGTCAATCCTACTCGCTCTTCGGTAAGGACACTCATGCTATCCTCCTTCAACTGCTACCGAAACGTGTGCCTCGCACCTTGTGTGTATCCCGTGACTATGCCGAACTCAGAAACCGGCTCTCTCAGGGATAGAACTCCCAATCGCTATCCATATGCGTCATGAAAATGATCTGCCCGTTCAGATTTCTCAGGTACGTGTAGCTATTGTGCCTGCCCATGCCCGAAAAACCCTGCGCCCAGGTATCGCCGCCGGTCTCGGGCGTCGTGGCCCAACCCAGCCCGTTGCGCACCTCCGCATCCGTGCGCCACACCAATCCAAAGCCGCGTATGGGCTGATAGCGCCCATCCGGCGGGCTGATTGTCGGATCGCTCTCGGGGTCACCCTCACGAAAGTTATCCGGGTAGGAGCGGAAACAGGGTCCGTTAAGGCACGGTCCTTGCCCCGCATTATAGAAGACCGTAATCAACCCCTCATTTGCGAGCCAGACCATAAAGCCGTTTTCAAAAGGCTGTTGTGCGGCAGCCGTGTAGACCGGTGCGCCAGGGCAGCGGCTTGCGTTGGGATTGCCTTCCAGCTCTGGAATCCAGGCATAGACGCAGTGGATATTCAGCTCCACCATCGCATTGGCTTCTCCCGCCGCGTTGCGCAGGGTGAGATGGATCGGGCTGGCATCGGGATTGATGACGGCGCTGCCATTGTTGGAATTGCCCGTGACTTCTACCGGAGCTGCCGGCAATCCCCGCGCATCGAACCACCAGACCGCTGCTGAATCGGCGCCTTGCCCCTGCCAGCGCAGGATGACCGTTTCGCGCTCGGCAATATCGCTGCGGTCGGCGTTGAAAGCGAGAATGACCGGCGCGCTTGGCGCCTGGGTTGCAGTGGGAGGGACCGCGGTCGGCGCTGGTGGCGTGGAAGTCGCCGTCGGCTCCGGTGGCTTCAGCGTCGAGATGGGGGCGATGGCCGTTGCCGCGGCCGTTGCCGCGGCCATTGCCGCGGCAGTCGCTGTCGTTTCGACAGCCGCTGTCGCTTCGACAGCCGCTGTGGCCACCTCGGTGACTGATTTCGCCGCTGTGTCTGGCGTTGTTGCTGCATCCGTGGCTTCGCTCAACGGTGCTGCCGCGGGTTGACCGGCGCAGCTGGCTGCTACCAGCACGATGAGCAACATCAGGGTGAGCAGGCGCACGCCGCATCCCATGATTCACATCCCCCCATCATCAAAAAGCAGGGTCAGGCTCACTTATAGTGTGCGCTATTTTTCGGTATTTGTCAAACCGTTTCTTCCTGGTATAATTTGATTGTTAGAGCTTAATTGCTAAAATGCCTGTCGCGGAAAACTATCGCTGGCTCCTGCAGGGGGCTGGTCCGAATTCTTATACGGGCACGTGTCTATTACCAAGTGTCACAGTCTGGATGAGGTCGCAAGCGTGGAAAGTGCTGTCAAGAGCGAACAATATTGGGAAAGGTTCTCCATACTGCCGGGGGACCTGGATTATCTGATCAATTCTCTGCTGGAGCGAGAGCGCCCCGAAACTTTGGAAGCCCTGGCGCGTACCCTGATTGTCTACCGCCATCAGCAGCTGCAAGAAGTGGTTGAGCAATCACTCTCGCGGGGGCGGATTTACCGCCCCGGAGAACATTACGCAGTCGGTGAGCGGATCTTGTTCCCGCACCTGGGGAATATTGCGGGGACCGTGGCGGAATTGCGCCCCGGGCACAACCCCGAGCACGAGCCTTTTGCGGTGCTCACGGTCACGTTGGATAAGGGCGGTCAGCGCGATTTCGCTGCCGACCTTCCGGGTGGGCACCCCCTGGACCTGGCTGATTACACCCCCGTGGGTGATGCCGACCCCGACACGCTCTATGCGCGCTACGGCGCCCATATTGAAGCCTTGCTCCGCAGCGCTTTGGAGGCGGACGCCCACTTTGTCACGATTGCCGACCAGTGGTTTGTGCGCGAACTCCTGATGGATGTCTCGCCGATGCAGCTCAATATCGTCGAAGCGATGCTGGATATGGTTGGCGGCGGTCCCCTGGCGGCGGCAGATTTGTTGAAGGAAATGGATTTGCCCGCCGAGATTCCGCAGTCGTTGCAGATTTTCTCGCTCGAATGTGCATTGCAGCGTGACCCGCGCTTTGATGAGGTGGGACCCGCCGGTGTCGGGCTGTGGTACTTGCGACGTATGGAGCCATCGCAGGTGCAGGAAACTCCACCGCTTTTGCGTTACGTACCCATTCCGCACAACCGCGCGTTGTTGGATGAGGGCATGTTGGCTCTGGAATCCCAGGTTGAGGATGAATGGGCTAATACCGTCACCCAACCAGACCTGCCCGCAGACGCTTCGGTGACCCTGGTGCTTTCCTACCCGCACTGGCGCAGCGGCACTTTGCCCTTGACAGCGCGGCTCTCGCGCCTGTTCCCGACCGCGCAGACCACCGACCATGTGCGCTTTTCATTTGTGGATGGCGATGGTGGGCAGGAGATTCCCGGTTGGGTTGTGCGCGGTGGGCGCTACGTCTTCGGCCTGGCAGCGTGGTACGCCGAGCAAAAGGTTGGTCCCGGCGCCTACATTGACCTGCTTCGGGGCGAACAGCCCGGCGTCATCCGAATTCAAGTGCGTCCCTTCCGTTCCAAGCGCGGCGAATGGCTGCGCACGGTCTCCGCGCGTGCCGATTCTTTCGCCTTTGAGGTGACCCGTTATCCGGTGTTCTGTGAATTCGATGAACTTGCAGCCATTGGTGTGCCTGAGCCGGATGCGGTGGATGAACTGGCGCAGCGGCTCAAGCGTCTCACCCTGGAGCAGTTGCTCGATCAGATTTTCCAGGGCTTGGCGGTGTTGAGCCTGCAACGTGCAGTCCACTCCATCACGCTGTATAGTGTGTTGAACTTGTTCCGGCGCGTGCCGCCGGCGCCGATGCAAGCTGTGTTGGCATCGGGGGCGCAGTATGTGGCGTTAGGAGACAACTACTGGTCATACAGAGGAGATTTCTGATGGTGACATTGCCTCCAAATCCTGCTTTGACCGGCTTTATCAAGCCTACTTTAGATACGCCCTTTCACATTGACTTTCCCTGGTTCGAAAAACAAGGGCTGGATATCAACGTCGAGCTGCTATCGCATTTGTGCGCCGAGCATCGCGCCGCCTATCATGGGCATTCGCTGGCAGAGAAGATTGATTGGATTGACTGGATGACTGGCGAGGTCAGACAGGTTGAGGGTTTGCACTACATCATCAGTCGCCATTGCAGCCAGCAGCCTGGCTATGTGCGTGAGGCTTCGACGTTGATTGCCTCCGTTTTCCGGGTTTTCTTGAGCAACAATAACCAGCCTCAAACGCCGCGGCAGTTAGCTCTGCTGGTAAACTATCCTGAGGAGCAAATTCTGCGAGTGCTCTCGGGTCGTTTGGTGAGCAAGGGGCTACGGCCTGTCTTATCGGAATAAGGCGCTTTGCCCCCGTAGCGCAAGTGGATAGCGCAGCTGCCTTCTAAGCAGTTGGTTGTGAGTTCGAGTCTCACCGGGGGTGCTAAGGTTTATAAGCCCGTGCACTCTCGACGCCCCCTTTTAGGGGGCGTCTGTTCTGTTGAGGCGACAGAACGCACGTGAATCTGTTGGAATGGAGATACTGGGATGGGTTCCTTGATACATCAACCGCGTTTTCTTTATATGGCCATGGTTGGCTTATTGCTTTTGAGCGCTTGCACGACCGCTTCTGCCCCCGAGGCTGCCGCAACTCCGGTTCCCAATTTCGCCCTGCCTGAGCACTTGCCTTTGGAGAGCACCGCCGCGCAGCCCGATGCCTGGCCCACTCTGCCCGATGACCTCTTCTTTTTGCGCGCGGGGCAGGTGTGGCGCTTGCCCGCTGGCGGCAGCCCTGAGACTCTGGTGCAGGTGACGGATAGCGAGATTGTGGATTACCGGGTGACGTCGGATG
Source organism: Anaerolineae bacterium (assembly GCA_016931315.1). Taxonomy (GTDB): domain Bacteria; phylum Chloroflexota; class Anaerolineae; order B4-G1; family SLSP01; genus JAAZNO01. The sequence continues at coordinate 4,286 of JAFGFB010000021.1, forward strand.
GCGTTACGGTGGCTTATCGCACGGCTGACGGGGCTTTGGGTACCGTGAACCGGAAGACCGGTGACCAGGTGCGCATCACCCTGCCCAACCGGCGCGCTTACGTCGGCTTCTCGCTGGCGCCCGATGGTACGGCGGTGAGCGTGAGCGATGCCGAGGGTCTGTGGCTGGTGACGCTGCCCGATGGCACACTCACCCAGCTGCTGGGCAACCCCGCGAGTGAAGCCGGCTTGACGACGACATGGTTGCCGGGCGCCTGGTCCTCCGATGGACGTTGGCTGCTGGCAAATCTGGCTTCGAGCGATAATTACCCGCTCTACTTGATTGATGTGCAATCCGCGCGCTTCCGCAAGGTGCAGGATGGTTGCCAGGGCGAGGTCCCGCAGGCTGCCTGGAGTGGGGCTAACCTGTGGGTTTCCACCTCCGAATGCGGCGCGGCGGGCGACCTGGCGCTGCTGGAGATTGCCGCCGACTCCGACTGGCCCGTGTTACGGCGTTCACCGGAAGCCTATGCCGGGAAGCTGGTGCCCTTTGGATGGATGGCGCTGCCCGGAGACCGGCTCGCATTTGCCAATTACGACGCGGGCGCCGGCGTGCCGAGCGGCTTGTATTTCCTGGAGGCGGATGGCACACTGGCAACCCTGCTGAGCGCGTCCTGCGTGGCGGCTGCGGATGGCAGCTGCATTCCCGTGGAATGGGGCTTGGTGACCTGGGCGCACGATGCGCGCGCCTTCGTGCTGACCGGCGTGGAAGGCACGGTCGTGATCGGCGACCTTGAGGCGGGCGCGCTTTGGGATATGCGCGCGTTGCTCGGGGACGCAACGCTCTTCCAGTGGGCGCTGCCCTAGCCGGCGCTCGGCCAACCACACTCTTTCTTGAAACAGGGCGTATTTCAACTTTGGGGTAAAAGCAAGGCGACTATCATGCAAATGCCTTTCCTTTGATTGATTTTTGTGATGGGGCTTTGCCCCAATACCTTTCAAATAACGGCCACAGCCTGATGAAAGGGAAGAGTAGGCTGAGGCCAAGC
>JAFGFB010000263.1 GCA_016931315.1 Anaerolineae bacterium
ACCCTCTGCGCCTCTCTCCGCGAGCGTGATTTTTGCGGGCGCAGCCCGCAAAAATCACAAAAAAGCTACCTCTTTGTGTTCTTGCATAGCCCACATGCTCGTTAGTCTAGCCACTATTGCCGCTCTAGAAAAAAACACATTCCAGAGAGCGAATTTGACCACGAGGCCCAGTGAGACGTCGCATCGCGCTACAATTTTGGATAGGTTCTAAGGCCCCACAGTGACGTACGGCGCCAGCCGCTCGTATGTGGCAGGACCAATGCCTTCTACATTTTGGAGGTCCTCGATACGCACAAATGGTCCGTGCGCCGCGCGATAATCAAGAATGGCTTGTGCGCGAATTTCACCAATACCCGGCAGGGTTAGCAAATCAACGAGCGTGGCGGTGTTGAGATTGATCAATGCAACCGGGGACGCAGAATCCACCGCTGGCACAGGCGTCGCTGTGCGGGCGGGAATGTGGATGTGCTGATGGTTGATCAACGGCGCGGCAAGATTGACACTCTCGAGGTCGGCTTCAGGTGCAGGTCCGCCCGCAGCCATCAAAGCATCCGCAAGGAGACTCCCATCGGGCACTTCGACAACCTGAGGCTGCATCACCGCACCACTGAGGTAGACCCGCAACGTCGCGAGCTCGGGTGTGGATTGAAGTGCGCCATCCTTGCTACCTGAAAGTGCTCCCGCAGCCTGCGTAAACGGCGATTCCATAGCGGCTCCGACGTCCAGCCCTGGCGCTGTCAACCGCCCAATCAGCCCGCCAACGACCAGGCTAACCAACGCCACAAGGGCCACATAGCGCACCGTAGACGCCCGCATCTGCCCGCGAATTTCTTCGGGCGTAGGCGGATGATCAATCAACCCCAGCTGCTCCACATTCATGGCTCACCATCCGCAGTTCGCGACCTGCTGCGCGATGCCAGTTGCTGATTAACACTAAGGCGGCGGGCATCCGGCCCTTTTGCTACTGACCCGCGTCCGGCGCCCCGTGGCTCGGAATCTCCACCTCTTCAGTGAACACCATCTCAGGTGCGGTCTTCCCGGAACGCGGTTTGCGCCGCAGCAAATTCCACGGGGAGAGCTTGCGCCAACTTTGATACAGAGAGCGCAGGTCGGGCACGCGCACATTTCCGCCGACCTCAAAGTAGCGGCGGGCCGTTTCACCGATAGCATAAGTACTTGTCGCCGAAACAATGCTAGAAACACCCCATCCCAATACCGGCACCAGTTTTGCCAGTTGCATCCCCAGATAGCGGGAGAGCAAACTCCCCGCTATCGCCGTCAACAGTTCGCGGGCGTGAGAGACACGCATGGATTCACCATAAGCGGCAGCAATCCGCAACACCATGCGCGTCTGTGATGCCAGCAAGATGGGAATATCCAATCCGGGAATCGGCTGAATCGAAATTGCCGCATTGAACCACGCCGCCTGCCGGATAATGCGAGTCACAATCTGCGCGCGGACGCCCGGTAATTCCCGCGCCATTGCAATAGCCAGGGCCGGCTGCGCCTGAAGAATCGCCGGCAACAGATTTTCGGTGATCCCTTTTCCCGTCCGGGCGGAAACCGGAATGGGGCGCAAGCCCAAAACTTTTTCAGCATTCTCCAGTACCCAGGGAAGGTCTTTGGCCACCAAATCCGCTTTGTTGAGCGCGACGATAATGGGATGGCCAAAACGCTGCAATTCCGTGTAGAGGTCACGATCGTTTTGGCGCACGCCGGCAGCAGCATCAAGTAACAATAGAATGAGGTCTGCTTCTTGCGCAGCTGCCTCTGCAATGACAGCCCGGTCGGTGCCCCAAACCTCACCAAATCCGGGTGTATCCACAAGGTGAAACGGTCCCAAAGGGTGCTCAACGACGCCTTTGGTCGTGCCTGGAACAGCGCTCACAGCGCTGATGCGCTGTCCATGCAGGCGATTGAAGAGTGTGGATTTGCCGCTGTTCACCGGTCCCACAATCACCAGTCGCGTCTGCGCTTCCTGAGCGACCTCGTGTTCCAGGGCATGCCAATCTAAGCCCTTGAGGATAATCTGCAAATCATTCACGTGCGAGGGCAATTTGAGCGGATTCATGCGCCTCCTTCTTCAACCGAGTCAACTTCGTCATACGGCTCTTCGGCATCGCGGTTCCCCGAATCATGCCGCGCGGCAAGCGGTTCGATGCTGAGCAGAATACCACTACGAGGTGTATGATAAACTCGATAAGGCCACTCATCAATGAGCACCTCAAAAGCTCGCGCCGGAACAACAAAATGTCGCGCACCAATCAAGTAGGTATAAGGCTGATAAGGTCGTGGCTGTTTCAAACGCCGTCCGATGCCCTCAGTAGCCTCTATGCGACCCTGAATCAAGTCGGACCACAGTTGGCGCGGGGTAAAATCCCCCGCAACAGTGATAAGGCCCGGCAACAAGCGCAGCTGTTGCCGGGGTGTTAACTGCCCGCGGCGATTGGCATCCAGGGCATCTTTATCAAAGTCAAACACGGCAGAAAAAGCCTCGAGCAAAGCGGCGCGGGTGTCTGCCGTTGCCGCCTTCCCCACTAACTCGGCGGAGAGCACGAAGCCAGAGCGGGGCAGAAAATAGAAGCGGTAGAGCATATCCGGTCTCAGGTTTGGCGGGTCTGAAGGGAGCAATAGAACACGATTGTCCACCACCGCTTCATAACCCCCTCGGGCATAGAGCAGACGTCCCTCTGCGGATTCAAGGCGCTCCTCAACCAGGTCGCGGCGCAACAGCTGCTGGCGTTGGATTAAGGGGGGTACCGTGAGCATAAACATCTCAGTGCCGACGACAAGGGCAATGAACAATAGCACCCAGACAACAAGGGCAGGGGCACGCCCGCCCAACAAGAACACCAAAGCCATCAAGGCACCAGCAGGCAGGAACACACGACGCAGCAAATGGGTCAGGCATCCACGCCGGCCCCGGGCGGCGCGAATTGCGCGCTCACGTTGCGCATTCGTCAGTTCGCCACGTTGGTTAGCGGCGAGGCCCTCGGCATCGGTCAGGTCAATCTTCACCTTCACCGTCATCCCCTAGAATCACCTGACGCTTACGCCCCGCCGCCGCTTGTGGACCGACGATGCCCATCGCTTCCATTTGCTCCATCAGACGCGCGGCGCGAGGGTAGCTGATACGCAAACGCCGCTGAATCGCAGAGGTAGAAATGTTGCCCTGTTGCTGCGCGAGGGCGATGGCTTTTTCCAACAAATCGGCATCCTCAGTTTCACCCTCGATTCGCCATTGTTCAGGGCTGGCGCTTTCAGCAACCGTCTCCCAGGGGGCTTGAGAAGGCGTCGCACCGACCTGTCGCTGCCAGAAATGAATCAAAGCCTCCAATTCCTCATCCGAGATATAGCAACCCTGAATACGACGCGGCGCAGCAGCGTCAGGCGCCAGGAAGAGCATATCGCCCTGTCCCAACAAGGATTCCGCGCCGGGCGTGTCCAGGATGACGCGCGAATCCACATTACTGGCGACCGCAAAACTCACGCGCGCGGGGAAATTTGCCTTAATGAGACCGGTCACCACATCGGTGCTGGGACGCTGCGTTGCGACCACCAGATGGATTCCCGTAGCACGCGCCATCTGCGCAATGCGTGTGAGGCTACGCTCCGTCTCATCGGGCGCCGCCATCATCAAATCCGCAAGCTCGTCAACCAGCACCACAATCCGCGCCAATGGCTCAAGGCCCTGACGCTCCGCATGACGGTTATAATCCTCCAGATTGCGCGCCGGGACGCTGGCGAAACGCTTGTAGCGATCCTCCATCTCCAGCGTAACCCACCGCAACACGCGCAGGATGCGCTCCAGTTCGGTTTCGGCTTTGCCCAACAGGTGCGGCAAACCGTTTAGGTGGCTGAGCTCGACCATTTTAGGATCAATGGCAACCAGCTTGAGTTCGGTAGGCGTGTTACGCATGATGAGGCTGGCGGCAACCGCCTTGACGAAGACCGATTTACCGCTGCCGGTCGTTCCCGCAACCAACAAATGGGGCATCGTGCTCAGGTTGGCTCCCACAGCCGTTCCAGCAACATCGAGTCCCACAGCAAAACAAAGCGCCTTGTTGCACCGGGCATATTCCTGACTTTCGAGCACGCGGCGCAGGGTGACCAGGCCCGTCTCCTCATTCGGGACTTCAATGCCAACCACAGCACGTCCGGGCACCGGAGCCTCGACGCGCAGCGAGCGGGCGGCAAGCGCCAGTTTCAAATCGTCAGCCAACGCTGAAATCTGGCTGACGCGCACCTTACGCTGGTCCTCACCATCCTGCCCACGTGCCACAAAACCCGGAGTCACACCGAATTGGGTGACCGTGGGACCCTGACGCACTTCTGTGACCCGTGCGGGCACCCCAAACTGCGCCAGGGTCTGCTCAATGATACGGCTTTTGCGGTCAATCTCGACCTGGCTCATGCTGGGCGCGCGCGCCGGCTGCAATAGAGTCAATGGCGGCAAGCTGAGCTTAGGCTTAGCCGGTTCCTCAACCGGAGCCACGGGTGGAGACGGCGGCGGAGACGACGGTTTCCTCACTGCCCGCTGCGGCGTGGGAGAAACAGCCACACCAGTTCCCAACAGGCTGCCCTCAGCGCGCCGGGCAACCTCCTTCTCAGCAGTGCGAGCAGCGGCATCTTTGGCTTCCTCGCGCTCAGCCGCTCTGTTCTCCTGATACGCCTTCCAGGCTGTTGCCATCCGCTCCCCCAGGCCACGCAGGTCACCCAGGGTAACATCGAAAACCAGCCCAATGCCCACAAGAATCAGCAAGCCCATCAAAAAAACGGTGACAAGAATGTTGGAATAATAAATAAAAGAGAAACTTAAAGCCCAACCAATCAGGCCCCCGCCCTGCCCGGAGAGCACCGCATCCCAACCAAACTGACGCACAAAGATGTGGCTCAACGCCAAGAGACCAAAGAAAGCCAATTCAAAACCCAAAAGAGGGCGCCAGCGCCAGGCTGTCGGGCGATGTACAAGATGCCGCAGCCAAAGCAATCCCAGGCAGACGATCAATCCGGAAGTGATATACGCTCCCCAGCCAAAAATAAGCACGAGCAAGCGGCTCCAACCGGTGATCAGTGCGCCAGTATTGATCCCCGCCAGCGTGACTATAGTGACAAAACCAAAGAGAATCAGAGCCAAAGCGAGCAATTGTTGTCCTGTGGCGCTGCGCACAGCAGCGCTCAGCGCCGGTCCAATCCTGCGTTCCGGCACAGCGGGAGACGCCTGAGAAGGCGTAGCTTTCCCAGGCGTAGTTTTGGTCTGCCCACGACGCTGTGGAGCAGAATTACCCTGGGGACGCGCCATTCTATAAGCGGGTTGGGACTTTTTAGCAGATTGTCGCTTCGTCATGATTAAGATAACCTATTCCAGCTGCTCCGGCAATCCCAATGCAATCCGGTGCTCTTGGGGCACAATGTTTAACACCCGCACCGAGACCGTATCGCCGTAACGGTAACGCTGATAGATAGGGAAAGTCTCGCCACCCTCGCGACTCAATTCCGAGATATGCAGCAGCCCCTCCAGGCCGGAACCCAAATCCACAAATACACCAAAGCGCTCGACACCCACAACCAGGCCCGGCAATTCATCACCAGGGCTGATCCATTCATAGACCGAATCCCAGGGATTGGATTGCAAACGCTTCAGGCTAAGGCCTACCCGCTGGTGCTCCAGATCAATACTGAGTACCGCCACGCGCACATGCTGTCCAGGCTCCAGAAAATCCCGCGGATGGCGTACCCGTCCCCAGGAAATCTCCGAAATATGCACCATGCCTTCGAGGGGACCTAAATTGATGAAAGCCCCGAAGGGTCTGACGCTGGTGATTTCACCCTCGCAGACCGCGCCCACACTTAACCATTCAGGCCAGACCACCTTTTTGCCCTCACAAGTCTCAACCTGTCGCTCGGAGAAAAGAATACGGTTGCGCAACGGTTCGACCTCGATAATGCACAGACGCAACTCACGCCCCAGATAACGCCGGAAACACTCCTCGCGCGCTCCCGGGTCAGCGGGGAAGGGATAAGCATATAGGTGCGATGCCGGAATGAAACACTCAATACCCTTCCAATAAGCGATCAATCCACCGCGATTGTAGTCTTCAATAGTCAACTGCATGATGGCGCGATTCTGGTGCAGGTGTTGAGCCTCATCCCAGATTTCCTGAGAAATCAGGGGCGCCTCCTGCCATTCCCACAGACCTGGAGCGGCAGACGTGCTCAGAGGACCTTCCTCCAATAATGCCGTCCAGTAATGTTCACTGGAACCTTGTTGTGGCGGAACATAAATCCAGTCCATATAACTCCTTGTATAAAATATCTCTAACAACTACTTACACATTAACAACCGCAGGGCGTACTTGCGGGAATCGGGTACCCCGGTGACAA
>JAFGFB010000264.1 GCA_016931315.1 Anaerolineae bacterium
CCATCCGCGGCTCCTTCGATTTGGTGTGTGGTGTTAGGCAGTGATACCCTGATTCTACTCCTGTGTCTCATATTGGGAATTGCTGCCTTGAATTGCCTGGTTTTGAAAAACGCACTATAATGTTTTATAGAAGTTCTATTCAGGAGACGCAACCATGAAACCAGCCACAGACCTTGGATCACACTCCGAGCAGGATATGCTGAGCACCATGCTCGATGCCTATACTCCCCCTGCTCCTTGTCGGCGCGGTGACGTTGTCAAAGGTGTCATCGTGCGGGTTAACCCCAAAATGATTCTCATTGACATCGGGAGCAAATGCGACGCCATCGTGCACCCGCGGGAAATGGAGTTATTGCAGCCTGAAGACCTGGAGCGGCTAAAGCCTGGTCAGGCGGTTCATGTGTATGTGCTCGATTCGAATGAGAGTGAGAACGTCATTTTGGTCTCATTGAATAAAGCAGATCAAGAGGGCGATTGGGTGCGTGCGCAGGAGCTGCTGGAAAGCGGCGAGACTTTGGAATTGGAAGTGGTGGATTTCAATAAGGGTGGCGTGATTGTACATCTGGGACAGTTGCGTGGCTTTGTGCCCGCATCACAATTACAGCCGGCCTGGCGCTCGCTTCAGAATTCCGACGATACCGAAAACCGCTGGCAGGCGTTGTTAGGGAAGACCCTCACACTCAAGGTGATCGAGGTGACCTCTAGCCGCAACCGTCTTATCTTCTCGGAGCGCGGAACGGGGGGCGAAAGACCCCGCCGTCACAATGTTCTGGAAGAGCTGGAGGTCGGCTCAGTGCAGCGCGGTGTGGTCAGCAATATTGTGGATTTTGGCGCCTTTGTCAACGTCAAGGGTATTGATGGGCTGTTGCACATCTCGGAAATTTCCTGGCAACGCGTCAATCATCCTTCTCAGGTGTTGCAAGTGGGACAGGAGCTGGAGGTCTATATCTTTGATGTTGACCTGGAACGTCGGCGGCTCAGCCTGAGTCTCAAGCGCCTGACGCCCGATCCCTGGGAGCTGATGGGAGAGCGCTACAGTGAGGGTCAACAGCTGGATGTCAAGATTGTCAATCTTGTGTCCTTCGGTGCTTTTGCCAGTCCGGTAGATATCCCTGAAGTAGAGGGCTTGATCCATCTCTCTGAGCTTTCTGAGCAACCGGTGCTGCGCGCGGATGAGGTGGTGCAGGTTGGTATGATCCGCCCGGCGCGTATCCTTTCGCTGCGCTCCAAGACCCGACGTGTGGCTTTCAGCTTGAAAATTGCATCTGCGGCGCCTGATGAGCCTGAAAGTGAAGTCGCCGAGCCAGCACCGACAGGGGTTGAGGCCATACCTCCCGCTGATGTTTAGAATGCGGTGAGCTTCACGTCAGGTATCGGGCTTGGGTTGTAAGATCAGGGCTGATTTTACACTGTAGCCTTCCTGGTTGGCAACGTTAGCCCTGGCTATTGGGTCGGGGCTTTTTGTTTGAAGAATGCTGGAGGCGGCTATGTCATCTGCGCCACGTCTGAGCCGTGAACTCTCGGGGGGAAAGCTGCAGTGCCGGGTGTGCGAGCACTTTTGCGTGTTGGCGCCCGGCGAGTGGGGAAAATGCGGCGTGCGAGTACACCGTGAGGGGCAGCTGCAGCTAGTGGTCTATGGTGCAGCTGTGGCGTTGCACGTTGATCCCATCGAGAAAAAGCCACTCTACCATTTTCTTCCCGGGTCAACCGCGCTTTCTGTGGGCACGTATGGTTGTAATCTGCACTGTGAGTGGTGTCAGAACTGGCAGCTATCGCAGGTCCGGCGCCTTACCCCTGATCTGATGGTGCCGGCCGTTGCGCCGGAAGTCCTGGTCACCCTGGCGCACCAGGAGCATAGCGCTTCTATTGCTTATACCTATAACGAACCCACCGTTTTCTTTGAGTACGCTTACGATACGGCGGTACTGGCGCATGCGCAGGGCCTCAAAAATGTCTTTGTTTCCAACGGTTTCATGTCTGCTGAGATGTTGGCGTCAATCACGCCCTGGCTTGATGGCATCAACATAGATTTGAAGGGCTTCACTGAGGACCTCTATCGCACCTACACCGGCGCGCGATTGGAGCCGGTAAAGCGCAATATTGCGGAGATTGCGCGCAACGGGCGAATCTGGATCGAGGTGACAACCCTGGTCATTCCGGGTTTGAATGATTCGGATGCCGAATTACGTGCGGCTGCGGAGTGGTTGGCACAGATTAACCCTAATATCCCCTGGCATGTTTCGGCATTCTATCCTACCTATCACATGCAGGATCGCCCACGAACGCCGCCGGAGACCTTGGCACGGGCTTACACTCTGGGGAAAGCCGTGGGGCTGAATTTTGTCTATGTGGGCAACATCTACGACCCTGGCCGTGAGGGAACTTATTGCCCACACTGCAACACAGTGTTGATCTCACGCTCGGGTTATCGCGTGCGCACGCATTGGCAAACGCCGGGGGTGTGTCATCATTGCGGGATGAGTATTCCAGGGGTCTGGCAATAGGAGGTGCTGTAACTATGGAGAAGGAAACGCATTTGTCTCCTGTCATTCGCCGTCCGGCTGTCGCCGGTATGTTCTATCCAGATGATCCTGCCATCTTGCGACAGGTGGTGGCCGATTTCCTGAAGGCGGCAACTCCGACGCCTCTCACCGAAGTCCGCGCGATTATTGCGCCCCATGCCGGCTATGTGTATTCCGGTCCTGTAGCTGCTTTCGCTTACCGGCTGTTAGCAGAGCGACCCGCACCCCCTTCGCGCGTCTATCTCATGGGACCGGCGCACCGCGCCTGGTTTCAGGGCGTGGCCTTGGGCAATTTCGATGGTTTTGCGACGCCCCTTGGGACTATGCCTGTTGATGTTACTGTAGCGTCTCGGTTGAGCGAGCATGACCCGTGGTTTCAGCCTCTCGGACAGGCACACCAGGGTGAGCATTGCCTTGAGGTGCAGTTGCCTTTTCTTCAACATTTGTGGCCACAAATCCCGATTGTTCCCCTGCTTTTTGGTGACGTGAACCCTGAAGTGGTCGCCCGTGTTCTCGATGCGGTGCTGGAGCCGGATGACCTTATCGTGGTCAGCTCTGACCTTAGCCATTACCACAGCTACAGTGATGCGGCGCGCCGTGACAGCACCTTCATCGAGGCGGTTCTTCAAGGCGACCAGATAGCCGTTGCTCACGGTGAAGCCTGTGGACAGGCGCCTATCCTCTCCGTGATGGCTCTAGCCGCACGGCGGGGGTGGCGCGCCCATTTGTTGGATTATCGTAACTCGGGTGATACCGCTGGTGATCGTCGCCAGGTAGTGGGCTATGCTGCGATTGCCTATACTGGCGCTGTTCTTTGATTCGTCCCTTTGGTCCTGTAACTCGCAACACGTTTAGGAGCGATCTTATGGATACCCAGCCCTTGACTGCGGAAGAAAAGCAGACTCTGTTATGCCTCGCTCGTGAAGCCATCCGCGAAGCCCTGAGTGATGCCTCGATGCCTGAGATTGCGTTGGAGACGCTGCCGCTGCATCTGCGTGAGAAAGGCGCGGCTTTTGTAACGCTCACGCTTGATGGGCAGTTGCGGGGGTGCATTGGATCGTTAGCGGCGCATCGTCCGCTGGCATTGGATGTGCAACGCCATGCTGTGGATGCTGCTTTCGATGACCCGCGTTTCCCGCCGCTGACGGACTTTGAGTTCGCGTCGCTCCGGATTGAGATATCCGTGCTTTCAGAGCCACAACTGTTGTTCTACGCCGACTCCGATGATCTGTTGCGAAAACTGCGGCCGGGAATAGATGGTGTGATTCTGGAACGGGGTTGGAATCGGGGAACCTTTTTACCCCAGGTATGGGAACAACTGCCGGAACGGGAGATGTTTCTGAGCCACCTGTGCCAAAAAGCGGGCTTGCCATCCAATGCCTGGAAATGGCCCGATATCCGTATTAGCCTGTATCAAGTGGAGAAGTTCATGGAGGAGAAGCCGTAGGGGCAGTGAGTGTGGAATCCGGCGCAACCTTTAGCTGGTCTTCACGTATTATCAGGTAGAAGCCTGAAAAATGAGATCATGTTAAAGGAGTTGAACAATGGATACTGAAAATGAAGTTCGTGAAGCACCGGTTCCTGCTGCGAATGCGGCGCCAGTGGCACCCTCGACGCAGCCCCCCGCTCCGCTTTCTCCGGCAGATGAACGCTTATGGGCAATGTTGGCACATTTAAGCGTGCTGTTGAATCTGGTGACCGGTTTTCTGGGTGTGGGCGCCGCGCTCATCATTTACCTGGCCTATCGCGGGCGCTCGCGCTACGTGGCCTATCAGTCCCTACAAGCGCTGATTTTCCAGTTAATTTTCTGGGGTGGCGGCGGGTTGTTGATTGGATTAGTCTGGGCGGTGACCGGTTTGCTCATCCCTATTCTGGTCGGCCTGTTTCTGATCCCCTTCGCCCTCATTGCCACGCTGGTGTTGGCGGCATTCCCGGTCATTGCGGTGGTCTACGGCGTGATCGGTGGGATTCAATGCAACGGTGGCGAGGATTTCCGTTACTGGCTTATAGGCGATTGGGCGCTCAACCTGCTCAATTAGCGGTCGTTGACTTGCGCGCTACATCAATCTCGCGCGGTTTAGCACAATGACAACGTGGTCCCCTGTATGGGGATCACGTTGTTATTTCTGCAGGTTGCCAGACAAGTGGGGGGCTTATGAAACTCAAGCACTCTTTTCGTTGGCTTTGGGTCGGACTTGTGTTAGCTTTCACAGCGTGCAATGTAGCCGGTGGCATCGCTGAGCCTCCCGCGCTAATCGCTACTGCTACGGTGGCTCAAGCGCTCAGCACTGCTCCGCCAACGGTAGTGGCGACTTCTATAACTCCCTCGCCTGCGCTCACTTCGACATTGGCGCCCACTTCGACCCCGGTCGCAGCTACGCCTGCTGAAGTCAGCATCCTCACCTCAACCGTTACCATTACGCCAGAGGCTTACTTGCCCACCGTTATGAAGAATTGGGACCTTGCCGTTTATGAGACGCAGATTACGTTGACCAGCTATGGTTGGGAACAGGCGCTGCGGCCCTCCGATCCTGGAGCGCCGTATTATCCCTATCACAGCCTGGATATGGGGGCTGTGGGTCCACCTGAGACGCGCACCTACACCGTGGTGATTCTGGAAAACACCTACACTCGCATCACGGTTTTGCCCTATTTGGGAGGGCGTATTTTGCGCTGGGAGGACCGCCTCACCGGGCAGAAGCTCACTTATGAGAATCCCGTGATCATGCCCGTTAACGCGAATTGGGGCTATCGTGGCTGGTGGTTGGGCACGGGCGGTGTGGAATGGGCTTTTCCGGTGGATGAACACGGCCTCAATGAGTACCTCCCTTGGGAGTACCAGCTGCTCTCGGGGGATAACTGGTGTGGTGTGCGCGTCTGGCACACCGACTGGCGCACCGGAATGCTGATCGAGATTACGCTGCAACTCTACGGTGATGATAACAGTCTGGTGATTACCCCGCGTATCTACAACCCTACTGCCGAGGCGCACCCATTGATGTTTTGGATTAATGCCATGCTCACGCTATCTGGAAATAATACTCCCTCACCCACTTTGCGCTTTTGGGTGCCCACCGATCGAATGCAGATACATTCTACCAGCGATGAGCTCTTGCCCGATCCGCGCAGTCATATCAGCTGGCCCGTGTTTTCTGGTCGCAACTTCAGTTTTTACTATGAATGGCAGCACTATCTGGGCATTTTTGCGACGCAGGCACAGGGGGCGATGGGCGCCTACGATGAGGGCAGCGATTTGGGAATCGTACGAACCTATCCCCCCGCGACGCCACAGGGCGTCAAGCTTTTCTGCCTGGGCGAACTCCCCTCGGATATCTTCACTGTTGATGGAAGCCGCTATTTTGAACTTTGGGGTGGCTATAACCGCAGTTTCTTCCCGGAGGATTATGTGAGTCTGCCATCTGGGCAGACTCTTGCCTGGAGTGAGCGCTGGTACGCTGTTCACGGCATTGGCAGTTTGGCTTGGGCTAACGCGAATCTGGCAGCGGCTTTTAAACAAACACCGCAGGGTTTTCTGATTGGGCTTTATGCCCCATATCTGCAAACTGCTGACCTGGTTATCAAACAGAATACTACCATAAAAGGCGTGTTTCCCGTGCAGGTAAGCCCCGATGCGCCCTTTCGTGAACTTGTTGCCGGAGCAGGTGAGGGATGGCTTCTGGAGGTTTGGCAGGACGATGTGTGCCTGGCGGAGATTTTTCCATATTGAGCCATGCGTGTTGCATGTCAAGGGCGCAGAGATAGTCTCTGCGCCCTCATTATATCCAAATTCTGCTGTTGCCGGCGTTGCCGGTGCGGCATTTACCCCCCCAGATGTAACAGTCGCCGCAACCAGGACCCTTTCTTATCTGGTTCGCAAACCGTCTCAATTCCCTCGCGGAGGTGTTCACGTTGTGTTTCTTTGGCTTGTTGTGCAGCGGAAGCCACGTGATGAACCTCATCTTCCAGAAGTTTTTTGAGTGCTTTTTCCACCGCCGGCGAGCCATCATCCAATAAGCACAGCGCCTGTGAGAGCGCGGCGCGAACGTAGGCATTGGTGTCCTTCGCCAGTGGCACGAGACTCTCGATGACATGCGGGTCGCCGATCAAGCCTAACGCCTCTACTGCGACCGGTCGCACCAGCGGGCTGGGGTCCTCGCGCGCCATTTCCAGTAATTTCGGAATAGAGTCGTGGTCGTGAAGGTGTCCCAGAGTGATGGTCGCTACACGCCGCAGGCGCGGATCGCCTGAAGTCAGGAATTCGCGGACGACCGGGGCGGTTCCCTGACAGGTTAAACGTCCCAGGCTGCGGAGCGCCGCCAGGCGCAAGCTGGCGCTGGGGTCAGCCAACGCTTCGACTAATACCGGGCACGCCTGCGTATCACCAATTTGGCCCAATGCCGCCGCTGCCAGTGAGCGGGCGCCCACATAGCCGCGCACGACTGCGATCAACACCGGGATTGCCTCTCTTGCCTGTAAATCGCCCAAGGCGATAACCAGCGTCTTCACGACGGGCAGGTCACGGGGTCCAGGCTCGTTCATATAGCCTTCGAGCATTTCTACCATGGTGGAAATAGAATCGCGGGTCTTGAGTCGGCGCAATGCCGTGATGATGGTGCGTCGCATGCGGGGATCGCCAGTGTCCAGGCGGGAAAGTAAGACTTTGCCCAAATCATGGATGCCAAGCTTGCCAATAGCATTGATGGCGGCGCGCCGGACATAGAGATTGGGATCATCCAGGGCGTGGATAAGGGCTACCTGTGCCTCCTTGGCTTCCAGTTGCCCCAAAGCGATAGCTGCGGCGCGCCGGACAAAAGAGCTCGAGTCCCGCATTGCATCTACCAGCGGAAAAGTGGCTTGGGGATCACCGATGTGCCCCAACGCCTCGGCGGCGGCGGTGCGGACGTAAGTATTGATATCGGTGTTGAGCGCCTGGATTAGCGCGGGAACAGCTTCAACGGCATGATGCTCTCCCAGCTCTCCTGCGGCTTGAGAGCGTTGGCGGGGGTTGGGGCTTTCCAGGTTTTCGATGCAGCGGCGAACAACAGGCGATACAGGCGGTGAGGATCCATTTTGACTCACTTCCCAATCCTTTCTCACATTATTATGCCTCGATTCTTGATCGAGTAATTCAAGTATAGCACAACGCGGGCGAATTACCAACGGGATTTGGGAAAATTGTGATGGATTTTCTTCCGTGAAACCAATTTGACTGTCAGGCTAAGCGCGATATCGTGCTGCAATTTTCGGACAAGCTCTAATAGGAAGCCCAGGCGAGAGCATGGCTTTCGCCTGGGCGATGGAAAATCTGAGAGGCGGGTGTGCTTTTTAAGAGCGGGTGGAGCGCTTCAGCGGTGCTGCCATAACGACTGAAAGTGCGATGAGCGCCGCCAGAATACCGGCGGGGAAAGCGACCAGCGCAGTCTTGGAATGCTGCACGGCGATGCCGATATAGGCCCAGACAAAGACCATGGCATAGGCGATGTTGCGATGCCGGAGCACCATGGCGATAGCAATCGCCGCTGCGACAATCAGCATGATCAGCGCCCAGATTTCTGGCGCGATGCCCCAACCGCCCCACTCGAGGTAATACAGAAGCTGGGTAGCGTTGGCGACCGTCGCGACGCTGATCCATCCCAGGTAAATATTGAAGGGCAGAGCGATAGCCCAGCGGTCCGCGGAACGCTGTTCGCTGCGACCTTGCCAGAGACGCAGGAAAATGAAGATAAGGCTGCCCAGGATCACCAGCATGGGGATGAGCGTCAGGGTGAAGACCTCATAGTGCCAGAAGAAAATCCAGACAATGTTCGCGATACCACTTATGGCATAAGCATAGCTGATGCGCGCCACATGGGGGTTATTGCGCTGTGCTGGCAATGCCTGATAGATGGCGAAGGCGATCAGTCCCAGATAGATTACGCCCCAGATCGAGAAAACGTAGCCCGCGGGCACAAAGTAGATTTTGAAACGGTCGGAGATTTCCCCGGTGTTGAGTCCATTGAGGGGGAGCGCATTTGCAAGAACGTTGATGACGATGACGGCGATGGTGATGATCACGTTGACGATTTGACGTACAGTGGCTTTGTTCATAGATCCTCCTTGAGCAATGCTTTTCAGGTACAGCCATACTATACCATATTCCCAAAGGGATTTCAATATTGTACTTGTTGGTGATTACCCACAAATCGAGAAAGGCTGGAAAAAGTTTCATCTCCGTGGTAATCTTAAGTTAGCACAACCAAAACTCAACC
>JAFGFB010000265.1 GCA_016931315.1 Anaerolineae bacterium
GCCTCCTTGTAACTTGGTCTTGGAAACCCTAGCTTACATCGAGTCCGCTCTTTCTCCAAATTTCCACCGAATTGTATACACTACCCGTCTTGTACTTGGCTTGTTCATGGATATAATAGAGATAGAGCATGCGGTGATACGCGGGGTACCTGTTATGATGGCCATTGCTTTCCAGGCATTGGCCCATGATAATGCAAGAGGCTGAGCCAACGGTCACCGAGAATGTCCAACCGCAGTTCAATCTGCGCCCAAAGGAGGTGCTGCTATGTCGTTACCACCAGGATTGAGACATGTCGTTGCTCAAACACGCCTGTTCACGGATGCGCGAAACTACATCATCGTGCGTTTACCTCTGACACAAATTACAGAAGCCACTATGTTGGTGAAACAATTGCATTCGCCGCTGGTTTCCTTGATCTGGGATAAGGATGAGCTGAGCCTGATTCTGTCGGCAGAAACCTGGGAATCATACCGCCCCGGTTTTGAAATCCTCAACGAATCCCCGGAATACCGGCTCATCACATTTGACCTGCCCCTGGACCTGGGCCTGGTAGGCTATCTGGCGCTCATGGCAGCTACGGTTGCCGAAGCCGGAGTGAGCATCTATCCGGTCTCCGCCTTTTCCCGAGATCATCTCTTCGTTCCCTCCGAGGATTTCGAACGCGCCTGGGAAGCCCTACGGCAGCTTATCCGCACCTGCCAGGCAGAAGAAGCTGCAAACGCCGAATGAAGCTGGCGCCCATAGCGGACAAAGCCCAGATGCTGTCGCTGTGAAGTGCACGATGGCTGAGACACCTTAGGAACCGGGGTTCTGTGTGAATACGGCATATTTCCTCATCGGCAAGACACTTGGCAAATATAAAATCGTCCGGCACCTGGGACATGGCGGCATGGCCGAGGTGTTCTTGGGCGAGCAAATTCATCTCGACCGGCAAGTTGCCATCAAAATCTTGCACCCCTTCCTGGCGGAAGAAACGGGCTTCGTAAACCGGTTTCAGCGTGAGGCCCGCATTGTAGCCACACTGAGACACCCCAATATCGTCCAGGTCTATGACTTTGACCTGAACGAGGAATTTGGCGTCTACTACATGGTGATGGAATACATCGAAGGTCCGACGCTGCGCGAACGTCTTGAAAAAGGGGGAATTTCACAGCAAGAGGGAGTGCGCATCGCCGCGGCCATTGCCGATGCGCTGGAATATGCACACCGGCGGCAAATGGTCCACCGCGATATCAAACCCGCCAACATTTTATTCACCAGCGAAAACCAACCCGTCCTGACGGATTTTGGCATTGCCCGCATGTTGAGTCTTACGGGATTGACGGCGAGCGGCGCCATGGTCGGGACTCCCGCCTATATGGCGCCGGAGATTGGAATAGGCCATCCTGGGACAGCGCTTTCCGACATCTATTCACTGGGCGTCGTGCTCTATCAGCTCGTCACAGGGCAGCTCCCCTTTGACGCAGAAGTACCTATGGCGCTGGTGATGAAACACATCAACGAACCGGTCCCGGCGCCCTCACGATTGGTAGCCAATTTGCCCCCAAAATTGGAAGCCATCATCCTGAAAATGCTCATGAAGCAACCCGAGAAGCGTTTCCTGAGCGCCGGTGAGGTAGCCACCGCCCTGCGTAACGTCATGGGCTGGGAAACACCACCCGCGGCGTTGGTCAACACGACCACCACTGCGCGCATGACGGCTTCAACGGCGGAGACGGCGCAGGGCGCGCCTTCACTGCCGGCAACGGAGGAACCCGAGCAACCGCTGTTACGACGGTTCACACCACAAGCTGCAACCCCATCAGACGACAATAACAGCAGAGCCGCCGAACGACGTCAGCGACCTCTGGCGCGAGCATGGCGCTGGATGCTGATATTGATTGCAGGAATAGCGTTAGGCTTTACGGGCTGGGGTGTTATCATGGGGCAAATCCCCCCCTGGATACAACAATACCTCCCGGCAAGGCAGAACGTGACGACTACACCACAGGCACTCAGCCTCACAGAAGCCACTATAACCCCCACCGCTCAGCGCAGCATCGCCCCTACCTGGACGCCAATGCCTGAAGGAGTGTCTACACCAACCGCTACGATGACCTGTACGCAGCGAGCAGAAGTATTGCGGGCAGAACTCGTTCCCAAGGATGCCATCCTGCCGCCCCAAACCATGGTGCGTGCAGATATCACTCTACGCAACAGAGAGGCGTGTGCATGGCCCGAAGGGACACGTCTTGCGCTGACTGCCGGTGAGAGCTTTGGTAGTGACAACAGTATCCCACTACAAGCCCTGGCGGCGGGAGCGCAAATCCAGCTCCAGCTCTATTTCCGCACGCCCGAAACGCCCGGCGCGTATCGCTCAGTCTGGGAAGTGCAGCTTCCAGATGGACGCGCCATCAGCAGCGCCCTCATCTTTCCCCTCACCGTCGGAGACCTACCCACCTTTACACCCGCCCCTCTCCCTGTGATAACAGAAACGCCGACCCCGACTGAACCATTGACGGCGCTCCCCCCAACACTGCGCGAGTGGACTGAGAATCTTCAGGCGCAAGTGTGGCAGGGGGAGCTCTCACTGGCAGCAGAAGGTGGCTCAGGCAACTACCGCTTCTACCGCGACGCCATCCGCGCCGATACAGAAATCCCGAATGCCGCCCTGCGCTTTGAATGGCGGCGCTGCACGGATTTTCCACTTACGCTAATCGTCGTCTCAGGCGAGGAAATCGAGCGCTGGCAGGGGAGTATTCCGTACCCAGCGCCTGAGCGCTGTCAGCCCTAGCTGAAGAGCGCAAAAGCCAGAGAATCACTCGCATAGCAACTCGGAACACGGTGCTATCAATGGGTAACAGGTACCCGTCAATACAGATAGGGTCGCTACATCTTACCCTACCTGTGCCAGAGCGATGCTTGGGACTGTGAACACGTCCCCCGAAAACACTCACAAAAGGCTTTCCTGATTTTGTCATATTAAGGAGGTGCCCAGTCTACACATAGAGAATAGCAGCTTAATTGGTATATCATTAATCCAATCTTCCCGAAATGTATCACTCTATCAGGAGGTCAAATGAACCACAGAGCCATATCGTTGATGACTGCGATGGTATTGTTGGCAGGGATGTTCACCCCCCTGGCGCCAGCAGCCCTGGAACCACAAGCCGTGATTGCCGCACCAAGCAATTGGTGTGTCGCTGGCAGTTTTCAAGGGTGGGACAATGCCAGCATGCCACTCTACGATGACGGAACACACGGCGACGTTTTCGCCGCGGATAACATCTTCAGTTTAGACACCACCATCGCCGCAGCTGCGAAATATGAATTCAAGATCGTCACATGCGGTGACTGGGGCACAGCGTATCCTTCGAACAATGCCTGGTTCTATACCACCGTCGCCAATCAGGCCATCAAATTAACCTTCGACGCCAACGATCACAGCGCCGATGCAGGTGTGAATTTCTACCCGGCTCAGCACATCGTCAACGTTTGGGGCGATGACCTGCCCACAGAATTCACGGCTGTTGGCGACTGGCAGGGTTGGGATAATGCGAACGTTGCCACCGCTATGACAGCTATTGGGAATGGTCAGTATTGGCTAAAATATACTATTCCCACAGCTGGAAGCCACATGGCGAAAATCGTTCGTACCGGTTCGTGGGATGAGCAATACTGCGCTGACGGGCGCAATATCAGCGGACCAGAAATCACCTTTACGACCACAGCCGACAATCAGGAGGTGGTCTTCCTGCTCGACACGCGCGCCTCGCAAGTTGCCGTAACGGTTAACCAGACCGGCACGGGCAACTGGTGTGTCGCGGGTGAAATCAACGGCTGGAACAATGCAAGTACGCCCCTCTTCGACGACGGCACAAACGGCGACCTCATCGGCGGCGACGGCGTCTTCTCCCTGGACTTCCCCGTCACCACCGCCGGACGCTACGAATTCAAGGCTGTTGAGTGCGGCAACTGGGGCAACGCCTATCCTTCGGACAACGCCTGGCTTAACACGACGGCAGATACGCAAGTTGTGAAATTCACGTTCGACACCAATGATCATAGCAGCGATGCGGGGGCGCAGCTTCACCCCATGCAGAATATCGTCAACGTGTGGGATAGCCTGCCAGTAAGCCTTACCGCAGTGGGCGACTTCCAGAGCTGGAACAACGGCGATCCCGCCACCGCCATGGCCAATCTAGGCTATGGCTATCACATGCTCGCCCATCCCTTCGCTGCGCCGGGCGATTATATGGGTAAGATGACGAAAACCAACACTTGGGACGCCTTCGGCGCCGATGGGCGCAACAAGAATGCCCTCGATTTCAACTTCACCGTCTACGAAGCGGGTGATGAGGTCTTCTTCTGGGTGGATACCTATCAGGGACGTTCAGCCGTCGTTCCCCCACCGCCGCCCGAACAGGCCGCTCACGACAACAATGTCTGGTGGGATGAGCTTTATCATGACTCACTAGACACGCTCTATCGCACACCCGGCGGCGCCGTGGAGACCAACACCGCCGTGACCCTGCGCTTCCGCGCCGCCGCTAACGACCTCACGGGGGTTAGATTGCGGCTGTGGGACGATCGCACCGACGCACAGACCTTCTTCGACATGGCTATGGTTGCCACAGACGGCACTTATGATTGGTGGGAAGCGACCATTCCCGCGACAGCAACGCCAACCGTTTACTGGTATCGCTTTATCGCCATGGATGGCACGGCAACTGCCTATTACGAGGATAACGGCAAGGGCTTTGCCGGCGGCTTCGGCGGACCGGGACAGCCTTATGCGGAAAGCCCGGACAACAGCTGGCAAATCACCGTCTATGACCCCAGCTTCTACACCCCCGATTGGGTCAAGAACGGCATCATCTACCAGATTTTCCCGGAGCGCTTCCGTGACGGCGACGCCACCAACAACACGCCACCCGGCAGTTTCCACTACAACATCCCTGGGGGGTCCATCTATCGCTCCAACGATCCTGCCGAAGCCTGGAATGCTCCTATCTGCGACCCGCGCGATGGCAGCGGCTCGTGTCCAGACATCTACGGGCAGAACTTCTACGGCGGCGACCTCCAGGGTATTATTGACCAGTTGGACTATCTGGCGGACCTGGGCGTCACGGCAATCTACATGAATCCCATTTTTAACTCGCCTTCAAACCACAAATACGACACCACCGATTTCAGCGAAATTGATCCAGCTTTCGGTGATTTGAGTACCTTCCAGACGCTCACCTCCGAAGCCGCAGCCCGAGGCATTAACGTAATCCTCGACGGCGTCTTCAATCACACTTCATCAGACAGCATCTACTTCGACCGCTATAATCGTTACACTGAGGTCGGCGCGTGCGAAAGCAACACGTCCCCCTATCGCGATTGGTATTACTTCACCGATGTCACCCCCGGAACAGGCATGTGCGCCGGCTCCGATGGCACGCCCCTTGCCGCCAACTACGAGAGCTGGTGGGGCTATGACAGCCTGCCCAAGCTCAAAGCCAACACAACTGCCGTGCGTGACCTCATCTGGGCGCAGGGCACCACCTCCATCGGTCCCTATTGGATTGACCAAGGCGCAGATGGCTGGCGCTTTGATGTGGGCGCCGATGTTGATCCCGGCACGACGGGCGACCCCACCAATGACTATTGGGAGGGTTATCGCAATGCCGTGCGCACTGTCAATCCGGAGACCTATCTAGTCGGCGAGGAATGGGGCAACTCCACTGCCTGGTTGCTGGGCCACGAATGGGATGCCTCGATGAACTATCAATTTGGCACGAGCATCAAGGGCTTCTACCGCCACACGGCCTTCACCGATAACGACCACAATAGCGGCAGCTCCGCGGGCATCATCGCCCCGCTCAAGCCCTCGCAGCTGGAGGAGCGCCTGCGTTACCTGGAAGAGCGCAATCCGCCAGAAGCCTTCTACGCAATGATGAACCTGCTCGACAGCCACGACACCAACCGCGCGCTATTCTTCATGGATCACAATGCCGCAGTAGGCACGGATCCCACGCCACTCCAGAGTCCCACGTATGACTGGAGCGATGCTATGACCCGCCTGATGGGCGTGGCGCTGCTCCAGTTCACCCTGCCGGGCGCGCCCACCATCTACTACGGCGACGAAGTGGGCCTGGTCGGCCCCACCGCCTACTCCGGTGGCAAATGGGAGGATGATCCCTACAACCGGTTACCCTTCCCGTGGCTTGATGAAACGGGCACGCCGTACTACACACACCTCCAGAGCAGCGGCGCGGGTTGGACCACACTGCGACCCTACTATCAACTGCTCGCTGGGACTCGCACAGCGCACGAGGCGCTCCGCACCGGCAGCTTTGACACGTTACTGGTGGATGACACCAACGATATCTACAGCTATGGACGCCTGGCGGCGGATGATGCGGCAGTAGTCATAGCCAATCGCGGCGCGACGCAGAACGTCACGGTGAATGTCTCCGGTTACCTGGCAGCTGGTACGCAGCTCGTCAACGTGCTGGACGACGCGCTCTACACGGTCGCCGCTGATGGCAGCCTGACCGTAGCCAATGTGCCCACGTTGAGCGGCGCGCTGTTGGTCCTCACGGGCACGTTGGCAACCGCGCCCGCAGCCGTGACCGACCTGGCAGTCGTCGCCGAGCGCGGCGGGGAGTTGGATCTCAGCTGGACTGCCGCGGCAGATGCGGATAGCTACGATCTCTATCGGAGCCTCGTCAGCGGGGGCGGTTACGAGTTCGTCGCGAACGTCGTGGGAACCACCTACACTGACACTGGTCTTCAAAACGCCGTCACCTACTATTACGTCCTGATCAGCAAGAACGCCACGACCTTGCTCACGAGCGGCTATTCAAATGAGGCGAGCGGCATGCCGCACTACACCATCGGTTGGGCTAATCTACAATGGCCCCCAACGATTGTTCACACCATCGGAATCACGCCCACAGAGAATATCTACGGGCAGGTGTGGATAGATGGTGTGACGAGCGCTCCAGGCGCCACCGCAGATCTCTGGGCACAGGTGGGCTTTGGACCAGATGGCTCGGATCCCAATGGCAACGCCGCCTGGGTCTGGTTTGACACGACCTTCAATACTCAATCTGGAGACAATGATGAGTTCAAAGGGCAGTTAATTCCGGAAGCCCAAGGCACATACGACTACGCCTACCGCTACAGCGCCACGGGCGGGCTGGATTGGGTCTATGCGGACCTGGATGGCACCGGCAACGGATATGACACGGCGCAGGCAGGTGCGCTAACGGTGAATCCCGCCGCCGATACCATAGCCCCCGCAATCCCACTGAATTTACGCGTGACGACCTGGACTGCTGATAGCGTCAGTCTGGAATGGGACCCGGTCGCAGATGCCGATCTCTATGCCTACGATCTCTATCGCGAAGAGGCAACCAAGGGGACACCGGCATGGTTGGCGCGGGTGATGGCGCCCGGGGTCACCTACGTGGACACCGACGTGATTACAGGGCAAACCTACACCTACACCGTCCAGGCACTCGACACCGCCTTCAACCGCTCTGCCTTCTCGAATGCGGTTTCGGCAACACCGATGCCGCGCATGGTGGAGCTGCGCTTCATCGTGGAGGTGCCCGATTTCACGCCGCCGGCAGATACCGTCTACATCGCAGGCAACAACGCAGCGGCCTTCGGCGCATCCTGGAATCCCAACGCCCAGCCCATGACCCAGATGGGACCGACCACCTGGCAGTACACGGTCACCACCGATGAGGGACTGCAGCTGGAGTACAAGTACACTCGAGGCTCCTGGGATATGGTGGAGAACTGGGGCACCCTGGTCGGGACGGCGAATCGCTTACTGACCACCAACTACGGCAGCACGGGGGTGATGACGGTGACCAATACCGTCCACAACTGGCGGGATGTCCTGGTAATGGCGACCTATCCTGAGGATGGGGCGACCAGCTGGGAACCCACACACCCTATCAGCGTCACCTTCAGCCGAGAACTGAACGCCGCCCTGATTACCTCCAGCACCTTCATTCTCGAGCAGTTAGCCAGAGTACCCATTTCGGGCACGTTCAGCGTCAGCGCTTTCACGGAAGCCTATACCGATCCAGACTTCGGCGATGGCAACATCACGGGCACACTGGTGCTCTTCGATCCCAATGTTGACCTGCCAACCAGTGGATCCTACAGAGTGCAGCTGGTAAAGGGAGGCTTCGCCTACGGCGATGGCGCAATGCAAAACGACTTCGCCTTCATCTTCGGCCCGCCGACCGCGGTAACCGTACATCGTACAAATGCTCAGGGCTATCTGCCCCTGGGATTGGCGACCCTAACCGTACTTGGCGCCAGCATCACACTGTTGCGTCGTCGCAGGAAATCGGCCTAGTTCTGAATGCGGCTGAAGTGTTGTTCGTGGGCAGCAGTGCCGCTCACGAACAACACTATCAGCCCCTGACGCCCCGTGGTGGGCGCCGTCTTCACAAGTAACACCCATGGATACGACGGAAGATCTACCTAAATCACAGATGGTAGCGCTCATTCGCCAGCGTGGCATAAGGGATGCGCTGGTCCTGAATGCCATGCAACAGGTGCCCCGGCATCGCTTTGTGCCGGAAGAACTACGCTGGGAAGCATACGGCGACTATCCGCTGCCTATCGGCCACGGGCAGACAATTTCTCAACCCTACATTGTGGCATTGATGACGGAAGCGCTCACCTTGCAACCCGGCGATAAAGTACTGGAGCTCGGGACAGGCTCCGGTTATCAGACAGCCATTCTCGCCGAGATGGGAATGGAAGTCTACACCATCGAAATCGTGCCAGCGCTGCACGAGACAGCCCGCGCACTGCTCGCAGAGCTGGGCTACGCCAGGGCCCATTGCCGCCTGGGAGATGGCAACGCGGGATGGCAGGAATATGCGCCCTACGCGGGTATCATTGCCACAGCGGCGCCAGCAACCATCCCGGCAGCCTGTACCGAGCAGCTCGCCGAAGGGGGACGCCTGGTCATCCCGGTCGGTCCCCGTGGTGGCTATCAGACCCTGTGGAGAATCACGCGACGCGGAAAAACGCTACAACGCGAAGACCTTGGCGGCGTGGCTTTCGTGCCGCTGGTCTAGCCGAAGCCGGCACAGACAATAACGCTACTCACAGATAACCGCGCCCATTATGGCGCGGTTATCTGTGAGTATTCGAAACATCCCGGACTAGAATCCGCCAGTAGAGGGGAACAGGGTCAACGGCAATTTACCTGCAATCTGCCGGTAAGTCGCCCCCTGCAGAATGCTGTCGCGCGCAGCGGCAACGTCTATCACCCGCGTGCCGGAAACAGCGGCAATCCCCAAATCGAAGAACGCCGTGGAAAGCGGCGTTGTCCCCCCCAGAACCAAAACATAGGCATCGCTTCGGCAATGCGCAAGCAGCGATTCGAACGTGCCATTGAGCAACGCCGTTCCTGTAAGCGCAACCACATCAGCCTGTGGTAACAATTCCGGGGCACGCTCGGAAGGCTCATCACCATCATGGGGTCGCAACTCCAGCACCCAGAGTGTTTGTGCAAGCTTGCGAATACGCTCGATGAAAGGGAAATGCCCCACAATGGCAACGCGCTTTCCCGCGCCATATTCCGCAACGATATCAGCGGCATTGAGCTCCGCCCCTGACTGCGGACGAATGGATAACAGCGCGTTGATGGTTGCCAGGCCAACGCTGGCTTCCAGCAGGTTCTCGGAATAAGCCAGCGCCGCCAACTGTGCAAGAGGCAAATGCAGGAGTTGCCCGCAATCGCGCACAGGATAACTCTTGCCGTGGTGATGCTCATCCCCGCCCCCCAAGGTGGAGGAAAGCCCTGCATAGAGTGCCTCGCGATGGCCTAACGTGACCAACGTCCAGTATGCGCCAATAGCCACCTCAACCGGTCGCGCCTCCTCCATCACAGAGGAAACTTCTTGCAACAACGTATCAATGATTTTCATAAGGCCTCACGATGAAATTGATGTTAGCAGCCCAGGTCTACAGACATTTGTCATTCCAGCATTTCCCCATTATAATTTCACCTGATGAAATTGCTACTCACCCGTCACGGGCAGTCACAATGGCAAACCGGCACCGCCCCCGGACCAGATGCCCCCCTCAGTGCGCTCGGCGTTCTGCAAGCACACCGTCTGGGGGAATATCTGGCACGCCGCGAACGCCCCACGCGCATCGTGGCAAGCCCATTACAGCGCGCAAGGCAGACCGCTGAAATTGCAGCCCAATATCTGGACCTGCCTGTCACGCTCGATGCCGACCTACGCGAGTTTGATAATTGGGATGCCGCAGACCCACCACCTTCAGCAGCCATGTGGCAACCGGATGCGGCGACGCCATTGCACCCCGAACATGTAGCCTTTTGTACACGGCTTCAGGAGGCTCTGAAACGCGCCATCGGCAATGACGTGGCGGATGAAAAAGTCCTTATTGTAGCGCATGGCGGCACGGTAGGCACATTGCTACGCCTGTTACTGGGAGCGCCGACGATGCGTATCTGGACTCCGAATACAGCTCTGCACAGTTTGCGATGGACGGGGGAATTCTGGCTGTTGCGCTATACGAACAATCAAGAGCATCTGCCGCAGCCGTTGCGTAGCCGGTAGTTCCATCGCAATTGCTCCAGAGTTTGACACAAAAACAAGACGAAATTGGTGCACCATGGAAAAACCCTTACCACGTTTCTGGATTTGGCTGGGCATTGCTCTAGCACTGGCAGCGCTGCTTGTTTTCATCTTCCGCACCCCGCCCTCAGTGCTGCGCAAAGCAGATTATATCGCTGCAGCGGTCTGCCATCGCATTCCAAGCCACAGTTTCTTCATTGATGAACACCAGCTGCCTCTTTGCCAACGCTGCACCGGCACCTTTTCGGGGGCATTGACCGGGTTGCTCTTTCAATGGACAGTCGTGCGTCGCCGCCGCACCCGTTTATTCCCTCCCTTATGGCAATGGCTGCTCATGGGAGGGTTCGCGGCTATCTGGGGGCTGGATGGCTTCAATTCCTATACCACATTGCTCTTGGGACGCGAAACAGGCATCCTGGGCTATGCTCCCCAACCCTGGATTCGCCTCTTTAGCGGCACGTTCATGGGTTTGGGAATGAGCCTGGTCCTCGTCTCCGCGTTCAACCAGGTTTTCTGGAGCGACGCTCTACCGGAAGCCCCGCTTCCACGATGGCGGAACGTCGTGCCCTTGCTGGCGGCGGGTCTGGTGCAGGCGGGTGTGATTTACAGCCTGGAATCCTGGCTACTGTATCCTATCGCACTCTATAGCACGGCAGGGGTTATCGCGATGATGACCTGCCTGGGAGCCATGATTTGGGTGATGGTGCTACGACGCGAACAGTGCTATACAAGCTGGCGCGAGGCATGGTTGCCGCTCGTGTGGGGAGTTGTCTTCACTGCCATCATCATTATTGGCATGGGCGGCGTGCGGCTCATGCTCACCGGTTCCGTTGACGGTATACCGGGCCTCTAACGGGTGCGCCAGGGCGCGCGGAATGCGCGCGAAGAACGTCCCTGGCGCAATGCCACTACCTGGCACGCTTCCACACCTTCGGTAAGGCAAAGCTTCACGCAAATAACAGTATTATCAGCACTAGAGCCTTGTCTGACATCCCGAGTATACTGGACAATGTGAGCTTTATCAATCGTCCATGACACAATCCGGTCATGGCAACATTCACTTACAGGAGGTTCCAGTCAATGTACAAGAAACTGTTTATTCCAGGGCCAACTCATGTGCGTGAGGAAATTCTGCGAGCGCAAACCGCCCCCATGATCGGGCACCGCGCCAAGGAATATTCCAATTTGCAGGGCGAGGTGCGCCCTAAGCTACAGCAGCTCCTCTACACGCAACAACCTGTCCTTATCTTCGCCAGCTCCGGCACCGGCGTAATGGAGGGTTCAATTCGTCAGGCAGTGCGTCCCGGCAAACGCGCCCTTGTCACCGTCTGTGGCGCATTCTCCAAACGGTGGTTCGAGGTTTCGGAAGGCAACGGCGTCCCCACGGATAAAATCGAGGTGGAGTGGGGTCTAGGTTTCCGCCCGGAACAGGTAGTCGAGGCATTGGGACAAGGCGATTACGATGCGCTGACTCTTACCCTCAATGAAACCTCTACCGGTATCCAAAATCCGGTCGCCGAGATTGCCTCCGCAGTACGCGCTGCCTATCCCGAAATCGTCATTCTGGTAGACGCGGTTTCCGCCATGGCAGGCGTCAAAATCGAGTTCGATGCCTGGGATATTGACTGTGTCCTGGCAAGCTCACAAAAATGCTTCGCTCTGCCGCCGGGATTGGCCGTTGCCGCGGTCAGCGAGCGGATGTTCAAACGCGCGGGCGAGGTTCCGGGACGGGGTTACTACTTCGACTTCCTGGACAACTTCAAGTATTGGAAGAAGGACCAGACACCCGCCACGCCCGCTATTAGCCTGATCTACGCCCTCAATAAGCAATTGGATGACATTATGGCTGAGGGGCTGGAGAATCGCTGGGCGCGTCACCTCGAGATGGCTGGAATTGCGCAAGCCTGGGGGCGCAAATACTGGAAACTCTTCGCAGCCGATGAGTTCCTCTCCCCCACAGTCACCACGATTGCGAATACTCGTGGCATTAGCGTGGCCGATCTCAACAAGGCACTCGCCGAGCGCGGCGCTATGATCTCCAACGGTTATGGCGACCTCAAGGAAAAGACCTTCCGCATTGCCACGATGGGCGACCTCACCGTGGCCGATGTCAACTGGCTCCTGGGCGAAATCAACGACATTCTGGGGTTGGCATAGGTACAATTTAGCCGTGATGGGCGATGAGTGGAACAGGCCGCGGGGGCAAAGAACCGCTATCCATCACTTATCGCCCATCGTTTTGTACGATTATTATAGAGGAGATATGTCATGCCGAAAATTTTGATTTGCGATCCCGTTGATCCTGAAGCCATCGCAATGATGCGCGAAGCCGGATTGGAAGTAGATGTCAAGGATACTATTTCCCCTGAAGATTTGGAGCAGGTGCTCAACAACTACGATGGGATGGTCGTCCGCAGCCGCACCAAAGTTCGCCAACCCCTGATTGATGCCGCACCGAATCTCAAACTCATCGTGCGCGGCGGGGTAGGTTTGGATACCATTGATGTTGACTATGCGCGCAGCAAGGGCGTCACCGTTCTCAATACGCCTGCGGCTAACTCTGCTGCCGTGGCAGAGCTTGTCATTGGCTTGATGCTCACCCTGGCGCGCCACATCACCGTAGCGGATGCCGGCATGAAAGCCGGCAAGTGGGAGAAGAAAGCCCTTGAAGGCACAGAAATCGCCGGAAAGACTCTGGGGCTTATCGGTTATGGACGCATCGGTCGCCTGACCGCAGAGAAAGCCCGCGCTTTGGGCATGTCGGTAGTATGCTATGACCCCTTCATCACAGTCAAAGATGAAGGCGTGCGCGCGGTGGAGTTGGAAGAGCTGCTCAAGGTCGCCGATTATATCAGCCTGCATGTGCCAACCACCCCACAAACCAAGGGCATGCTGAGCACGGCGCAATTTGCACAGATGAAGCCAACAGCCTTTATCATCAACGCTGCACGCGGCGGCGTGGTGGATGAAGCAGCGCTTGCCGCAGCGCTCGTCAATAAGACCATTGCCGGCGCAGCGCTCGACGTTTACACCGAGGAACCGCCCAAGAGCGAGGGGCTTTTGCAACTCATCGCCCTGCCGCAGGTCGTCGCTTTGCCCCATCTCGGCGCGTCCACCGTCGAAGCGTTGGGACGGGTTGGCGGCGAAGTGGCATCCCTGACAATTGCACACTTCAAGTAGGAGGGGCTTATGGCAAACATCAAAGCTTTTCAGGGTATTCGTTACAATCCCGAGCGTTTCTGTGATCTCTCGGAGGTCATCACACAACCTTACGACCGCATTCATGACGCAGAGCAAGCAGCCTATTACGCCCTCAATCCCTATAGCTTCTGCCGCATTGATATGGGGCTGCGCGAGCCAGATGAACCTGAAAACAACGTCTACACCCGGGCGCGCGCCTATGCTCAAACCTGGTTTGCGGAAGGGATTCTCTTACGCGAGCCGCAACCAGTTCTGTACGTGCTGGAGCAACGCTTCACCACCCCCACGGGTCAGCAATATGTGCGCCGGGGATTCACGGCAGCCCTGGAGCTCACGCGCTTCGACGAAGGCATTGTGCTGCCCCACGAGCGCACGTTGAGCGGTCCCAAAGCCGACCGCCTGAATCTGACACGCGTGACACAGACCTCATGGGGACATATCTTTGCGCTATATCCGGATGCGGAAAATCGTATCAATGCGCTGTTACAGCCCTTCCTGGATTCACACATGCCCGCAATTCTCACCGAGCAGGTCATCGAGCCTGCGGTAGAGCAAAATTTCTGGGTCGTCAACGACCCAGAAATCGTCGCTGCGGTCATCGCAGAAATGGCGCCCAAGCGCAATCTGATCATTGCCGATGGGCATCATCGCTACGAGACGGCGCTTAACTACCGCGATGAAATGCGAGCACAGCACTCGGATGCACCCGCCAATGCGGCTTTCAACTACGGTCTGGTCACCTTCGTCAGCATGAGCGATCCCGGGCTGGTCATCCTGCCTACCCATCGCCTCATCTATGGCTACACCCAAATGCAGAGCAAAGCCCTGCTGAAAGCGCTC
Source organism: Anaerolineae bacterium (assembly GCA_016931315.1). Classification (GTDB taxonomy): domain Bacteria; phylum Chloroflexota; class Anaerolineae; order B4-G1; family SLSP01; genus JAAZNO01. The sequence continues at coordinate 14,656 of JAFGFB010000265.1, forward strand.
GCGCCTTACTTCGAGGTGAAAACGCTGCCCAACCGCGAGACACTGGAAGCGGATCTGGCGCAGGCGACCCCAGAACAGCCGCGATTTGGCTTCTATGATGGCGACTATACACTGCTCACGCTCAAGACACTCGATATCATGGAGCAACTGGTTCCCGAGCGCGCCCCAAGCTGGCGCGCGCTGGATGTTGCGGTGTTACATGAGCTTATCATTGAGCACATCATGGGCTTGAGCAAAGAAAGTGTGGCCCGCAAAGAGAACCTGGATTATCTCCGCGACCCTAACCCGGGTTATGAGCGCGTGGACCGGGGCGAAGCCAACTTCCTGTTCCTGCTCAACGGGACGCGCATGGAGCATGTCCGCGCCTGTACGGAAGCGGGCGAGAAGATGCCGCAGAAATCCACGGATTTCTACCCCAAAGTCCTCAGCGGGTTGGTGGCGTTGCCGCTTTACGGCGTCATCGAATAATCAGGCTGGAGTTTCATGCCGGGGTTGGCAATATGCCAACCCCGGCTTTTGATTGAGCCGGGAGACAAAACACGATATTTGATTGCCTATTCCACATTCTATGATAGAGTGCCGAAAAGATATCAATAGGGTGTCAGGACAAATCAGGCCCGGAATCCACACACAGTTGAGGGGAGTCGCTTCTATATGACCATTTTTCTCTATCTCGTGACCTTCATCGGGGGCATGGTATCACTGGCATTGGAGCTGGCGGCAGGGCGCCTGCTGGCGCCAGCGTTCGGCACCTCCGAGCTGGTGTGGTCCTCCATCATCGGCATGATCCTGCTGTATTTCTCCATCGGCTATGTCATCGGTGGACAGTGGGCAGACCGCTCGCCTCACTCCAAAACACTCTATACGATTCTGCTCATCGCCGGCGTTACCATTGCCGTAATCCCCTTTATCTCCCAACCCGCTCTCTCGCTGGCAGCGCGGGGCATGGCAGCGCTCGACGCCTTCCAGGTTGGCGGTCCTTTGGTGGCGGTACTGATCCTCTTCATCGCGCCAGTGACGCTGTTGGCGTGTGTCTCGCCCTTTGTCATCCGTCTGGCAATGACGGACGTGCGCGCAGCGGGGATGACCTCCGGCAAAATCTATGCGATCTCCACTCTGGGCAGCTTCCTGGGAACCTTTCTCCCCAATCTCGTGTTGATTCCCGCAATAGGAACGCGGCGCACCTTCCTGCTGTTAGCGTTGATCACCACAGTATTGGGCGTTGCCGGGTTGTGGCGCGCCGCGCGCCGCCGGGCGCTCCTGGGAGCACTGCTGGCATTGGTCATCCTGGTTCTCAGTTTCATCAACACGGGTCCCATCAAGCCCCAGGCACGCTTGATCTACGAGGAAGAATCCACCTATAATTACATCCAGGTGCTCGAAGGTGAACAAGGCACACGGTTCTTGCTTCTCAATGAAGGTCAGGGAATTCACTCGGTATATAACCCACAAGCGCTCCTTACCGGGGGCACCTGGGACTATTTCCTCATCGCACCTTACTTCAACCCGCCGCCGTATACGGCAGAGCAAGTGGGAAGTCTCCTGGTCATCGGCTCTGCGGCGGGCACCATCCCCAAACAATATACGGCGCTCTATGGCGCCATTCCCATTGATGGGGTGGAAATTGACCCGGCAATCGCGCGGGTAGGACGAGATTACTTCGACATGACAGAGCCAAATCTGCACATCGCGGAAATGGATGGGCGCGCCTTTCTCGCACAGACAGCCTCACGCTATGACGTGGTTGCGGTGGACGCCTTCCGCCTGCCTTATATTCCCTGGCATCTCACCACCGTGGAATTCTTCCAGGAGATTCGGGCGCTATTGACCGAAAATGGCGTCGTCGCCATCAACGCCGGACACACACCGGATGATTGGCGCGTCGTCGAAGCGCTCGTCGCCACGCTGAAGCAGGTTTATCCCTCGGTTCACGTCATTTCTGTGCCCAACACTTTCAACGCCATCCTCGTCGCCACGGCCCAGGAAAGCACAGCGGAGGACTTCGTTGCCAACCAGCGATTGCTGGAAAACAAAACCCTGGCGCGAGTCGCCGAGCGCGCAGCAGCAAACCTCATCACCGTAGCAGAAGATGGTATGATCTTCACCGATGACCGCGCGCCGGTGGAATTGCTTACCGACGCGCTCGTGCTGCGCTACGTACTGGGCGGCAATCCGTAAAGCCCCAATTCCGCAGAAGTTCACAGTAGTCGCAGCGCCTCGAATCCCGCCGGGAATCATTAATGGGTCAAGGGGGTGACCATGAGTGTACGTCCTGCACAGCTGGAAGATGTCCCACAACTCACTGCACTCGCGGCACAACTGGGGTACCCCACCACCGAAGACGCCCTCCGAGCACGCCTGGAAGCGCTGATGCCAGAAGACGACCATGCCGTCTTTGTCGCTGTGAATGCCGAAAATCACGTCACCGGATGGATTTCGCTCTTCGTCTATCGCCCACTGATGCGCGATCCGTTGGTGATGGTGGCGGGTCTGGTAGTGAACGAAGCGTGTCGCGGGCAAGGGATTGGGCAGCTGTTGATGGAACGGGCTGAGACATGGGCACGCGAACGGGATTGTGAGGGCGTTTACCTTAAATCCAGTGTCAAGCGCGTCCAGGCACATGCCTTCTATGAGCACCTGGGGTACCGAAACACCAAAACCCAATTCTGCTTTTTCAAGGCAGTAAGTGCTGAAGCCGAGCTGCCAGAATAGGGTACAGATTTCAGAAATTGCGACTTCAGGTGCCTTTTGTCATCGCAAGTGGGGAAACGCCGAACAGTCGGGCATAAGACAGATTATTGGGGAAAACTGGAAGAGGTTGCGCAAACAGACGAAGAGGGTCTTTTTTATGTTTTTGGATGCGGCGCCGGGTACGGCGCCGCATCCAAAAACGCTTTTCCTCAAACAAGCGTACCACGCCTGATATGAAGTATTATGCGGCCAATAAGCCGTTTTATACCCCGAACAGTTGCGGAAATTGACTTAAGTGCAGGAGTTCATATAATGGGTTGTGTTGGAGTCACAATGGCTCTTTTACGCTATACCCTCTTACTCTGGAGATAGTGATATGATTCGAAGTAGAAGCTATTTCGCCATCGTTATTAGCCTGGTACTGCTCTTATCGAGCAGCTGCGGCAGCGCTACCACCCCTAATGCGACAGTGACACCCACCCGCACTCCGCAACCAACAGCCACCGTGATGCTCATCCCACCTACGGTCACCCCCACAGCCACACCGCTGCCCACGACTGCCGCCCCCACCGCCATCCCCGTGGATGTGGTCACACCCTTTCCGCCTGGCGTAAACCCACTCACAGGGCTGAAAGTGGCTGACCCGACCATGCTCGATCACAGCCCACTGACGATCAAAGTCTCCAACTCAGCAGAGGTTCGCCCCCAATCAGGGCTTAACTCCGCCGACCTGGTCTTCGAGCACTACGCCGAAGGTGGCATCACGCGCTTCACGGCGGTCTTCTACGGAACCTTTCCTGAGCGCGTGGGGTCGGTTCGCAGCGGACGGCTCATTGATCTGGAAATCCCGGCGATGTACCACGCGCCGTTCGCCTATTCCGGCTCCAGCGCGGGGGTCAAGGAAAAGTATCGCAATTCCGACCTGTTCCCAGCGCGAATCATGTCACCTGACTTCGGCGTGGGCGAGCCGGCCTTCTATCGCGTGCCGCGCGAAGGGTTGGCTTTCGAGCACACATTGTTTGCCAATCCCATGGCATTGCGAGAGCTCGCCATCGAGCGTGGCGTGGATCAGCGCCCGACCTTCCCCAAGCTCATGGCTTTTAGTGAGAGCCTGCCAGCGGTCAAAGAGATACGGGATGCCACGAGGATCTACGTTGATTACCAGGTCGGCAAGACACAATGGGATTACGATGCCGCCTCGGGCCACTGGCTGCGCACCACTGTGGGGGTGCCGCACACGGATTATCTGACTGGCGAACAGTTGCACTTTGCGAATGTGATGCTCATCTATGCCAATCACCTGGAAACGGATATCCTGGAGGACACCTGGGGCGGCGGACACATGTCCATCGAGATTCAAGTGTGGGGGCAGGGTCCCGCGCTGATGTTCCGCGATGGTAAGATGATCCAGGGCTTCTGGCAACGCGCCGCACGCGATGAAATGCTCACCTTCATTGATAGCGAGGGCAAGCCGCTACCACTTAAACCCGGCAACACCTGGTTCCAGATGGTGCCATTGGAGACGCAGAGTTCCGAGGCAGCGCCAGGGGAATATCGCTTTGCGCCGTGAAGATTTCCACCGCGCGAAGGTTGCGTTTTTAATCAGATATGCTATAATCTGCGGCGTGAGGGTGAGTAGCTCAGTTGGTTAGAGCGCACGGTTCACATCCGTGAGGTCCAGAGTTCGAGTCTCTGCTCGCCCACTGTAGAATCTAGACCGCACGGATGGCCAATTTGGTTAACCGTGCGGTCTTGGGTTGGGCAATCCTCGCCACCGCAAACTAACGATTCCCCAGTTTTTGTCACTCTCTGGATGAAAAACAGCCACCGGTTATCCCACCCAGAGAGTAGACCGCACGGCTGAAAAAGAACGTCTCACTCAGCCAGGCATGCGACGAGCGACTGTGCTGCAAGAGCGCCAGTTTGACTTAAAACACTCAATGAATATAATAATTATGTTATTGGGTCATCAGTGCTTGAAATATTGTTGGAATCCTCTAACTTTAGCCTTCTCAATCTCGATTTCTGGAGGTTTCAAGCGATGACGTCTGCCAGCATGCTCTGTAAAGCCTTGACCCTGGCATACCGGTTGCCGCACCAACGCTTACCCGCGTACTGTGACCACCTATGATGCGCTCGGGCGCGTCGCCGGAATCACCCAACCGGATGGCGCGCGCACGCTCACGGAGTACCAGGGGCGCCGCACGACTGTAGGCGGGGCCTTTTCTAAGACTGCCACCGTTGATTTTGGGCTTGGTTTTCTTGGCTTCGTCTATGCTTGGGGATCATCAGCAAGTGTCCCTGAACCTATGTCGCTTTACAGAAGCATTGACAATCACACGGTAACGATAGGAGATCACATCTACGTTTTCGGTGAGTAAACAAAGTAGAGGTATAGTCGTATGAAATTGTGGCTCGGATTGATTTCTACTATTTCTGCGGTAGCAGCAGTTATTTGTTGGCTGATAGGGAACTGGAATGGTTCTAAACATGCGAAGATATCGGCTGTTGTTTTTGGTTTTTTATGGGGTAGCATATTGTGTTTCGGCATGGGTTCAAGTGATTTCTGGTCAATTGTCGGCGGGGGAATCGCAAGCGCTCTGTTTATATTTGTCGTGATGTGGTTGCCCGCTTACTGGCGTAGAACGGCTAGACGGCAGCTTGAAGAATTTCGCACCACGAAAAGACGATGAAGGGGACGCAACAAATAGGTGGTGTTACTCTCGGCTGCGGGCGGCCGGTCGCCGACGACGGCCACGAACTGCGCCAGGTCGTAGCCGTAATCGCGCCAGGTACGCGCGGTGGGATTGCGGCGGCGCACCCAATTGACGAAAGACTCAATTTCGGCTAACATACTCATACCTCCTGCGAGTTAGAATGGATTGGACTGACAGCCTCATTCTACTCCCAGGAGGTCTCACCCGCCCACTCCGTTGAGTCTAGAATGGATGGTTAAGATAAGTGATCCGCCCTGGGACGTTTTTTGCAGGCAGATACAATCGTTCCCAATCCGGCGAACCCGCAGTCGCTCAACCGCTACAGCTATACCCTGGGGAATCCGCTCAGGTACACGGATCCGAGCGGGCATCGGGAATGTGGTGAATTCTGTGACGACAATGAGAAGTACCTGCCCGGATCTACGAACCCCTCCCCCCCGACTGCGGTCCCTGTTCTCACGTCGGTCCCGCCTACAAATGTTGGGGAATTCCTGATAGCGCCTTGGAGAGACCTATATGAAACGTGTAGAATTAATTAGCTCTCCCTGAAGTTGTGGGGACATACGGCTGATCCTCTTGTGAAGATAAGAAAATACGGTTGGTATTACGATGTGGAGTACCAATACGGGGTGAAAGGCGACATACGGGCA
>JAFGFB010000266.1 GCA_016931315.1 Anaerolineae bacterium
GGATGTGACCTGCGACGGCTGTCTGGCAACCGAGCGACTCGGCAGCTACTGTAGCATGTGCGAAATCCGCGCCTGCGGCATCGCACGTGGAGTGGTCAACTGCGCGCATTGCGCCGACTATGCCTGCGAGAAGCTCAACGCCTTCTTCAAGATGGCGCCGCCCGCGCACGAGACGCTGGATTCAATTCACGCAGCACTGTGAGACGACCACGAAATACAGATGGCAGACCCCAATTTTGAGGGCTGCCATCTGTATTTGAATCGCGCTATTATGGCTGCGGAATGTATTCCCAACCACTCCCCTCAGGTAACAAGCGCCACACCCCACCATCCAAAGCGCGAATATAGATATCGTTGTACTTCCAACGCGAGGTGCGCTGCACAGCCGTTTCGTAGCCCTGTTCCGGCGCGGTCGCCCAACCCAGGGAGTCGCGGATACCTGGTTCCTCTCTCCAGACTAGCCCGAAGCCGCGCACCGGTTGGAAGAACCCCGGCGGCGGGATAATGCTCGGATCATCCACCGGGTCACCCTCATCCCACTGATCCATCACAGTGCGCCAGCGCAAAGTGCCGCCATCTTCAAAAAGGATGTAGATGGCGTCCTGTTCCCCCACCCAAAGCATCAAGCCGTGCTCAAAGGGCTGCTCCGCGCCAGAGCTATAGAGGGGTGGCGCAGCGGGGCATTCATTGGGCGCCGGCTCGAAGAACCAGGTATCTGGACAGGTGAGCGGAATGTTGAGATAGGCTTGCACCCACAACCCCTCATCGTCATCCACCCGTAGGAAAAAGTGTTCGAAATTGCGCCACGTTTCCGGAATTTGATAGGACATTGAAGCGCTAGGCTCCACCGTCCAAAAATTACCAAATTGACCCGTAGGTAACAGGTGGTAGAGTGTTGCACCCGTCGCGCCCGATGAAGCCCACTCCAAAAGAATGGTATCACCCGGGTCAGCGATCTCAACATCGGCTCTAAAGAAATGGATAACCGGACCAGGTGGGTAAGCGCGCAGCACGAGCGGCAGGTAAGCGTGACCCACCGGATCAATCAACACTCCTCGAGTAGCCACCACAAAGCCCAAGCCATTTGCTGCAGTCACCGTGAGTTGTTGTGCGCCGCTCAGTGTCCAGGTCAACGTCAATGTCGTGGTCGCCTGATAACGCACCTGCGTCACCGGTTCGTGATGCGTTGCCTGCCAGGTGAAAGTCAGGGGTAAGGTGCTCGTGAGGGGGAGAACCTCCGCAGAAAAAGGCAGCGCCTCCCCGCTTTCCCCCACAGCGGGTCCTCTAAGCGTGATTGCAACCGGCATACCCTCCAAACTACGCCTCAGAGAATCCGTTTCTAGCGCCTCGCCACCACTGGTTGCCATCCCGAGCCAAAACCCGTAAAACAGCACCACCAAGACCAAAACCGCCACTTTACATAAACCACTGCGCTTCATCAGCAGAGCCCCCTCTCTAAGCCTGAAAGACACCTTACGGTATCGCGTTTGCCCGTTTGGGAGAGTGGGTTGATTGCCACGGATGAACCAATACAGTTGCAGGAAGTGAAGGACTTACACTCTAACTATACAACAAAAACAAGCACACTGCAAGAGTGAAGCCGCTTGGGCACGTTTCAAAGTAATTGTTCAGACTTCCATCGCGAAGCGCTGATTTCGGGCTTTAGCCGCTCTTGTTGTGGCAAGCGGGGGAACGCTGAACAGTTTCGTTTCAAAACGGGGCGAAAATTTCAGGCGCCTCTACGGTGCGCCTGAAAAAGGTGATTTGTTGCAGTGGGGCGCAGCCCCACTGCTTCAGTCGAGGTCCTGACACTTTTCGCACATCAAAAACCCGAGTCTTTGGGATTTCGTAGCAAGTCGCTGACCGAAGCCGCGCTGCGCGCCTCATACAACACCTGAAGCGCGAGCAAGGCATTCGTACCGGGGTTGATACCGCAATCAATCCGCACAGCGCGTCTTGTAGGGTGCGCAGAAGCCCGCTGAACTGCTACGAATGCCCTCTTTTCCGGACACTTGCAATTGTCCTTTCCTGATCTACACTCACAAAACCTGAGATTCGCCGAACCATTGTAGGTGATGTGCCCAAAATACGCCTTTCACAGGTCGAGCGGAAGGAGCATCTTGCAACCAGACCCAAAATTCACAACCGCAGATTGGTCCCGCGCCAGCGCCAATTGGCAAGCATGGTGGACAGGCGAGCTCGCACGCCCCCTTGTCTGGATTGAGGTATACCCCAACCTCCCCGGCATCGAGATTCCCAGCACGGACCCCTTCCTCACGGAATACCCGTTAGACCTGCCCGCCGGCGAGATACTTGACGCACTTGCGCCGTTGCTCACCCAGGTACGTTATCTCGGCGACGCCGTACCCAAGGTATGGCCCAATTTCGGCGCGGGTGTTGTAGCAGCCTTCCTCGGCTCACCAGTGGACTATCGCGCCGGCACGACCTGGTTTGGAACAGTAAACACGCCAACACTGGCGGACCTTCATCCGGTCTATGATCCGAACAACGTATGGTGGCAGCGTGCGCAGGAATTCAGCCGCACAGCCGCACAATATTGGGAGAATTTCATCATCGGACATACCGACCTGGGGGGCAATCTCGATATTCTCGCCAGTCTGCGAGGCACACAGGCATTGCTCACCGATCTTTACGACAACCCCGAGGAAGTAGATCGCCTCGTTGCGGAAATCACAGTGTTGTGGTTACGCTATTACGATGACCTCAGCAGGGCATTGGCACAGCACAGGCGCGGCTATAGCTGTTGGGCGCCCATCTGGGCGCCAGAACCCTGTTATATGCTCCAAAGCGATTTTGCTTACATGATCTCGCCCAGAATGTTCGAACGCTTTGTGCTACCCGACCTCGAAGCCTGCTGCGCACACCTCGACTACGGCTTCTATCATCTGGACGGCAAGGGGCAGATCCGCCATCTGGATATGCTATTATCCCTCAAACGGCTGCGGGGCATCCAATGGATTCCAGGTGATGGGGCACCACCGCCAGAAGAATGGTTGCCCCTGCTCAAACGCATCCGCGATGGCGGCAAGCTCTGCCAACTCTTCGTCACCCGCGCAGGAGCGCTAAAAATCAGTCATGAATTGGGCGGCAAAGGCTTTCTATTCTGCATTGAGGAAGCATTGACGCTAGAAGAGGCTGAGGAATTTCTGGCAACATTCAAGATTTAGGAAGCAAAGGTCAAGGCACAGAACACCGCATCCTTGAAAGGATGTGAAGCATAGTTACACGCCTACCCTTCCATGATGCGACGGTGCGTGAGAATATTCTCCAGGAAGGAGTGGCGAAGTTCTGGTTCCGGAATGCGTTCTGCCTGTTCGAGTAGCTGCTCACGTGCCCGCGCCAGAATAGCTGCAGCCCGCTGGTCGGCATTAGCCATCAAGATCTGGTAGCAGATCCAGTACACGTGATAAGGCTCTTCTGCACCTTCCAGAGCGTTGTCCGTTTGCAAAGCCTCCAAAACAGGCGCAATCTCCGCCAAAGCCCGAACAGGATCACCGCGCTGCCAGATCAGAGCCGTGAGTTCCGCATCAAGCTCCAACAGACGCCCTGCATGAGGGGCCCCACTTCGAATAGCCCGCGCCTTCTGGTACCAGGTTTCAGCATCATCATACTGTCCGAGTTCTGCGTAAATTTTGCCCAGATAAGTGCTGGCATTCGCCAGGGTAAACACGTCATCACTACGCTGCGAAATATCCGCAGCTTGGCGCCCAAGCCGCAGCCCGGCCTGCAAGTTCCCAGTATATAGTTCCAAAAGGCAGAGGTTCGCCAGGCATTCGCCCTCCGCTTGCGAATTGCCACTTTCCTGGAACATCGCGAGCGCTTGCCGATACGCCTCACGCGCTTCGACGTATAACCCCAATTCCCAATAAAGCGCGCCCAGGTTGTTCAAAGCAGCGCTATGCGCAGGCTGGTTTTCCAGAGTACGGTGAATCTGCAATGCTTCACGATAGCATCGAAGCGCTGTACCATAATCGCGACAATCTGCGGCGACGTTGGCAAGGTTGTTCAGCGCCCTGGCTTCGCCGGGACGGTTGCCCAATTCCCGGTATAACGCCAGTGCCGCCGTAAACTTCGACTGTGCGAAATCATATTCCCCGCAGTCATAAGCCAGGCTACCCAGATTATTCAGGATGGCACTCTTCCCGGAGCGGTCTTCCAGAGTGTTATACAAGTCTAGAGCTGCCTGATAGTACTCCTGAGCAGTATCTAGCGCCCCTCGGCGTGTGGCGATATTGCCCAGCTCGCGATATAAATTCGCATTCAGGCGTGCTACATTCACCTCAGTCACGGGGAGCAATGCCAGGCATTCCAGGCCCAACCCTAACGCCTGCTCCGCGAGGTCAAACTTACTCTGTTGCTGCAGCGTCTTTCCCTTAAGAAAATATCCTCGCCCCTCAGCCAATGGCGAAGTCAGCCGTTGCCCCAAAACGATGAGACGCTCGGCGCTTTCCAGTCCTTCATCAAAGCGCAATTGCAGGCACAACAGCTGCACCTGCTCCGCCCGCAGCAACACCTCAAGCGACGGCATCTGGTCTACAGCAAGCAGATCCAGAGCCTGAGCAAGTAACTGTAATCCCTCTTGAACGGGTCCCCGCAAGCGGTAGAATTTGCCAACCCCCTGCACCATCTCAGCCAGATGCACCAGATAGCATCGTGAGACTGCCCAAGACCAGGCCGCCTTGATATTGGCGCGATCGCTCTCCCAAGCGGCAAGCGCAGTCAACCCCTGGGCGCCATCCAACGATGCCAAACCATCGCGCACGCGCGAAGAGAAAAAAGTGCAATGCTGGTCATGTAGCGCCTCAGCGCGCGCAGATACCGCCAGTCGCTCGAGGGCATATTGGCGTGTCACCCCATGCCAGAGATACCGCGTCCCATCAAAAGCCAGCAGAGATTTCGCAATCAACGCAGTGAGCACTGTTTGGCTCGCACCAGCAACAGCACTCGCGGCCTCACACTCAAAGCTTCCGACAAACACCGCCAACGCTTCAAAACACTGCTGCTCGTTGATAGTCATCAAAGCCCAGGCATGCTCAAAAACGGCGCGCAGGCTCCGGTGTCGTGTAGGAATATCCCGCAAAGGGCTTTCCAGAGCATCAAAAGTACGTTCCAGCGCTACAGCGATCTCCGAACACGTCTGCTCCCCAACAGCCGCAGCCGCCAGCTCCACGCCTAACGGTAAGCCTTCTACCATCTGGCAGATACGAATAATCGAAGGCAACACGCTCACGTTAAGGCTGAAGCGGGGCTGCACCTGCCTTGCTCGCTGTTGGAAGAGCGCCAGCGCACCATAGGCCTCTGGCGCCTGGGACCCCATCGCGTGATCCGGATAGGTCAACCCACTCAGCGGGTAGAGCCACTCCTCCCGTAAACACAAGCGCTCCTGCGAGGTGACCAGTATCTTGAGGTTCCGTGCCACATGCAGCAACTCACTGAGCACACCGCAACAATCGAGTAGATGTTCGAAATTATCCAACACCAGGAGAAGTTCTTTGCCGCGCAGCTGGTTCAGCAAGCGCCGAGCTGCATTCCCGGGCGCAACAGGCAACTGCAACGCATCGGCGATGGAGAGAGCGATCCAGTCACTATCGGCCACGGAGGCAAGCGCAACGAAAGCCACCCCATCGGCAAAGAGACCGCGCTGATCCTCTGCCACCTTTAACGCCAGACGGCTCTTTCCGATACCGCCGGGTCCGGTGAGGGTAATCATACGGCAGTCGGGGTTGGCAAGCATCTCAGATAGCTCCGCCAGTTCAATCTCCCGCCCCCAAAATGGCGTTGTGGGCTGCGGGAGCAGGGGCACAACAGGAGGCTCGTTACGATTACGACTGCCTCCCTGTACACTATCAGGCTCTTCGGCTTTGATCCGCTCAAAAAGCTGTTGAGTCTCGACTGTCGGCTTGGCGGCGAATTCGGTTTCAAGAATACGGCGACAGGCCTCGTACTGTGCCATAGCAGCGCTACGCTTGCCCTCCGCCCACAACAAGCGCATCAATTGGCGATGCGCCTCCTCGTGCCAGGGTTCGACTTCTACCAAGCGTCGTGCATAGTCGCGGGCCAGAGCCAATTCACCACGCCGTTCGGAATAATCCGCCAACATCGCAAACGCCTCGGATGCGAGACGGCGCATCCATTCCCGCTTGAGCAGCACCCATTCCTCATAGAGCTCACTATCAGAGACCAGAAAATCCGCCAGAAAATCCCCACGATACAACTCCGCCATACGCTGCATGCGGCGAATACAGGGAAGGCAACGCGCCGGCTCATGATGACGATGGGAGCGAAGCTCCCCAGCCAATGTTACAAACTCTGCCACATCCAGCGCCGTAGCACTTTGAAGGTCAAATTGCAGCGTCTCGCGCTCCACCAGCAGGAATGGCTTCGAGGATCCATCAGAATCGCCGATAGCCTGGCGCAACGACGAAAGCGCCTGGCGCAAATTGTGACGCGCGCGCTCTTCGGGCTGATCGGGCCAGAACAAGGCTGCCAAATACTCTCGACGCAAAGGCTGCGCGGACTCGACTGCCAGATAGACCAACAAAGCGCGAGTTTTTTCGGTAGCGAAGGCAATAACAGGCCGACCATCAAGTCCGACTTGAAGTGGTCCCAATAAATTGATGACGAGTCGCGGCATAGGTCTGCTCAACCAACAGGTGATTACTTTCTTAAAATTATACACGAGTCTTCCGAAATAACTATACCCATTTTGACGTTCTTTTGACGTACCGCTGCTAACATTGTTCATAGAAAGCGTCCATCTGAAGCACTCACAATCGCCCCCATCTCGCTCAACGAATTCCGAGGCACTATTTTGAATTTCATATCTAGGAGGGAACGATGCAGTCGAAGTTACGATCTATCATTATCATCACGCTGTTATCACTGGCGATACTGGCTTGCAGTCTGGGTGGTGGAGAAAAAGGGACGGAAACAGCCACACCAGCTGCAACAACTCCCGAGCCAACCACCATCGCCGCCAAGGTGCCCGAAACCACGCCAGAAGTCGCGGTTACCTTGGGCGAGGTTTACCGAAGCGATGCAGGCGGCTTCGCTTTCCATGTTATTCCAGGCTATGAACTCACAGATTTCGGCGATATGGTGAACATGGTCGCTCCGGGAGCAGACCCCGACCTGGGTCCTGTCGTGACGCTTAGCGGCGCGATGATGGTGGGCGACAAAACCAACGATGAGCTCTATGCCGAGTTGAAAGACGGCACACCGCTGACACTGGGTCCGGCGCGACCCATTACCGTGAACGGCATTGATGGACTTGCGGTTGACATTTCAGGCAACAACGGGGGATATTCGATACGCGGGCGGGCGGCGCTGGTGATGGTAGCGCCCCGGCAGCAGTTTGCGCTGCTATTCGGCGCCCCAGCTGATGAATGGGATGCCGTCGCCCCCTACTTCGATGCACTGCTCGGATCCCTCGAGTTCTTCGAACCCGTCATCCCAGCGCCCACCTCGACACTTAGACCGGGATGGTATCCTTATACCAATCCCAATGACGCACGTGATGTGCTGGTCTACGACGGGACAATTTACGCAGCGACACTCGGCGGGGTGGTGATTTGGGAAGTCTCCCCGGCTCTCGAAGACGGCTTTCCTACCGTTTTTACGCCGCTGGATGGCTTGAGCCATGTCAGCGCCCACGCGCTCACCGTCTGCGATGTACCGGTTGCCGGCGGCGGACTGGCAACGCGAATCGTCGTGGGCACGCAGCTCGGGCTAAGCTTCTATGACCCCATGACGGGAGCCTGGGACGCTGCGCCCATCACCCCGCCAGAAGCACGCCTTGAGACAAACAAAGTGGACCGTATCATCTGTGACACAGCAAACAATCGCCTGCTGATTGGCTATTCAGGCTTGGGCGTACTCGACCTGAAGACCAGCGCATGGACGCGCTTCACCGATAAAGAAGGGCTCTCCTGGAATGGTATCAGCGACATCGCCGTGAGCGGAACCGACATTTGGGTGGCTTCGGGTTACAACGGCATCTCAAAGATCAGCGGCAACCAGGTCACGGTCTACAACGAAGCCAACGGGCTACCCAACCAACGCGCCAACGCACTCGCCGTTGGTCCCGATGGGACGCTCTGGGTAGGCACCTCCGGTGGTCTGGCGCAATTCAAGAACAACCAATGGAAGTTCTACGCCAGCAAGGATGTAAACGGATTGTCGGATATTCGGCGCCTGGTCTTTGCCTCCGACGGCGCCTTGTGGATCGGTACCGCCAGCATCGGCGGCGGGAATCTGTGCCGTTTCGACCCAGGCTCCGGTACCTGCGCGGCACTCCACCGTGACACAGAAGGCATATATGGGTTGGCGCTGCACCCCTACAACGGATCGCCAGTCTACGTGAACAATACCGGACTTCACGCATTGGTGGAAGAGGAGCAAGTGAACTTCAACGTAGAGGGAAATCTACCAGCCACAAACTTCGTGGATTCCTTCGCGCTAGCTCCGGATGGCATGTTGTGGGTCGGCACGGATGGCGGTATTCATAAGCTCAATCCGGCTGCACCTGATACCCCTTGGGAGACGTTCACCCGCGAAGATGGTGTTGGCGGCTCCAGTAGTTGGGCGTCGGGGATTGCGGTTGCCCCTGACGGCACCGTGTGGGCAGCCACTATCAATGGCGATGCCAGCCGTTATCGCGACGGTCAATGGAGCACCTACGAAGGCATGCGCTCCTACGACCATGTCGCTGTGGATGCACAGGGGCGCGCCTGGTTTGGCGATGACAGCAAAGGCATCGTCGTTCTGAATGCCGATGGTTCCAAAGCCATGGACCTGACCAAAGCCCAGGGATTGCCCAGCGACAGCGTCCAGGCATTGCTGGCAGATGGCGAGACGATGTGGATTGCTCTCGATATAGGCCTGGCGAAATACGCCAACGGCAAAGCAGAGCTGGTCCTCGACAAAGCCACGCTGCCCCATGCCTACCTGCGGGCGCTGGCGCTAGAGCCCTCCGGCACTCTTCTCGTCGGCGGCACCCTGAGCGTCGTGCGTTACGATGGCGCAAACGCAGAAGTGCTGTATAACTTCCAGAAGGAAGGCTTCGGCGACTGGCTCAATCTGCTCGCTGTAGACCTCAATGGTCGGATTTATGCCGGCACTCAAAATGGGCTTTTCAGCTCCGATGATGGGAAAGCCTGGAACCGGTGGACGACCGCCGATGGATTGCTCACCAACCATGTCACCGCACTGCAAGTGGACCAATTTAACGCGGTATGGGTTGGCGGTGGATCAAACAACACCGGCGGCGGACTTTTGCACATCGTACCATGAAAAGTCAGGAATCAAGAGTCAAACCCTATGTTCTAACTCTTGATTCATCACTTCCAACTTCTCGCCAGGGAGGCACACATGAACGATCTCACTTTAGGAATACTAATCTCGGTAGGAACGACCCTACTCATCGGCGGGATTTTCCTGCTCGACCGCCGCGCGCGGGCGCGACGCACGGCGAAATTGCTGGCAGCAGCAGCCGAACGGGGCTGGGAATGCACATCCATCAAGGAAGGGCGCACCTCTGGCTATCAAATCGAAGGCAGGACACAGGGGATCGCCTGGTCGCTGGAAAGTACGCTTACAACTTCACCGACGGCTTCCGGAAGCGGCGCGACCTCCCATCAAAGCCGTCATACACACTGGCAGAGCGCTAGCGCCGCGCTCGCCGATGGGCTGATCCTCATCGGACCCCGTAGCACGGCAGGTCCCATCCCTGATACACAAGCCCTTGGCGGCCTGGCGGGTATGGTTGTACAAAAAGCCATGGAGTTGATGCTCGGCGAGGATGCGGCGCTCTTTCCGGGATTGCGTGAGGTGCCTCTTGGCAGCGGCGAACTCCGCGAGCGCTTTATGGTCTGGGCGCAGGATGAACGCGCCGCGCGGCGGTTGCTCACATTCACTGTGGAGCGCGCGCTCACCGATTGGCCCTCGAAAATACCCCCGGTGGTAAAAATGAACCCGCGAGGCACCCAGATTGACCTGCAGAATGCGCAACTGCTCGATCCGGCGGCACTGGAGCAGTTGGTCAACCTGGGCATCGAGCTGATCCAGGCATGGCAGTCGTGAAACTTGCGCTTCACACCCTGGCAACGCCAATAAGCGCCAGATTTGACAGACCTCCATCTCTCGCCAGTTCAATAATCAGACAGCATAAAAGGAGTGAATGATGAGCCGACAACCCCAGCCCTGGATTTTGAGAGCGCTGCTGATATGTGCGATGGCACTTGCGAGTCAGAGTACAGTCCTGTTTCCTTCGCCGGCAAATGCCGCGCAAGCGCTCGTAGGGGTGCAGAATGTTCAGGGTCCCTGGGTGAATCTGACAGTCACACCGGGACTAGATAGCGCAGCAGAGATTGGTTTACAGGCAGCCTTGGGCCAACCCTTGACGCTTGCCGCCGCTGATTTCGACGAAAACGACATGCCGGATCTCGTAGCAGGTTACGCTGCGGAGACGGGCGGGCGGTTAGCCTTCTACCACGGCAACGCACGGAACTCCCGCGATGCCGTGTCCTTCGCCGCAACACCCACGCTACAGGAGCTGCCCGGCGCGCCTGATTTCCTCTACGCGGGAGACTTCAATGCCGATGGCTTACCCGACCTGGTTGCAGCAGCACGTGGCGGCGAAGTGCTCTGGTTGCTGCCAGGGAAAGGCGCCGAAGGCTTCGGTGCGCTCGAAACGCTGAAACTACCCGGCACGCTCACCGCCCTCACGACAGGCGAACTCTACCGCCAGGATGGGCTAAGCGACCTCGCCGCAGCGGTTGAAATGCCCACAGGGGCGCAACTGCTCGTCTTCGCCGGGCGGGATGGCGCGGTGCTTTCGCCACCTGAAATCTACGAACTCTCTAAACCCGCTGTGGCGCTTGCCATTGGAGAACTGGATGATGCCTTCCCCTACGACCTCGCTATCGCCGCCGGGAGCACACTCGTCATCCTACACGGTCATGACCAACTGGATGTGGAGGCGAGCACCGCGACGCTGGAAAGCTTCGCATTGGATTTCACACCCGTCTCGTTGGCGCTGGGCGATTTTTACACTAACGATGCCCAGACACAGGAGATTGCGTTGCTAGGAGCAGATGGCGCCATCCGCTTGTTCGACCGCAGTGGTGTGGAACTTGGCCAGATTTCCTCAGCAACCAACGGTCGAGGCAGGCTGCTACCGCTGAGAATCTCCAGCCTTCCCGCGACCGAGCTACTGGCAATAGCGCAGGATCAGGCACAGATTCTTGCCGCCGATGGACAGTGGATGACGCCGGCAGGAACTTTTGAGCAAGTCATGGCGCCTGGAACGCTGGCGACACTCAGTACAGGCGAGGGGATCGCAGCGGTAGTACCGCTACGCCTCAATAATGACCAACTGGATGACCTGGTCTTTCTCACAGAGCAAGGCCTGTCGTTCGCCGTGACGACGGCAATGTCGACCTATACAGTGAATACCACGCTGGATGTGGCAGATAACACTCCCGGCGATGACAAATGCGAAGCCACA
>JAFGFB010000267.1 GCA_016931315.1 Anaerolineae bacterium
TTGTAGGACAATCCCTCGTACTCCCGCAAAATCAGCACGACGCGACTCGCAGGCGCTAGCGCCAGCACAGCCTGCCGCACCTGTGCAACGCGTTCGCCGCGTTCGACGGTAGCTTCCAGGTCCAAACCTGACGCAGCCAGCGGCAGAGCGTCGATGTCCACGGTAGCGCGCTCACGCCGCAAAGCATCCAGTGCGGCATTTGTGGCGATGCGATACAGCCAGTTGCGAAACGGCGACCGGGGCTGGTAACGCGGCAAGTGCTGCCAGGCACGGATAAATGCTTCCTGTGTGGCGTCCTCCGCCAGATTGGCATCGCCGCACATCCGGTACACCACGTTGATCACGCTTTCGCGATAGTGATAGACCAGTTCGCCAAAGGCGTGACGATCACCCTTCTGCGCCTGCGCGATCCACTGAAGCTCAGTTTTTTCCGGTAATGCCGCTATGTTCACCTTGCCACTCGCTTTTCTATCAGTATAACGCGATTTGATCCGGTTTTATTCGGTAGAAAAGGCGTATAGATTGAGTTTACTTCGTTAACACAAACTGGCGAGTTTCACACTCGCCAGTTTCACCGCACGGAGCCATTCATAAGCCTAACCGAAAGAAGTTATTGGCGTTGCCGAAGAGCCAGGCGTAGGCCACCTCTCTGGCTTCGTCCATGCTGAGGTAGTCGATTTCAACCAGGTCCGACAGGGCGATGGCAATGTTGTCGCGGGCAATTTGCGCATGCGCCCAGGCCATATCCACACTGCTGCCGCCGACATCGGAGCCATAGCCGTGGATTTTGCCGTGCGGCACGCTGGAAAGTGCCTGCTTGAAGAGGTTCTGGCAGTAGATGGGATCGATGATGTTGGCCCAGCAGAAATCGAGCGTCACGTTGGGATAGTTCTTACCAAGGTAGAGCCACTCGCCGCTGTAAGGCCAGTTGGCGTGGAAGAGGTCGAAACGCACGTCGCGGTGCAGTTCGATAAGTTTGGTCAGGCCGATCGCGTTGGTTTTGACGATGTCATTGCGAATCCCGGCCATGTGTCCGGTGTGAATCTGTACCGGTAAATCCAAATCGCGCGCCATGCGCATGAAGGCGTGGAAAAGGTAATCATCCAGCGGTTTGACGCCGTCGGGATAGGAGGCGCTGCGGCGCGGGTCTTCCATAAACCAGTTAAAAACAGCTTCGGCCTCAGCGCGCGTGGGGTTGCCGTAATCAAGAGTGCGATTGTAGGCGCTCTGATCCTTGAGCGTGACCGCGCCATACGCTTTATGTTCCTCGAAGATGACGCGGCACACGTCAAGGTATTCATCCAGTGAGGTAATCGTTCGCCCCACAACGTTTCCAACCGCCTGCACGTCTTCGTAACTGCGCACCGCATGATAGCCCGGCAGCGAGATCGCCAGCCGCCCGCGCGGGGTCAGCTTGAGCGTGCCGTCGAGGACTTTACGCACATCGGGCCAGACGTCCAGGATACGAACAGCAATGTTGGCCTTTTCGAGCACGCTGTCGAAAAAGGCCTCGTCCTCATAGTTCAGCAGCTTATCCTGCATCCGCTGAAGCGCGGCGAGCGTCAGTTCATCCTCGCCATAGAATTCCTTGAGCGCACGGCGGACCATCATCCCGTAACCGGTAAAACGCGCGCGTTTCCATGCCCATTCGAGGATTGGCCAACGCTCTTCCAGCGAACGTTCGGCATCGGCTAACACGGCCATATCAGCATCTGAGGAAGCGCTGTGCAGATCACTGGCAAAATAGCCGTTGACGAACATCTCGAACGGGTCCTTTTGGTTCGGCCCACACTGTTCAGCATGGTCGTGGCAATCCACGAGGGGAACGGTCTCACAATAGGCGCGCAATGCAGCGTAGGATTTAGCAATGCCTTTCATTCTGTCCCTCCTGTGGGAAATCAAAACATAACGAGATTGTACTTCCCAACACGGCGCAGCGCAACTCGACAATCAATGGGGACGTCGCTCTATCCTTGAGGAACAAAGCGGCGCGTTTTCGGTCAGGCTAAGTACTCTGTGTTAACCCTTGATGCCAGTGGTCGCAATACCCTCGACGAAAAATCGCTGGAAGGCGAGAAAGAGCGCCGTCACAGGGATTAGCGATACAAGCGATGCAGCCATGATCAAGGCGTAGTTGGCAGAGTACTGCATGATGAACATACGCAGACCGAGCTGAATGGTTTTGAGGGATTGGGAGTTTAGATAGATCAGCGGCCCCATAAAATCATTCCACACGAAGACCGCCGTAAAGATGGTCAGCGTCGCGAGAGCGGGTTTGGAGAGGGGCAGCATAATCTGGAAGTAGATGCCGTATTCGCTCAACCCATCGATGCGTGCCGCGTCGATGATGTCGTTGGGGATGCTGATGAAGAACTGGCGCATCAAGAAGACACCAAACGCCGAAAACGCCTGCAGCAGAATCAACGCCATGTGCTTATCGACCAGGTCAAATTTGCGCATGATGATAAACTGCGGCACCATATAGGACTGCCAGGGGATCGCAATGCTGGCGATGTACGCGAGGAAAATCAAGTCCCGGCCCTTGAAATCGAGTTTGGCGAAAGCGTATCCCGCGAAACTGCTCGTGAAGAGCTGGAGCAGTGTGATAATGACCGTCAGTTTGGCAGTATTGCCAAAGAAAGTGAGAAAAGGAATCTGCGTCCATATCTTCACATAATTATTCCATTGCGGGACCTCAGGAATCCACTGTATCGGGAAACGGAAAACATCCTTATCTAGCTTAAGTGAAGCGGAGCACATCCACAGGAAGGGCAACAACATCAGCACGGCCAGCGCGCACAAAAGAACGTAGGTGCCAACCTTAGCAAACCCACTTCTAAAACGGCGGGAGGTGAATTCGCTCTCTCTACCAGCGGTCGGGTTCGATAAACTGTACATCTACTCTCGCCTCCCGCGCCTACATGTAGCTGACCCAACGTTTTTCCATGCGGAACTGCACAATTGTGATAATTAAGACGACTACAAACAATACCATCGCAATAGCACTGGAGTAGCCAAATCTGAACTCTCTAAAGGCTGTGTTATAGGTATGTATCACCAACACGTTGGTCGCGCGCCCTGGTCCACCACCGGTCATGACCATGATCAGATCAAAGACCTTGAAAGATGCGATGGTAAGCATGATGCTGACAAAAAAGGTCGCTGGGGTCAACATGGGCAAGGTGATGTAGCGGAATTTTTGCCAGGCACTCGCGCCATCGATGTCGGCGGCTTCGTAGAGATAGGGCGGTATGCCTTGCAGCGCCGCCAGGTAGATCACCATGTAATACCCCATCCCTTTCCAAATGCTCGCCATGATGACGGTAGGCATGGCCCAATCCACAGATGCGGTCCAGCGCGGCGGACTCTCCACCCCCAAGGTCACCAGCAATTGATTGACCGGTCCCATCGCCGGATGGAAAAGCATATTCCAGACGACAGCGACCGCGACCAGAGACGCTATATACGGGAAGAAAAAGGTGGTGCGGAAAAAATCCCTACCGCGCAAGGGTCGGTTGAGAAGCATCGCCAAGGCCAGCGACGCAATCATCGTCGGGGGCACTGTCCCAATGACATAGTAGAAGGTGTTGCCTAAGGCGATACGAAAAGTCTCATCCTGGGTCAATCGCCTGAAGTTATCCAATCCCGCCCATGTCACCACATTCGCCCCATCCCAGTGCATAAACGCAAGGACAAGTGAAAAGGCCATAGGGATCAGCGTGAATGCCGCAAACCCCAGCAAATTGGGGAGGATAAAGGAATAGGCAATCAGGTTTTGTTTGAGCGTTTTCTGCCCAGTGCCGGCCTTTTTCTGTTTCGGATAGGTGAATTGCATAGTGTTTATAAGTCCCTGAACGATCTCTTGAGATTTTGTGGGGGAAGCCTCGCCGGTAGACGAGACTTCCCCATAACGACACCGGCAGCGGCGCTATTCGGCCATCGCCTCTGAAACACGCTCTGTCATCGACGCAATTCCTTCGTCCACAGAGACGGATTGCGTCATGATCAGTTCGTGCTCCTCGTTCAGAATCTGTTCGACCGCACCCACTTTGGGATGCATGGGCAGTTCGAGCCGGACGGTTACGGTCTGCAAGGCCTCGGTGGCCTCGGACGGAACCCCCTCAAGAGAAGCGAAAATGTCGAGCACCTCGGCAGTGCGCAGCGCCGGGAGGTTACCGGTCTTTGCCAGGGCTTTGGCGCCTTCGACGCCACTGTAGAATTTGATGAAGTCCCAGGCAGCATCCTTGTTTTCCGAGTTCGCGTTGATGGCCAAAGACGTCAGCGTGCCGGCGGTCGTGCCAGCGGCCACCCCTTCGGGATGCGGGAACTTCGCCACGCCCCAGTTGAAATCGACCTCGCCATCGTTCTTGGCCGCAATCATGGTGCCGATGAACCACGATCCCATGGGGAGCATAGCAATCTGCTCGTTCTTGAAGACGCCCGAGTAGTGGATGTTACCGGCCTTCAGCGAACCGTAGTCCATGATGATGCCGTCCTTCTGCATCCCCACGATCATGTCGTAGATCGGCTTCATAAAGCTGTAGTCGGTGGCAATCACCGTATTTTTACCATCCTGCACAGTCGCCAACTGCACAGTCGAGCGCCAAGTGTGATGATGAGCGCCGTACACTTTGTCTGCGCCGCTGCCACTGGTCAACTTGCGGGCTAGGTCGTCATACTCGGCCCAGGTCATATCGTTGTCCGGATAAGCGATACCGGCCCGGTCGAAGATGTCTTTATTATAGTAGAGAATCCAAATATCGCTGCGGAACGGAAGCGCATAGATCGAGCCTTCGAAGGTTAGTTCTTCAGCCGCACCGCTATAGACGCTCAGATCAAGCCCGTCGGCCTCGACGTAGCTGTTCAACGGGATGATCTGGTTCCGGGTCAACATTGCAGAATAGCCGGGGATATCTTTGACCGTGACGATGTCCGACTTATCGCCACCGGAGAGCATAACGTTGACCTTATCCTGATACTCCGCCGAAGTAACATCGATCAATTCTATCGTGACATTGGGGTTCTTGGCGACATAAGCATCAATGACAGCCTGCCAATATGGGGTCGTGCCGATGTCCCACGCCACCATCTTGAGCGTCACAGGGGCGGGGGCTGGTGGCTCGGCGGGCGCACCACCGCCAACTGGCGCGGCCGGCGCCGCTGTCGGGGTTGGTTTGGCACACGCGGCCAACATCAACGACAGCAAGACAAAAATGGACATAAAAGTATAGAGCCGTTTCATGAGTTTCCTCCTAAATTTGACTAAGTGGATAACAATCGTTCTGGTGCCTGTCTCTGCACAGGCTCCCCAGAAGCACAGGGGCAAAAACGAGGGGGATAACCTCTAGCACAAGTCCAAATCCTGACACCTCCTGTAATCAGAAACAAGCCGAGTATGCGATTTCATTGACATAGGCAAACAAATTATTCTTCTTGTCAGATATGGGATTAACACAGGATATGAAAATTACATATCAAAAGGTGTATGAATTATATATGTTTTCTCTGTTTTTGTCAAATCCTTTCTTGATTTTTCAGAAATATTACAGTATAATTATTTCAATCACTTTCTGATTTTCCAAATGATCACGGAAGAACCGTGTGTCAGTTATGAAGGAGAAATACGAGATGACAAGGGAAAAGCGCCCAACGCTCGCCGATGTTGCCCGCCATGCCAGAGTCTCCACCGCCACTGTCTCGCGCGCACTCCGCGAAACAGGCCCCGTGAGCCAGAACCTCCGCGAACGGATCGAGGCAGCAATGGCAGCAGTAGGCTACACCCCACGAGCACAATCACACAA
>JAFGFB010000268.1 GCA_016931315.1 Anaerolineae bacterium
GGAAAAGGGCCTGCCGCGCGAGATGCTTTACCAGTTGGCCATCTATGCCATGGGGCAGAGCTTGAAACGTGCTGCCATTCTTTACCCGACGACTGACGCCAATGCGCAAGAGGCGAGGATAGGCATCCACGACCCACTCTATGGAGCGGGCTGTGCCCAGGTTATTTTGCGGCCGGTAAATTTGTTACACCTGGAAAAGCTGATTTCTGAAAAGAGCGAGCGAGACCGGGCAACTTTTGCCCGATGGCTGGCTCTGGGAGAATGTGGCGCATAAGGCCAAGAGATGAAGGATATAGGGCTATTGGATCGCGTCGAGATATGGAATGAGCAAGCTAACCATACCTGATGTGATTGCGCCAGGATTGCGCGTGCTTTTCTGTGGCATCAACCCAGGGCTGTACTCAGCCGCAGTGGGACATCATTTTGCGCGGCCAGGCAACCGATTCTGGCAAGCGCTTCACCGTGCAGGTTTCACGCCGCGCTTGTTGTCGCCATGTGAGGAATGTGAGTTGGTGCAACTTGGCTATGGTATCACAGACATCGTCGAACGCGCTACGGCGAAGGCCGATGAGTTGACGGCGGAGGAACTGGAAGAGGGCGCAAGACACCTGACTGTGAAGGCAAAACGCTTCGACCCCAAGTTCGTTGCCGTGCTGGGCATTGGGGCGTACCGCCGGGCGTTCCGTTGCCCCCAGGCCAAACCGGGGCAGCAGAATGAGGTAGTGGGTGATTCCAAGTTGTGGGTATTGCCAAATCCTAGCGGATTGAACGGTCATTACCGACTAGAACAATTGGTGAACTTGTTTGAAGAGTTGCGAAAAACAGTGGAGTGACATGAATCAATAGTAGGCGAGGAATCGAGAGATGAAATTCGACGAGCTTGATGCCAGGTTGAGGGTTTTTGAAACGGCACACGACCATTGTGTATTGCCAGGTATACACATTGTCGCCAGGCTGGATGGGCGCAACTTTACACGCTTGACGAAGGAAACCCGCAAGTTTCAAGCACCCTTTGATGTCCAGTTTAGGGATTATATGACCGGGACCACCAGCCACTTGATGGACTGCGGTTTCAGAGTGATCTACGGATACACAGAGAGCGATGAAATATCACTGCTGTTTCATCCCAGTGAAGACACGTTTGCCAGAAAAGTCCGCAAGTACACCTCGATCCTGGCTGGTGAGGCGAGCGCCAAGTTTTCGTTGTTGATCGGTGACCTGGCCTGTTTTGATTGCCGATTATCGCAGCTTCCCCGGGTGGAGGATGTGGTCGACTACTTTCAATGGCGGCATGAGGATGCCCATCGGAACGCGTTGAACGCTCATTGTTATTGGGCGCTTCGAAAACAGGGTTCCTCGGTTGAAGAGGCGACGTCCAGGTTGGTAGGGATGTCTGTGGCGGATAAGAACGAGTTGCTGTTTCAACACGGCATCAATTTCAACGACTTGCCCAACTGGCAGAAGAGAGGGGTAGGCGTGTATTGGGAAGAGGTCGAAAAGCCAGGCTGGAATCCTGTGACTCAGACCCAGGTTGTGGCCAAGCGGCGCAGGCTGAAAGTGGATTTGGACCTTCCCATGCATGATATGTACGGCGAGTTTGTCTTGGAGATTTTGAAGCGTGCGGAGACTATCTCATGCGGGAGGTAATCTTGTCTGATAATGTCCGGATCTTGGCCTGGTTGTTCGAGACGGGCCAGATTGATCTAAAGCGCGGCGCGCTATTCGACGTGTCGCCCGGCCCGCTGCCACAGGGTTTTGATTTCGACCGGGTTGAAGGGATGATGCTGGGTCTGGCTGTTGGCGACGCACTCGGCAATACGTCAGAGAGTATGTTGCCGGAGCAGCGCCGTGCCCGCTATGGGGAAATCCGCGATTACCTTCCAAACCGTTATGCAGATGACCGCCCAGTTGGCTTGCCCTCCGACGATACGCAAATGGCTTTCTGGACGCTCGATCAGATGATCACCGATGGCGAATTCAAGCCCGAGCGCGTGGCGGAGCGATTTTGCGGGGGTGAGATTTTTGGCATTGGCGGCACGGTGAAAGGGTTCATCGCCAATTACAAGGCTGGACTTGATTGGTACCGCTGTGGCCCCAAGTCTGCCGGCAATGGGGCATTGATGCGTATTGCTCCGATGCTCATTCCACATATCCGGTCAGGTTCGAGCGATGTGTGGGTGGACACCGCTCTTTCGGCGATGATGACACACAACGACTCGGCGTCAACGGCCGCGTGCGTATCGTTTGTCCACATGCTATGGCGTCTGCTCATGATGGACGCCGCGCCGGCGCCGGATTGGTGGCTGGAGACGTATGTGGCTGTAGCCCAAGAACTGGAATGTGATGAAAGCTATCATCCACGAGATGGTGCCTTTACCGAGTATCAGGGACTGCTCTGGCGATTCGTCCAGGACAAAGTAAGCTGGGCTTATCGGCAAGGTTTGTCGGTGCGTGAAGCCTGTGATTTGTGGTATTCGGGCGCTTTTCTGCTCGAGACGGTTCC
>JAFGFB010000269.1 GCA_016931315.1 Anaerolineae bacterium
TACCGGCACACGCACCGGCTTCAAGGAGCTCACGGCGAAAGCGATTGTGCTCTCGATGGGCTGTCGCGAGCGCACGCGGGCACAAATACGCATCCCGGGTCCCCGTCCCTCAGGCGTCTTCACTGCAGGGACCGCTCAGCGCTGGGTCAATGTCGAAGGCTATATGCCTGGTAGCCGTTTCGTCATCCTTGGCTCCGGAGATATTGGCATGATTATGGCGCGCCGCCTGACCTTTGAGGGCGCCAAAGTGGAACGGGTGCTGGAAGTGATGCCCTATCTCAGCGGTTTGAGCCGCAACTATGTTCAGTGTTTGCTGGATTTCGATATCACTTTGCAACTTCAACATACCGTCAAACGCATTATCGGAAAGGATCGTGTAGAGGCAGTAGAGGCAGTGGCTGTAGATGATAAATGGCAGTTCATCCCCGGCACTGAGGAGATAATCCCTTGTGATACGTTATTGCTCTCTGTGGGTTTGATTCCTGAGAATGAGCTCTCCAAGAAGGCGGGGGTTGCGCTTGACCCGGTTACCGCTGGCCCCTTTGTGGATGATGGTTTCCTCACCAATGTCCCCGGCATTTTTGCTGCCGGCAATGTGGTTCACGTCTACGATCTCGTGGACTGGGTGACTCAGGCTGGGCGGACTGCGGGCAAGCGTGCCGCTATGTACGCGACTGGTTGTTGCAATATGGAGCCTGCCTATGTGCCAACTAAGGCAGGCGATAACGTGCGTTACGTGGTGCCGCACCGGATTGATCCTGAGACGTTGACTCAAGACAGCGTTATGTTGCAGATGCGTGTCACGCGCCCTTTGGAGCAACCTGTCACTGTGCAGGTAACCGACGGTGACACATTGATTGCCCGGAAGGTTGAGCGCTACGCTCGACCGGGTGAGATGGTGAGTCTGATGCTCAAGGCTAAGGATTATGATGCTGTGCGTAAGGCAAAAGAGCTCCGGGTCAGTGTGACGCCAAAGTAAAATGCACTCGCTTTTCATCTTGTGTGCACTCGCACAGGAACTTCGGATTTAGCCTGTATAAAGAGGTAAAAAGCCATGCCTGTTACCGAAAAAATGATTTGTATCACCTGCCCAATGGGCTGTACTCTGGAAGTGACACGTGAGGGCAATACTCTGCTGAGTGTAGAAGGGAATAGCTGCAAGCGTGGCCCCGAGTACGTCAAACGTGAACTGACGGACCCCCGTCGAATGGTAGCGAGCACTGTGCGTGTTCGGGGGGGGATTCACCCCCTTGTGCCGGTTTACACGGCAGCGCCTGTGCCCAAGCCGCGTATCTTTGAACTGTTGACGCAGCTTCGTGCGGTAGAGCTTGAAGCGCCGGTGGTGATGAATCAGGTCGTGCTCGCAGACGTTTTTGGTGAGGAGATTGATGTTATCGTGAGCCGGGATATGCCGCGCCAGGAGCATTAGATCTCGGAGACTCAAGCCATTCTTGGGCACGGGTGCAGGTAAATCTGGACCGCGTAGGTTTAGGTTTGATCATGGAGAGTTTTATGAGAAGCCATTATCGTATGATTGGATTGTGCCTGGCGTTGCTGCTTGTTGCCTGCACCGGTCCTACACCTCAGGAATTACCGACCACCACACCGACGTTACCGGACGTTGCTGCTTCCCCGGAAGACCCTGTTGAACTGGTTGTTTGGGCAGAATATTGGACGATGGAGACTGCGCGTTCTGATCCTGAGGGGGAGGGGCGTTATGGTCGCTACATTGTTGAGCAATTTGAAAAAGAACATCCCGGTGTTACCGTGCGCTTGGAGTTCCATGGTTGGGATGAAGCCCTACGTCAGAATCTGTTCAACGCACTACTGGCAGGCACTGCTCCCGATATTGTCGTGGGTGAGAATTTCTTCAAGCCTTTCATCACCGCTGATGGACTGGTGGCTATAGATACGCAGGTAGCGGATATCTATGATGATTTGCTGCCCGGCACGTATCAGGCCGTTTTGCAGGACGGTCAACTCTATGGCTTGCCGGCTTTCACGGGTGTCTTTGGCTTTGAACGTAATTGCGAGGTTGTGGAAGCTGCCGGTCTGGATTGCGACCGCCCTCCAGAGACTTGGGAGGAACTGTTGGCGGAAGCGCGCAGCATTACTGCGCAGGGGAAGGGGGCATATTATGGGTACACTCTTCAAGGTCCCGTGGAGACTTCTGTGGGCAGTGCGCTTCGCGTGGGTGTGTTGATGGCGCAGTCTGGCGCGGAGATCTGTGTGAATAATTGCACGCGTCCCAATTTTGATGATCCAAAAGCTATTCCTGCCCTGGAATTTCTGCGGGAGATTTACCGATATACGCCTCCGGGACTTGCCTTCAACCCTGATGAGGGACAGGTCTACGAGCAGTTGTTTCGAGGACTTTCCGCTTACCAGATCGCGGGCAGCTGGCATCCGCAATGGGCGCTTGAAACTGGCTGTGAAGACTGTCGGTATTCGCCGGTTCCATATCCTGCTGGTGGTCAAAAAGCCAATCTCGTGGTTGGTAATGTGATTTACGCGGTGTTGAAACAGAGCCGGCACCCTGAACTTGCTGTGGAGTGGCTCAAGTTTTTGGTGCGCGATGACGTGCAGGCATTGATCTATCCGACTTTGGGACGCTTGCCAACGACACGCCCGGCACTTGAGACCCTGTATCCTACAGTGGATCCTGCGATGCAGACCTTCATCACTGAATTGTTGCATAATCCCAATTTGACGGTTTTGCCTCAATGGCAGAATCAACCGCAGGAACTCTGGCGCATCTATAATGAGATGCTACTTCAGGTGCTCACCACCGAACGTTCGATACCGGAACTGATGTCCGAGGCGCAACAAGCGGCTTTAGGGGTGCTTGGCGAGTGATTCCTGAATCTGCTTCGCGTGGTCCTTATACGCTTCGCACCAAGATTGCCCTGGCTTTTTTGGGGGTGATGTTTGTCGCATTGCTGGCATTGGTGCTGCTCTACACGCGCTCAACACGCCAGGCATTATTGGGAGAAGCCAATCAGACGCTCTACGCGGCCGCTCTGCGTACTGCTACCAGTGTTGATGCTTTCCTCAGTACCAACCTGCGGACGGTGCGTGCCGAGGCTTTGCTTCCAGAGATTTCTGAATTCGTGTCGCTAAGCCCCGCAGAACAAACCCTGGCACTGCAAGAGACTTCGATTCTCGAAGTGCTGAATACCTTGCGCCGCAAGGACCTCTTCCATATTGAATCTTATGGGATTTTGAACCAAGCTGGTCGCAATATCGCCGATACCTCGCTGCCCTACATTGGTCAGGATGAGTCTGAGACAGATTACTTTCGCCGCCCGATGGAAACGGGTTTGCCCTATCTCTCTCCGGTGCGCTTTGCTGAGCGCGTCGGTGGCGTTTACTTTCACTTTAGTGCTCCCATTCTCAATGATGTTGGAATGATCGTAGGTGTATTGCGGGTACGTTATAGCGTGGGATTCTTACAGCAATTGGTTACTCAGGTGCGCGGGAGTGCGGGTCAGGGTTCTTTTGCAGTGCTACTCGATGAGAATGGCCTACGGTTGGCCCACGATACTGCCCCCGATCTCGTTTTCAAAACGGTGATCCCCCTTGAGCCTGAGATTGCTGAGGTACTGCGGGACGCTGGGCGCTTGCCCAACCTGCCTTTGGAAGCGTTAAGCACGGACGTGCCTGGTTTCTATTCCGGGTTGCTGGCATCCGACCAGCAGCCGTTTTTCGCGGCAGATGCGCATGATGGGACAACGCCGCTGGAAGCGCTTGCGGTCGTGCGCTTAGAAAATCACCCCTGGTATGTTGTCTTCGCGCAATCGCAGGAAACATTTCTGCGTCCTATCAATCACGCCGTACAGGTAACCGTGATTTTGGCAGTGTTGGTCGCCGTTCTTGTCACGGCCCTGGCATTCTGGGTTGTTAATTGGTTGACGCGTCCGGTGATACACTTGACTGCCGTTGCGGAGCAGATTGCCCGAGGGAATCTTGACGTTGAAGCCAATGTCGAGTCTGCGGATGAGGTGGGGCATCTGGCACGTACGTTCAATCTCATGACTGTGCAGCTGCGGGAGAATCTCGATGGCTTGCGCCACACAAATGAACACCTGCGTCAGGAAATCATTGAGCGGCGCCGAATTGAGGAAGAACGCCGTACATTGTTGGAGGAAGAGCAACGTCAGCGAATATTGGCGGAAACGCTGCGTGAAGTTACCCTTGCGTTGACTTCCCAGATTGGATTTGAATCTGTTTTGGAGGAGATTCTGAATCAGGCTCAGCGGATTGTTCCATATCGTACGGCTCACATCGCACTACTAGAGAATGATATGTTGCGCCCAGTGCGTTGGTCTGGTTATGACCAGGATGATGCTGAGGCATATATTCGTACGGTTATTCACAACATCTCGCAGCTGCCGATTGATATGGAAGCCGTCAGGAACCGCGCGCCAGTTTTGATTGATGATACGTTCGTGGAACCCCGGTGGCAGATTTTCGAAGCTACAGCATGGATTCGTTCCTACCTGGTGTTGCCTATCTGTTTGCAGGACCGGGTGTTGGGAGTGCTGCGTTTTCATGGCGACACGCCGGGTTTCTTTGCCAGCGAACATATTCAGCGCGCACTGCCGCTGGTAAGTGCGGCTGCTATCGCCATCGAAAAGGCTGCGCTGGTCGAGGGGCTGGAGGCTGAGGTCGCTGCGCGCACCGCCGAGATCCGCGCTGAACAGGAAAAGAGCGAGACGCTCCTGCGTAGCATTGCCGATGCGATTATTATGGTGGATGATGAAATGCGCGTGCGTTATAGCAATCCCGCTTACTCGCGCTTGACGGGCTTTACAGCTGCTGAGGTTATGGGACAGTCCTTGATGTCTTTGACACAAGGGACGGCTGGGCTTTGGGGCGCTATTGAGACAACGCTGCATCAGGGACGTAATTGGGAAGGCGAAATACCTGTTTTGCGTAAGGATGGCGCTATCTATGATGCTGCTGCAACGATTGCGCCTGTGTATGACGCCGCCGGAAGACGGGTGGGTAGCGTTGTGAGCCATCATGATATTAGCCCACGCAAACGTTTTGAGCGTGCGCGTCAGCAGTTTCTGAATAACGTCTCACACGAATTGCGAACTCCTGTGACAACCTTGCAGCTGTATCTACAGCTATTGCGACGGCAGCCTGATTCAGAACGTGCCGCCGATTACTTGCAGCGGGCGGGAGTGGTTACTGAGCAGTTGCTGCGTCTGGTGCAGCATTTCCTGGATGTTGCGGCTTTGGAGACCGAACCTGGCGTTACGGATTGGCTTCCAATTGAGTTCTCTCGATTAATCGAGGACCTCACCGCATATCGTCAGGGGCGGGCAGCTGCGCAGGTGGCAACCTTTCAGGTCATGCCACTGCCTCTTGACCTGCCGGCAATCAAGGGGGATCCGGAGCGACTGACGCACGCGTTGAAGGAAATCCTCGACAATGCGTTGAGTTTCACACCTCCCGACGGGCAGGTCCGTTTTGAGGTGAAACCTGCGATTCAGGGGACGCAATCCGGAGTCATGTTATTGATGTCAGACACCGGACCAGGGATCGTTCTCGAAGAGCGCGAACGAATCTTCGACCTGTTCTTCCGTGGTAGCGCGGCCTCTGCAATGCCACTTCCCGGTGTTGGCCTGGGCTTGAGTATCGCGCAGCGGATTATTCAAGGTCATGGTGGCCAAATCACGTTGGAGAGCGCGCCGGGTAAGGGCAGCACCTTTACAATCTGGTTGCCGGCGGCTTGAGCGCTTCTTATTCGAAATTCTGGGGCAGGGTACGGTACCGGGGGCGTTCGCCTAATTCCAGCGTGATGGCAGCAACGATTTCATCATCCTCTGCCGCGACAAGATTGATAGCGGTGGGGGATGATTTGCTATATGCGGTGCGACCACTGCGGTGCAAATAGATTTCTGCGGTCGCAGGCATATCGAAATTGATGATATGGGCGATTGAGGTGACATCGAGTCCCTGTGCCGCTACGTCTGTAGTGACAATGATTCTGGACGTTTGTTGTCGAAATCCCTCAATGGCGATATTGCGTCGTTTGGGTGAGAGCTCATCAGTCAATATCGCTATAGCATAGCCCGCATGTTTCAGTTTCTCGCCCAACCGTCTGGCGCGGAAGCGCGTTTCGCAGAAGATTAACAAGGCTTCGGAGGGAATCTCACCTGAATCCAGAAGAGCAAGCAACGCCTCGGTCTTGGCTTCTGCGTCTACAGGGTAGAACTGGTGAGTGATAGCTGGCACCGAGACTACCTCACCGATTTGCACGGTAATAGGTTCACGTAGCAGCGTTTGTGCGGTCTTGCGCAACTCCTCGTTGTCTGTAGTGGCAAAGAGCAGGGTTTGGTGTTCTGTGGGCGTTGCCTTAAGAATGCGCCATAGGTCAGGCAAGAAGCCCATATCACAAAACCGGTCAATATCCTCGAGCACGAGCAGCCCCGCGCGTGAAAGGTCAATACTTCCGCGATTCAAATGTTCAAGCAGTCTGGCTGGGCAGGCGACGATAACCTCTACGCCATCATGTAACGTTGCAATTTGTGGCGGTATTGGTCCATCACACAGCACCAGGCTTCGCACGCGCGTGTGTTGCCCTAGATCCTGGATAGTATCAATGATCGTTTGTGCCAATTCTTGTGTGGGAGTGAGAATCACGGCTTGTATGCGTCCCCGCGATCCAAAGAGGGTATGTTGGAGGATAGGCAACACAAACGCCAGCCTCTCGCCATCAGTCCGAGGAGCGATTACTAGAACATCGCGTCCCTCAAGGATGGGCGGAAGCGCCTGCTCCTGCACCGGTGTGAGAGATTCGTTGCCTGATGCTCCCAAACCAGCAAGGACGCGTGGATGTAAATCCAGATCCTTGAATATCATGCTCACGCCTTTGCCGCGGGGAAAATCCGCGGTTATGCTCTGCGGGAATTATACCATATATTTACTAAGTTTAGACACTTGGGCGTGCCAAAAAGGCGCAGAGGATGGTTCTTTTTGTGATTTTCGTGAACGGGGCGCAGCCCCGTTCACGAAAATCACACCTGCA
>JAFGFB010000022.1 GCA_016931315.1 Anaerolineae bacterium
CCACCCGGACCGTACGGGCGTCTGATGTACTTACAGAGGGACGGTTGTGGCAGGCGATGAATGGCCTGCCACCCGTCAGTCGCCGCTATGGGGGCGAAGCCAAGACACTGGACTCAGGTTTTTTGGGCCACGAGTTTCACGAATTTCCACAAACAGGGGGAGAGGTCGAGACGCAGATTAAGGCGAATTGTAACGAAGGAGGGAGGGGTTGGGACGCAGATTAACGCAGATCTGCGCAGATTTGGAGTGATCGTTTGTTTGGGGTTTCGTCTATCGGCCTGATAGGACCGTGCGCAGGATATACCCGGGTGGCGCCCCGTTCCCGAAGGCTGTTCAGTGGATGTGGCTAGGATAGATGCCGCCCAACGGTGCGGCTGAGCTGATCGAGTCGCGATAGTCTGGTCGGCTGCAACGCATGTTGGCCGGCACGCCCGTACAGCTCGATTCGCCAGTACTATGACACCACCTGCTGCGCTTCATTCTTCCGCGCACATCGGAAATGGCACAGACACCGTCACTCCAACCACTCCAAGGACTCGGCGATCAGCTTTCCGTCCAGCGGAGGGTCCGGAAGCAGGGAGACTGCTTGATCAAAGAAGGACAGCGGATCAAACGCTTTCTCGGCAGTCATCACCCCCCGCTTCCGTATCTCACCGCGCAGGATCTGGAGCGCGGCCACGACCAGCGGCACGCTCGTCAAAAAGCACCCGCCAACATCCCACATCGGAGCCGTTAACCAGCAGGTGCAGCGTGCCGCGCGGCCTGCTTTGCGACCCACGGCACGCACCCACAGCCTGGGAGGTGGCGTATAGCCCTCTTGAAGGGCCAGCCAGCGCTGAGGATCATCCTCTGCCGTCCTGTAAAGCACGCCCAGGGCAGTCTCGCGATCGATGTCTTCCTCAAGCAAGCGCAATGCCTGGTCTCGAAGAACGGCGTGGAGCTGTGGTGGAAGTGAGCCGAAATACATCTCCATTGGCGATACCTTAGCAAGATCGCCAGGCAGAGTCCCCCAGAACGAACCACAGCTCACAAATGGGTATGAGGTGATTGTGCCGCCCTGCAACTGGGGCACGTCCATTCCGT
Source organism: Anaerolineae bacterium (assembly GCA_016931315.1). Lineage (GTDB taxonomy): Bacteria > Chloroflexota > Anaerolineae > B4-G1 > SLSP01 > JAAZNO01. The sequence goes on from JAFGFB010000022.1 coordinate 1,084, forward strand.
CTTTGATCGGATCCACCTCACCCCACCTTCCGTCCCGATACACCAGCGCTGTCCGAATGCTGTTTTTCTGCAGGATCCCCAACATCCAGCCAATGGCCCCTCTGAACGCGTACAGCGCGGCAAGGCTCTCCTGCGGGCCTGCCGTCCAGTGTCGAGGGGATAAGCTCGCCCATTGCCAAGATCCACGATGTCGGCTCTCCCGAGCTGGAGTTGCTCCACTTCATCCAACTGCCGCGCCACGTACACGCCCATCAGGTTACTGATACAGGGTGACATGCCAACGGCAACGATTCCGGTAATGCCAGCATCTTCGGCCTCGGGCGCGAGCTGCAGCGGTTGTTGAGCAAAGTCCCCAAACGACGCTACGTCGCAGTAGTGACCGCCGGTGTGTATCGCAGCCCGTACGGCGGGGAGAACGGTGTTTTCTGACGCAGCGTTCACGATGATGTGGTAGCCCGCAAGCAGCGACCTCAGCTCCTGTTCATCAGTGCCATCAGCTTGAACTGCAATGGCCTTCTCGCCGATCTCTGTGGCCGCCTTTTCTGGGCGCTCCAGGCTCCTCCCAACGATAGCGATTTGGGTGACCAAGTCGCTTTGTGCAAGCAGCTGGATTGCTGGAAATGCCACTGTGCCGTAGCCTCCCAAGGCGAAGACTTTCATGACTTGCCTCCATGTCCGGCTAACGGATGAACCAGGCCGCACGTCGCGCTGACCGGTCTATGATAGAGATGGATGAGGCCGAGCAAGCTTGCCGAGATCATTATTGACGCCACCCTGGCAGGAATTGACGGCCATACCTTCCACAAACGGCTCAGCATGAACACCCGGATCACCTCCGCTGTTTCCAGGCTTCACCCTGCCATGACGTGGGTTTCACCGTTGGTTCCTCTTGCGTCGAAGACATCTCATAAATATCTCACGTCCATTAGGCGGAATGCGAGTGCGCTCGCATCTCGCCTAACCCTCTGGCGCCTAGCTGCAGGCAGTTCTGGCGCGGTCCGTGACCTGGTCGATTTTCAGATTGAACGGCTTGTTAAGCCATACATGTGTCACGACCACCCCCGGATCGCAAGAACCGCAAACACAAAAAGCGCCACACTCAGGGGAAGCACGAAAAGGTAAAACAGAGGCCCCACGCGCCCGGTTTCCTCATGTGTTATTCTCGCATACTGACCGATATACTTCGGGATGAACAGACCAAGCCAGACATAGTTGACTGGCAAGCCTCGCCTCTCCAATTCCCGCGCTATCAAGACGGCAGCAACAACTCCCGAGACGGCGCACAGAATGCCCAAGACGGGTAGAAGCATCATTGTGTACTCACCTCCGCTCCGTGGCGAGCCGCATATTTTGGAATCTGTCCAAGGTTGTGCTGCACCCGTACACAAGTGTAGCCAGGAACGACCGAAAGCAAGGCGCCGGAGGGCGTCGGCTGAAAGCGATTGTTAGCCCGCTCGTGGGTTACCGCGAATCCGCTGCACCTCAATGGTTCCTCAGCACCAGCGGCAGGAAGACGCGGGTCCCGGCTGTGCGCAGATCGGTTTCATTCCAGCCGTTCCAGGGCATGGTCAGCCAACGGCTGGCAGGCATGAACGGGGTAGTGACCGGGCTGTAGTGCACGCGCACCCGCCAGTGGTAGGCCGTGTCCGCAGACAGATGCGAAAAGGTCGTATAGTGCTCGGCGCCGGGAACGATGCTCTGCCAGAACCCCCACCAGGCGGTATGCGTGCCGTTGAAGGGCAGGCGAAGTGGCTTGATCTCGGTTTCCGGCTGGACGAGACCCCGGCCAAAGGGGGTGCGCGTCGTCGTATACAGCCGAAAGCCGTTCAAACTGTCCGATCGGCCCAGCGGAGCGATGGATCGGCTGCTGCCGAACCGCGCCTGGCGTGGCTTGAGACTGACACCGGCGCTGGCGTTGCCGTAATAGACATAGACTTTGCCCTCGTTGAGATAC
>JAFGFB010000023.1 GCA_016931315.1 Anaerolineae bacterium
AGACCTGGGCGGGTGGCTACGAGACCTGGGCGGGTGGCTACGAGACCTGGGCGGGTGGCTACGAGACCTGGGCGGGTGGTTACGCTACCTGGGCGGGTGGCTATGAGACCTGGGCCGGCGGTTACGAGACTTGGGCTGGCGGCTACGAAACCTGGGCGGGTGCCATTGGAGATCCTACCTGGGCTGCAGCTTTCGTGGAGTTGCAGAACGTTCCTGGTAGCACGACGACGGTGGGCTTCAGCTGGATCAATTCTGCTGAATAATGTGTAGCACGGTATCTGGATGCAAACAGGCGGGAGTGTTAACTCTCGCCTGTTTTTTTCTACAGTGGCAAAATCGGCTAGATCACTCAAAAACCCCCCTGCGCTTCTCTCCGCGAGCGTGATTTTTGCGGGCGCAGCCCGCAAAAATCACAAAAAAGTTACCTCTTTGTGTTCTTGCATCGCCCATATGCTCGTTAGTCTAGCCACTATTGCCGCTCTAGTTTTTTTAACTTCACGCTTCACGAGTTTGGTGTGCACTCTCTTTCTATTTGGGCAAGGGCGATGTCTGTTTCTTTTATATCTGTTGCTGCGCCTAAACGTGTGAAGGTCTCGCGAATTTCCAAAAGCTCCTCACGCGCTTGCTGTGTCCAACCGCGCGCGTGGTGAAATCTTGCTCTCCAGTAGCAGCTGTGGGCTTCATCAATAACCGCACCGCTTTGGTGCAACAGTCGAATGCTTTCTTCTATATGATCCTGAGCGCGGTCAAAATCCCCATGGGTTTGCGCCAGGCGTGCAAGCAGCATCTCACAGCGTCCCCTTTCTACTGCGGCTTCGGCTTCGTTTCTTCCATGAGCTTGCAGTAGTTCGCAGCTGGCCGCGCTTGCTTCTTGCGCCGAATCCAGTTTTCCTTGTTCGAGGTTGAGCAATCCGCGCAGGAATTGTGTATTTGCCAGCTCTATCTGCCCGCGCGCTCCGGTGTCTTTGTAAAGGCTGATTGCCGTGTTGAGATGTTGGGCGCTCTTGTTCCACTGTTTGCGTAACAAATACATCCGTCCCAGGCTGCGGTGCGCCTGTGCCAGGTGATAAGGGTTGGCGAGTTGTTGCGCCAACTTCAAATCCCATAAAAGATGGCGTTCGGCTTCCTCCCAATTTCCAAAATCGGTATACAGCACACCCAGATTGGCATAGGCGATAGTAGCGCCATCTATATCTCCGATGCGTTCAAAGATTTCTTTGCAGCGTTCATAACTGCGGAGTGCGCCTTGCCAATCTCCCTGGTTTTTTCTGAGGATGCCGAGGTTGTTCTGTGGACGTGCCATGCCGACGATATCGCCAATCTGCTCCAACAATTCCAGGGATTTCTGAACCGCAACCGTGGCTTTTTCCAGATTGCCTTGCGTATAATAAACGGCACCCAACCGGTTAAAGATTGCAGATAAAGCACCATAGAGTTGGTGTTGGCTGGCGAGTTCCGTAGCCTCTTCCAGCCAACGCTGGGCAGCACCTAAATCGCCCTGGCGCAGCGATAACCAGCCGAGTTCTGAGGTGAGTTGCGCTTCCACCTTGGGCAGGGAGTGTGGCGCCAGATGAATTTGCGCCAACCCTTGCCGCAACCAAATCTCCGCCTCCTGCTGATTGCCCTTCTTGTTCCACACCTGCCCTAACTTCAGCATGACTTCAGCGTTATCTTCCAGGGCGTGCTCGACCTGATTTTCTAAGGCGGCGCGATAACATGCAATTGCTTCTTCGTAGTTGCCGATATGTTGATTGATATCGCCCAGGCCAATATTGGCTTGACGCCGCTCACTGGCATAGGTTTCGACATGTTGCGCCAGCTGTAGGGCGCGGCTGTAATATTCTAGTGCCTCACGGTTGGCAAAGCGTTGGCGCGCCCGGTCGCCAGCCTGGAGCATGTAACTCAATGCTTTACTACGGTCGCCAGCGCGATCGTAGTGCAAGGCAAGAACTTCGGTTTGGGAGGCGAGGTCAGGCGCAAAGAGATATTCAATCGCTTCGGCAATATTGCGGTGCAGGAGTGGTCGTTGGCTGCGCAGCAGGCTACTATAGATCGTCTCTTGGGTGAGGATATGGCGGAAGGCATAGACGTGCTCGCCCGCCTCATGTCGCTCTACTAACAAGCCCATCTCCGTGAGGCGTTCCAGTGCGGGCACGACATTGGCGTTACCCTGTTGGCGACGGCGCATTTCATTCAGCAGGCTGGCTGAGAATTGTAAGCCGATAACGGCTGCATCGCGCAGAATCGTTCGCAAGTCTTCGGGCAGCCGGTCTACGCGCGCCATCATCAACCCTCGCAGAGTGGTGGGAATTTCCAGAGTCTCCATGCTGACAACTGAATTGACCTGCCACTGCCCGTTTTGGGCGTGCACCAGCTCGCGTTCAATAAGTGTGCGCACAAACTCTTCAATGTAGAAAGGATTGCCTTCGGCGCGAGTGAGTAGAAGTTCGATGAAGCCTTCAGGAAGCTCGTGCAGGTTGATGAGGTTTCCGAGCAGCGCGCGGCTATCCTCATCCGAGAGCGGATTGATGTTGATCTCGGTGAGCGTGGGGCTTGTCTCTCCGCCTGTGATAGGCGCCCAGGCTAGCGGTGTCTCTGGGTGTGGACGCGTGATGATGCACAACAGCAAGGGGGTTTCGCGCGTCAATGGCAAAAGTGCGTTCAGCATGTCACGGGAAAGGTCATCGGCCCAGTGGAAGTCTTCAAAGATCAGAAGGAGCGGGCGCTCAGTGCTGAAGTGCAACACCCATTCGCGCATCGCCAGTATGGTCAGTTTCTTGATCTGTTCTGGTTCCAACTGACTGAATGCTTTAACCTCTTCAGTGTTGGAATGCAGTCCCAGAATTGTACGCAGATGTGGGCGCAGGTCAGGGGATACATAGCGTTCCAGCGTTTGCAGTCCGGAAGGTATGGTGCGCAGCGCATCTTTCAGCAGGGAGCGGAAGATTCCATAGCCCGTGCCTTGGGCATAGGGTAATCCCCGTCCCTGAAATATAGTGGTATGGCCCGGCGCCAGCGTTGCGAGCCACTCTGAAACCAGGCGCGTTTTGCCAATACCGGCTTCGCCGCGGATAACGATGATATGTCCCTGTTGTTGCGTTAGAAAGTCTGTGCTCGCTTGGACGAGCTGGGTAAACTCGGTTTCGTGTCCCAGGAAGATAGGGCGCGTCCCCGCCAAGCCGCGAACCGAAAGCGGCATAGCTCGCTCGCTCAACAAGTCGTAAATCTGAAGCGGTGTATCTAGCCCGCGAATCGCCATTTCGCCAAGCGCATGATAATTGAACAGCGCTTGGGTTTGCAGATAGATGCGCTCGCTGACGAGAATGTGACCCGGTTGGGCATGGGATTCTAGCCTGGCGGCAAGGTTGACGGTCTCGCCGATAACGGTGTAGGCAGCCTGCGCTTGAGTACCTAGAATACCGGCAACACAAGGACCACAGTTGATGCCGATACGGATTTGAATGGGGGCGCCGAGACGGGTTTGTGTGATGGGGGCAAATTCCGCGGCGGCGCGTTGCATATCGAGCGCTGTACGCACTGCCAGCTCGGCGTCATTTTCATGTGCGACCGGTGCTCCAAAGACCGCCATTAGGCCATCACCGGTGAATTTATCCACCAATCCATCGTAGCGATGCACGCAGGCGACTAACAACCCCAAAAAGTCATTGATGAGCTTGAACACCGATTCGGCATCGAGCGAGGCTGAGAGATGCGTGAAGTTGACGGCGTCCACAAAGAGCACGGCGACTTCACGGCGCTCGCCGCGCAATCCTTCCGGGTCGTGCAGCAGGTTTTCAGCTACGACCCACGGGAGGAAGCGTCGCAGTCGTTCGATGGCTTCTTCCGCAGTGACTACGGAGTTTGTTGGTAGAGCCTCTTCGCCACGCAGGCGCAACATGCTACCACAATTGTTGCAGTACCGGGCTTCTGGTGGGTTAAGACTGCCGCAGCGCACGCAGCGCTGTGTCATCTCTGCAGAAGGCGTCTCATCATACAACGGAAGAACCATATTCATACCTTAAATCAACGTTGGGCTTCAATGTGCCAATCCACTCTATAGTTTACCATCCTTTTTTAGATTTGTCACGCCCTAAAAAGATTAAATCTTGGTAAGGGACGGTGATTGTGTAGAATACTCATATTGTGGTGTGGTTTGACAAAGCGGGTCTTCGGGGGATACTTGTCGCTGCAAGGGGTTGAGAGGCGTTGAGCCTTTCCTCCTTATGTGCCCGATATTTTCAATAGAGTGGTAGTTTCTGCGATGCAAATTCTGGTCAATGTGGTTTTACCCGTGTTCCTGGTGTCTGGAGGTGTGGCATTATTGCAGTCACGCCTGCGGCTTAGTGGCGATGCTGTGGCTCAGATTGGGCTGCTCATTTTTGTCCCCGCGTTGACGTTGCGGGCGCTTCTGGAGGCTGAGGGCGCCATCGGTGAGATGCTGCGGGTTACCCTGGCGGTAATCATAGTGCTGGTGATATTGCTGGCGCTTTCGGAGCTGGCATCCCGGTGGTTGCACCTTGGGCGTCCTCAACGGGGTGCATTGGTGAGCTCTGTGGTATTGGGCAATGCCGGGGCTTTTGCCTTGCCTGTGCTGGTTTTTGTCTTTGGCGATGCGGCATTCTTGCCGGGGATGTTCCACGTGATTTTGTTCAACGTGTTGTTGCTGCCGCTGGTGAGCATCTATCTTGCCGCGCTACAGCAGGCGTCTCTAGGTAGTGCGCTACAGCGTGTGGCGCGCACGCCAGTGGTTTATGCCGCCGTTGTGGGAACCTTGATCCGCTTGAGTGGCGTGACTGTGCCCGAGCCATTGCTCAGGGCGATTGCCCTCATCGCTGATGGCGCTATTCCGTTGATGTTGGTGCTGTTGGGTGTGCAACTGGCGGAAACCTTTGAGGGTGGGTTACATCTTAATCGCGCCCCTGCGCTAGGAGTGCTGGTTGCTTTGCGTTTGGCTATTGCGCCATTAGCTGCATTGGGGGCGGCAGCCCTGCTGGGTATTGAGGGGGTGGCGCGTGTCGCGTTGGTTATCAATGCCGGAATGTCCACTGCAATTCTAGCAGGCGCCCTGGCACGTGATTATGCCGCCGATATGCCTCTGGCAACTCTGGGTGTGCTCACCACGACCATTTTGAGTTTGGGCACCACCACGCTGTGGTTGAACTGGTTACTTTGAAGCGGCGGTTTGGCTCATGGGGGGCTGAAGCATAGTTCAACTGGGGGCGAACGGGCTTTATCATTGCGTCGCAGCGACATGAGAGACTCACCTGCAATCTGTAACACTTGCGTATCAGAAAATCGCGAACTGGAGGTAGACCTGTGTTCAAGATAGCAACGTTCAATGCAAATTCCATTCGCACGCGGATGCCTGTTATCCTGGATTGGCTGGCGCGTGAGGAACCTGATGTGCTTTGTGTGCAAGAAACCAAGGTGCAGGATAAAGATTTCCCGGCGGCGGATATTGAGACTGTCGGCTATCAGGTTATCTTCCGTGGGCAGAAGGCACATGCAGGTGTCGCTATCATTAGCCGCGAGGCTCCAGAGCAGGTAGGGGCGGGCTTCGATGATGGCGGAAGCCCCGATGAGCCGCGCTTCTTGCGTGCTGTGTATCGTGGTATCCTGGTGTTGAATACCTACGTTCCTCAGGGACGCGAGCCAGACTCCGAACACTTCCAGTATAAATTAAACTGGTTCCAGCGCTTACGCGCTTTTCTTGAGCGGCATTATTCGCCTGAGATGCCCCTGGTTTGGGTAGGAGATTTCAATGTCGCCACCGACGACATGGATGTCTATGACCCGGTGGGCTTGCGTGGGCATGTGGATTTCCACCCGGATGCGCAGGCAGCTCTGGAAGAGGTGCGGCGTTGGGGTTTTGTGGATGTGTTTCGCCAGTTCCACCCCGGAGAACCGGGACATTTCAGTTATTGGGACTATCGCGCGCGGAATCCTGTGGAACGTGGCATCGGCTGGCGCATTGATCATATCTGGACGACGCCATCCCTGGCGGAGCAGGCAACTGCTTGCTGGATAGATGTTGAGGCTCGCAAGGGTGAACGCCCCTCGGATCATACCTTCATGGTTGCCGAGTTTGCTTCACTGTAGAGCTGGTTACGCCGTTGTGAGCGATGACAGGGATATTTTCTTGGCCGTTATTTTCTACTCTTTGCTACCGATATTTTAAGAAGGAGAAGGATGATGAATCACGTAGGCTCTGAAGTGCAAAATGGACAGCAAGCTTTCGCCACACTGGGCACATTTCTGGATGAGGATGGGTGGTACCCACAGCAGATCGAGGAACGCACTATTTACCGTGTCGGTTTCGAGGGTAAGAATGGGCGTTATTCCTGTTTTGCTCAAATTCGGCTGGATTTGGAGCAGTTCTTATTTTACGCGATTGCTCCAACCAAAGCTCCCGAAGCCACACGGGCTGCGGTGGCAGAGTTTTTGACTCGCGCCAATTACGGTCTTCGTATTGGTAATTTCGAAATGGACTACTCTGATGGTGAGATGCGTTATAAGAGCAGTCTGGATTTTGAGGGCGCCTTGTTGACGCCTGCCTTGATTCGCAATGCCATCTACCCGGCGGTACAGACGCTGGATCGTTACCTCCCCGGTTTTATGTCCGTTATTTATGGCGGGCAAACGCCCGAGGCAGCGATCCAGGCGATCGAGGGTAACGCTGCCTGAGATGCAGGCTGTGGGTTTCCAGGGGCTGACGACGCCTCTGGCGTGCTCTGTATCGCACGTTTCAGGGCTACACAGCGCCAATTTATCGCAGCGGAGGAGAGTGTCGCTTCGCTGTGCCGCATTTTAGCAACTGGGGGGAGCTCTTGACAGAGACGCTACGAGGTGCAATTGCGCCAGCGTGTGGGAAATGTTGTGGTGAGTGTGTTTGTGCGGAAGCCGTGGCGGGGCAACTTAGCCCTACATCCGGCATATTTGCGCGCTTGCGCGAAGATGTGCAAACTGTATGGGCTAAGGATCCCGCGGCGCGTAGCGTCTTTGAGATCCTCACTTGTTATCCGGGACTTCATGCGATTTGGCTGCATAGGGTTGCCCATACCTTGTGGCAGTGGAACCTGCGTTGGTTGCCGCGCTTTACCTCGCATGTTGCACGCTGGCTTACCGGCGTCGAGATTCATCCCGGTGCGCAGCTGGGGCGACGCGTGTTCATTGATCATGGCATGGGTGTTGTGATCGGTGAGACAGCAGAGGTTGGCAACGATGTGCTCATCTATAAGGGCGTTGTGTTGGGGGGAATTTCGCTGGCGCGAACCAAACGGCACCCTACTATCTGCAACGGCGTGGTTTTGGGTAGCAACGCCATCGTTCTGGGGCCTATCGAAGTGGGAACTGGTGCGAAAATAGGCTCAGGTTCGGTGGTGGTCAAGCCGGTGCCCGCCTGTGCTACTGTCGTTGGGGTTCCTGGGCGCGTGGTTAAGCTACACGGCGCCTCCTGCCCGCGCTTGCCCGACCTGCATCACGAGCAGCTGCCGGATGCTATGGCGGAACGGCTAGAGCAGCTGGCGGCGCGGGTTGCGGAACTAGAAGTGCGTCTGGGACGCCAGGAGTAGTATCTTTGTGCCAGACACCCGCGGACCGCAAGGTCCGCGGGTGTGTTTCAACTTGGGGTAAAAACAAGCCTGTCATCAGACAAAAGCCTTTTCTTTTTTTGTGGATTTTTCGTGGCGGGGCGAGACCTGCCGCGAAAAACCCACATCTTCTGCGTCCTTTATGGGCGCTTGAAATTGTCACCCCCGCGTGAAATGTGCCTCGGTTCACCGATTTGTTGACATTCGGGGCAACTCCGTCTATGATGAAGTTGCAATTCACCCGTGAACTTTCGCGGTTCTGTGTGCATGTAACCTTCAGTGAGGAAACTAGATGACCACAGCGCTTCGATCTCTTCCGCTTCGAGCGCCATTAACAGGCGCATACCTGCAACTGCGCCGCTGGATTGCGCGTCTGGTCTTCTTCGCTACTGGTGGGTTGCGCGGCGCCGAAGAAGCCGGTATTTCTACCCCTGAACTGATTCAGCGTTTTCAGCGGGGACAGCCTCTAATGTTCGAAGTGCTGTTTGACCGCTATAAGGATTATGTCTACCGGGTGGCCTTTTATACACTCCGGCATGCTGAGGAGGCTGAGGATGCCACGCAAGAGACCTTTCTGGATGTGCTGCGTGGCCTTCCCGATTACGATGTGAATGGGCCCGCGCGTTTTGAGACCTGGCTTTACCGCGTGACGGTGAATCGCTGCAAGATGCGCTTGCGGCGCCGGCAATTGCCCTCTGAGGAGTGGGATGAGGTGGAAGAGCGCCTGGAACGGCTCCCCAATTCTGACGAGGAAGCGCTCGAAGCTCATTTGGAGCGCCGGGAGAGCGAGGCGGACTTGTGGAGAGCGGTAGGGCGACTTAGCGAGGAGCATCGGGCGGTGTTGTTGTTACGTTACCTGCAGGATTGCTCATATGATGAGATTGCGGCAGCATTGAACCTCAATCTGGGTACGGTTAAATCCAGGCTTTTCAATGCGCATCGCAAACTTAAGGATTTGCTAAGCCGCAATCGAATGGAGGAGTGATATGGCTGATGAGCTTGTGTTGCTGGCAGTCTGTGGCCTTTATTGTGGCTCCTGCTATCATTACCGGGCTTTATCGTATTCGCATGAGCGTTTGGAAGCGCTCATCGCGAAACGCAAACGACCACCGGAGGGTTTCCTCTGTCACGGTTGCCGCTCTGATGTGCTTTCTATTCATCCTGGTTGTTCGCAATGCGCACTGCGCGCCTGCGCGGAGAGCAAGGGACTGCTTCATTGCGGTTTGTGCCCGGAGTTTCCATGTGTGCGCTTGGAGGCATTTCGCGATGATGGACGGCTTCACCATCGCGAAGTGGTGCGCCAGCTTGAATCTCTACGTGAGCAGGGAGCTGAAGCCTGGTTAGCCGAGCAAGCGCGGCGGTGGCAATGCCTTTGTGGCGAGCCTTTCAGCTGGTATGAGGAAACCTGCCATGTTTGCGGTGCGCAATTGCCTTCCTATGGGCCTGATCCCACGCTCCGCTAAAACTGTTTGCGTGTAGAGGACTTAAATCGAGGAGGGACCTATGGCGGACTTGATCCACAAATTGACTCGCGCTAACATGGACATTGATTTGTCAACATCACCTGAAGCGCTTGGATGGCCACAAACTTCATGCCCGTGGAATGCTGCAGAGGGAGGAACGGCGCATCACTGTGCCATCAAAAATACCTCCATCTGCCCGTATTTTTGTGGCATTGAATATCTCGATACAGCGTTGTGTTCTTATCCTGAAGAAAATCCCTTACGGAAATGAACGCGATCAAAGTTTTCATACCGCATTTACTTGTTTTGGTCGGGGGCATAGGGGCTTTGTGGTTGGGTGGGTGCGGTCATCCCGACGAATGCCGCCTTCTCGAGTCTGTGGCTTCTGGCGTGCTTTGTTCTGTAGCAGTCTTTTTGCTGGTGGGAGTCTTGCCACTTTCGCGCTATTTGCGGGCGAAGCCCACCGCGAATTGGCGGGACGCAGCACAGCACGCGGATGTGACGATTATTCTAGGTTTTGGTTACGAGCTAAGTGCAACCGGGCAGATGCAGCCTGGAGCCGCCAATCAGGCTTTGTTGGAATGGACTCTGGCGAACACTACTGCTCAGACGCTACTGGTACAGGAGGGGGTGTGGGTTGCGGCCTGTCAATCTGAAGAGACCACCTGTGTTATAGAGGGTCGCACTTTGCGACGCATCCATCCCCATGATCCCACGCATTACGTCAACACATTGGCGACTGCTGTTATGGCGATGGATTTGATGGTGCAACTTGGCGTGCAAACGGCCGTGCTCGTGGCGCATGATCAGCAATTGGCTCGCGCGGCGGCGGATTTCGAGCTCGCCCGGCAGCAACAGGCTGTGGGGCGTGAGCTTCGTTTCATCATTCCCGAATTGCCCGCGATGCCTTATGTGGCGCGCTCCCTTCATCCACAAACCCGCAATGCGGGACTTTGGCGCCTGGCGGAGTTGTTCATTGCTCGACCGAGGGATTTCTTGAGTCAAGTTCCGGACGTGTGAGGTGATAGATGACAAACAAGACCCGGTTAATCAGAATCTGTTTGATGGTATTGATGAGCTCATCCTTCGCCTGTGCCGGGTTTTCTGAACCCGAGGTTCCGACCTCGGGGGAATGGCAGGTGTGGGTGGATGCGTTGCATGGGCTTCTCGCCGGGTTGGACCTCCCAGATTATCTGACCGCTGGGGAGCCTAAACGCGGTGGCGAGTTTGACGTAAACGCTTATTTCACGGTACTGGATCATCTCTCTTTGGAATCGGGATATGTGCTGGATTATGTGGTTTATTTTGATGGGATGGGGGGTGCGCCAGTGCTTTATGTTCGCCCCGAGGCACAGCCGGCATTTGCTACATATCAGGATTATCTTGCAGCAGGCGGTGAGGACAAGGATTGCCTTTGGTGTCGCTACCTGGATTACGTTCACACCGATGACACACCTGAGGGATATTTTCAGCTGACTCTACTGCGCATTTTGGGAGATCAATTCTATCTCGACTGGCATGCTAACTACAACGACGCCTTGCCTGTCTGTACTGCGGAGGCTATCGAGGGCGTTCTGGGAAATCTAGACGGTGAGTTCTATCAGGAAATGTCCGCTCGTGATCGCTCGCGTGCTCGGAAGCTTGATGTGACACCTGTGGTGGCACTGGAGGAGACACAGGTAAAGGTGTCGTTAGTGATTTTTACCAAGTGGGGGGGCTTTGTCCGTGAGACCTACACGTTCAATCGTACTTTCCCGCATACTGTATTGGATTTTGCTGAAGAAGTCCTTCTGGAATATGACTGTGGCATAATGTTTTGATCCGGGCACGCTCTTTCCTTGTTGTCCGGTGCGTGCCATTCATCCATCGCCGAAGAGTGTATGATGTCAAACGCACATGTTGAATTTGACCTATTGCCCTATCTGGATGGCGAGCTATCTGCCGCTGAGTGCGCACGGGTGGAAGCCCATTTGGCTACTTGCCCTGTTTGCCGCGAGGAGTTGGAGACCTTGCGAGTGCTGCGGCAGGGGCTTGCTAGCACTTTTGATGCGGCATTGGCGTCCGTGCATCTGCCCCATCATGCCGAGGCGCGCATCCGTGATGCGCTGCGTGAACGTGCAGCGCGCCCGCGTTGGTGGTGGTCGCTGCGTCTTAATTGGGGGTTGGCAGCTCAGGCTGCGCTGGCGCTCTTGGTCGTATTCTTCTCGCTCAACCTGTGGCCCTGGCTCTCTGCCCCCCCGCCCGTTATCGCTCAGGAGACTTTGGTACTGGGGCAGAATCGTCTTGCGCCGGGAAGTGCTGCTGCGCTGCGCGTGGTGGTCCGCGAGCGCGCTACCGCAACCCCTGTGGCCGGCGCTGAAGTAGCGGTGAGCATTGGCAAGGCCCCAGGGCTCGCCAGAGAGGTCTATCGCGGTATGACCGGCGCTGATGGTACTGCGGCAGTTGCTTTCACCGTACCTGCCGACCTTGAGGGCGCAGCGGAATTGCGCATTGAGACGCATTCAGATGTGGGCAGCGAGGTTCTGGTCCGGCCCATTACTGTCGTGCGCGCTTATCGCGTGCTGCTTATGCCGGATAAGCCTGCCTATCGCCCTGGACAGAGCGTGCTTTTGCGCGCACTGGTTTTAGACACTGTGACGCTGCGCCCTGTATCCGGCGTGTCTGTGAACTTCTGGCTTCAGGAGGCGCAGGGGCAGATTTGGGCTTCTGATGAATGCAGCAGCTCGGATATGGGTATTGCTTTTACGGAGCTATTCTTGCCGGAAACTGCAGCTACTGGAAGAGGCATCCTTCGTGCGGTTGTGGGTGATACCACCGCCGAGCGCGCTATCTTTGTGGATACCTATACCTTACCTGCATTTCGTCTCACCATCATGCCTGAGCACTCGTACTATTTGTCTGGCGCGCGCGTGACTGGCGCTGTAGAGGCGGTGACTTTCTATGGCGAGGCTCTTGCCGGCGCGCGAGTGGTTCTTCGTGGTTACATACGCAACCCGCGCCAGCTGGTGGCTGAATCTATAGGTACTCTGGATGCCGCAGGACGTTTTAGTTTTGACCTTGCGTTACCGTCAGACTACGGCGTTACCGCTCTGGAAGCACCGGTTCTCTTTGATATCGAAGCTGAAGTGACGAATGCCGCCGGGCAGCGCGCGGGCTTGCAGCACAGTGTTCCGGTGGCGGCACAATCTCTGCTTATCCGCGCGGTGCCGGAAAGCGGGCAGATCAAGCCGGGTGTGGAGAATGCGCTTTATGTCCTGATTGCCTATCCTGATGGCACACCTGCTCCCGCTATCTTGCAAGCGGCTTTGCCCGATGGCGTCCTTGAGGTCGAGACTGATCCCTACGGTTTGACGGTGTTGCGCCTCGTGCCGGCAGTGGGGCTGACACGTGTGGAGCTGGTGGCGCAGGATGCCTTTGGACGTACAGGGCGACGCCTTTTTGATTTCGCTGTGGATACGGCGGCGCCTGTGCTTTTGCTGCGCGCTGAACAGGCTGTCTATCAGGTGGGGGAGACCTTGCTCCTGGAGACGCTTGCTGCGGATGTGGCGGAAGGGTCGCCTGTTTACCTCGACGTGTTGCGCGCCAATCAGACTGTAGCAGCACTTTCGGCGGCAGTCAAAGATGGGCGTGCCACATTTGCTCTGGACCCGGATGCTGCGTTGCTTGGTTCACTGCAATTGCACGCCTATGTGCTGTCGGAAGCAGGGGCGATGGTGGAAGACACCCGCTGGGTAGTAATAGAATCCCCGCAACGTTTGGCTGTCAATGTGAGTCCTGATCGTGAGGTGTATGCGCCTGGCAATCGGGCGCAGGTAGCGATTCAGACTACCCTGGAAGGCAGGCCCACGTCGGCGGTATTGGGCATCAGCCTGGTGGATGAGTCCGTCTATGCGCTGGATACCCGCGGAACGGATTTCGCGCGTCTTGAGGCTTATCTGGCGCGGGAACTTGTGACGCAGACAGTTGCTGCAACGGCGGTATCAAGTGCGCAGGATGTGGCTGCGCGTGCTGCATGGGCTAATGCGCCGAAAGCGACATATTCACTTGAAGCGCGGCAAGCGCTAGCGCCTGTGATGACGATACCGGGCTCGGGATGGGTCAAGGGTTTAGCTCTGGCGCTGTTGATATTGCCGACTCTATTCATTATTATCGTTATTCGTGGGCTAACGGCTCCAGGGCAAGCTATTCTGGGCGGCGTCTGGCGCCGGGTGCGCTCGAGCTTGTTGATCTTGATGCTGACAGCGCCATTGTGGGGCGCCATGCTCGCGGGGGGATTGTGGCTGCTGGCGCGATGGGTGGGTGCGTGGGGCTTGCTGCTTTTAAGTGTGCCCGCCTTCAGCCTGCTGGTTGTATTGGCAATTCATAGCTGGCGGCGACGTGACGCGCGCTTGCAGGCAGCATTGGGCATCGTGGTGACCTATCTTTTACTGCTTCTGGTGTTGGCTCTGATACTGGCGCGGGGTGGGGTGCTTTCAGGTTGGTGGATTGCAGGCATTGTGACCCTATTTCTGCTACTGGTTATCGGCATGGCATTGCTGGGTCAAGGCCTCCTGCTTAACGGGTATCCTGGAGCCGGGTGGTCTACTACGGCGCTAGCGTTGTTGTTGATTCCGCTGGTGATGTATCTGACCTTCATTCCTGAGCTTGCTTCGCCGCTCACAACCACCTTGGGCGACTCGACTTTCTATGCCGGACCACTGGGCTGGCTTACGGGCTGCGCAGCATCTCCCACTATGGAGGTCAAAGAGGTTGAAGTTGTTCCTGCACCGACTCAGAGTATGACTGAGGAAGCGCTGCCCGGCATTTTGGCGACGCCAACCCCGGTTGCGTCAGAACCGTTTCCGTTGCGGCAGGTCTTCCCGGAGACCCTGTACTGGAACCCTAATGCCCTTACCGATGAGAACGGGCAGTTTTCACTTGAGATCACTCTGCCCGATCAGCTTGCTGCCTGGCGCGGAATTGTCCTTGCCTCCACCTATGCAGGAGATATCGGTACGGCGACATTTGAATTACGCGCGACAGTTGAATAACCCGGGATATAAAAATCGTTTCACATTTAGCGGCGGCGCCGAGCGCCGCCGCTAATGTTTGAAACCCTTGTCCGTGCGCAGTTTGTTGCTGTGTCCGGGTATGGGGCAAATGTCTGGCTGGGCTGCGCCTTTATGGGACGGCATGGCGTAGTATCAAGCTGTCGGCGGTACGTCCTTCTTGCAAGCTCTTGAGGGTTTCCTCGAGGACCTGAATATTCTGTTGTTTCCGGGTGTTTCGCAGGGTGCGGGCAGCTGCTGTGTGATAGGAATGGCCAGCCAGGAATTGTAGTTGTGCCCTGATCCAGGCTTCTTGAGGCACGGGTTTGTCGTGAACCATCAGTTCCATGCGTAAGCGGCGATTCGTGTCGAAGAAATCTTCACGCCCCAGCGAATCCAGGTCAGCATCACATAGCAAGGCTTCTAACTGATTTTGTGCGGCTTGTGGCATGTGTGTAGCCATGATCATAGCTTGAATGGTATGGATTTGTTCATGGGTGTAGCTGAATTGGGGCAGTGTTTCGGCGGCAATGGCGGCAGCAATGACTTCATTTTCGCGATAGCGAACCAGATAGCCAAGGTCATGGTAGAGCGCGGCGGTGCGCAACAACAGTGTTTCCTGGGCGGGAAGTTTCACTTTGACCGCCAGGCGTTCCGCAGCGGGAAGGACATCATCAAGCGTATGTGCCAAATTGTGGTAATATAGGGTTGGGGGGAGATCTGTGGACAGTCTCCACACAACGTACGCCTTTGCTTGTTCCCAGTCCGCTTGTTGTACCGCATCTTTCATGGCCCCATGATAGCATCGTTTGGCTGTAAATCAATAAGCTATTTGACGTGAATTTTTTCTAAAGGGGCTTCAGGGCCTGGTATTCTTGCGTCTTCTGACGCAGTCGAGTGCTTGCAGGGGGTCGGGAACAGCTCTGCACAGGAGGCTTGCAGTGGCAGCGGAGGTGTTATTATTGAATGCGAGTTACGAGCCGCTGGCCGTAGTCACACGGCGACGTGCCGTGTCACTGCTGATGCGCGGACGGGTTGAGGCTGCCTGTGAAGATGCCATGGAGGTGCGTGGTACCCATGGCGTATTGCGGGTGCCCGTGGTGATTCGCCTGCGCTACTATGCCAACGTGCCGCAACGTGGCGCGACCTGGAGTCGCAAAGCCGTGCTGCGCCGTGATGCTTTCACCTGTGCCTACTGCGGCGCTCACATGGGTGATGAGCGCCGCGGGCGGGTATTGACGCCGCAGGATTTCACTCTCGATCACATTTTGCCGGTGAGCCGCGGTGGTAAGAACTCCTGGAGCAACACCGTCTGTGCTTGCTTTGAGTGTAATCAGCGCAAGGCAAATCGCTTGCCCCATGAGGCAGGGATGCGTCTGCGTTGGGAGCCAAAGACTCCGCGTACCAATTATCTGGTTGTGGCGGGTGAGATTCCAAAAGCCTGGCGTGCCTATCTGGATGTGGGGCGTGCGCATGGCTCGGTGACTTCTCAGCTCTAACCCTAAGGCAAAGCCCCCGGATGGGAATTCTCCATCCGGGGGCTTTTGCATGCGTGAACATCAAGGATGTTGGGGGCTGGGAGTAGCGGCGGGTCCCGGTTCGGTAGGATTGGGCCCCGGTCCTGCACCGGGCTCTCCGGGACCAGCGCCGGGTTCGCCGGGCGTCGGCGTCGGTTCAACGGTTTGCGGCTCTGGAGTGGGGTCGCCAGGCCCTGCACCAGGTTCGCCGGGACCCGGTGCGACCTCTGTTGGGTTAGGTCCAGGACCGGTACTGGGTGCTGTGGGATTAGGACCAGGCCCACCACCGGGTTCGCCCGCTCCAGGCGCCGGTTCCGTCAGGTCAGGCTCTCTGGGGCCTGGCACAGGGGCCTCGGGATTCGGCGTGCGTTGTGGATCTGGCGGGCGTGTCGTGGGTGGGTCACCGTTGGGGGCCTGCAGCCGGTCGCGACTGCGTTTGAGGATGCCATCCATCTCGCGCAGTGGCGTTTCTGGCGCCGCTCCCGGTGCGGCACTGGCAGCATGTTCTTGAAGACGCTCTCGTATCTGTTCCAGTATTTGCTCATGCAGGGCAAGCTGTTCCTGAATCTGAGCGCGGGCGTGTGTCTGGGTGGGTTCGGCTAATTCTCCCATTGCCTGGATAGCCACATTGAGGTGGAGTTCATAACGTTCCACAGTCTGGTTAGGAATATCTTGCCCACGTTCTGCCAACTGTAGCATCTCGGCCACCCGTACCTGCGCCAGAGTGAGCGCTTGTTCCAGGCGCGCTTCAGGCGCGGCAGCCAAACGAGCCTGTGCATTTTCCCACGCAATTTTCACGGGGTACAGGGGGGATCCGGGAAGGCTGCTCTGCGCAGCGGTGACCGCGCCGGCGCTGGCGCCCGCCATCAACGATACAATCAGTGCGATTTTCAGCAGCACGAGCATAGGATTTGCCTCCTTGAGTGATGGAATCAGGGCATGGAATGTTTTCCCTACCCAACTTTTACGACGCACGGCAGGCGGAAAGGTTACGCTCTCGGAAGCCAATTGCCGGGCTTCGGTAAGAAATGCGGCGCGTGCAGCCTGCCAGGAAGCGGGAACAGGCTGGGGTGTTTCACGGAGCTGCTGCAACCCTTGCCGAACAACGGTTGGCATCTCTTCGGTAGTCAATGGGTCAGGACGTTGGTCTTTCATCCAGTATCTTCCTTAGCGCCTCGATGGCGCGATGTTGCAGAGCTTTTACTGCCCCTACTGTTTTCTCGGTAATCTGGGCGACTTGTTCCAGGCTCAACCCTTCTCCAAAGCGCAGGTTGATCACTTGTTGCTGCAGTGAAGGAAGTTTTCGGAAAGCTGCTCGTACACGGCTGATCTCCTCGCGTTGCAGGGCGGCGGCTTCTGTCTGGGGCGCTCTCGATGGCATATTTTCATCAATCTCAACCGTGTTTCTGATACTCTCCCGTCTGTAGAAATCTGTGATCAGGTTGTGCGCCACCCGGTATAGCCAGGCGGACAATTCTTGCTCCGGACCTGCTCCATGCTTCAATGCAATCAGGAAACGGTGAAAAGTGTCGGCGACAATTTCCTGCGCACTATCAGGGCTTCCCAGATGGCGGTAGGCGTAGCGATAGATTGCCGGTGCATAGGTATCATAGACCTCGGCCAACGCGGTCTCATCCCTCCGCTGAATCCGTTCGAGTAGCATAGACCCCGCCACAATTCTTATGACGTATTAGACGCCAAAAGGATACGTTCTCTTTCAGCATAGATGGATTTGGGACTCCGTCAAGCGTGGTTGCGACTGCTGAACTTAGGTGTACACTGAGCGGATAACCACGAGAATGCGGAGGGTGTGCATGGAGCGGGCTGAATCCAGAGCGGGAGCACAGATTAGCCGAAAAGCCTTCATCCAATCGGCATTGATTTTGCTGGCGTTGATGCTGGTAGTAGGTGTGGCGACGCGGGTGCTGCCGGCAGGACGCTATCTGCGTGTGATTGAGGATGGCCGTGAAATTATTGATCCCGCAACCTTCGAGGTGGTAGAACGCCCCGATTACCCTGTCTGGCGCTGGTTTCTTGCCCCCTTTGAAGTTCTGGGTGGGCCAGATGGGCTGTCGTTAATTGGCATCACCCTTTTTATCTTGATGGTGGGCGCCGCGTTTGCAGTCCTGGAACGCTGCGGCATTCTCAAAGCAGTGATCCTGCGCCTGGTGCGGGTATTTGGCGGGCGCAAGTATCTGCTATTGCTAGTTATCTCCTTCTTCTTCATGGTGCTGGGCGGCTTCTTCGGCATCTTCGAGGAGGTCGTCCCGCTCATCCCTCTGATGCTGGCACTATCCTACTATCTGGGCTGGGATACGCTGGTGGGGTTGGGCATGAGTATCCTGGCGACCAATGTGGGTTTTTCCGCTGCCGTGACGAATCCTTTCACCATTGGTGTAGCACAGCAACTGGCAGGGTTGCCGCTTTTCTCCGGAGCCTGGCTGCGTTTCCTTATCTTTGGCGTGATGTATGCGATTTTCGCGCTGTTTTTGGTGGGATATGCACGCCGTGTGGAACGCAATCCGCAGCTTTCGCCAGTGTTTGTTGAAGAGGCGGCGGAGCGGACACGCTATCAGGCCTTGGATATGACGGCGCTTGAGACAGGGGAATCGCTGGGAGCGGCGCTGCGTTGGTTCTTGGTTCTCATTGTGTTGATTCTGGCGGTACTGCTGAGCCTTCCCTTTGTCCCCGTGCTATCGCAGATAGCATTGCCGCTATTGGGGCTGTTATTTCTGTGTGCAGGACTAGGCGCGGGACGCTTGGCAGGTGTCTCCTGGAAGGCTGTGGGGGCATCGCTTTGGGAAGGTGTGTTGGGGATTGCGCCTGGGGTCGTTTTGATCTTGATGGCGGCGAGCATCAAGTATATTGCGGTCAACGGCGGGATTATGGATACGTTGTTGCATGCCGCATCAGGCATCATGTTAGGTACGGGGCCTTTGGGCGCGGCGTTGTTGATTTACGCGACCGCATTGTTCATTGAGCTCTTCATAGGTTCCGGTTCCGCCAAAGCGTTTTTGGTGCTGCCGATTCTGTTGCCGCTGGCTGATCTTGTTGGCGTAACGCGGCAGGTAGCAGTTCTGGCTTATTGTTTTGGCGATGGTTTCTCGAATCTCGCCTATCCCACAAATCCGGTCTTGCTCATCAGTCTGGGGATGACCGTGCTGAGTTACCCCAAATGGTTGCGCTGGCTGTTGCGTCTTTGGGTGTGGGTGCTTCTCGCTTCTGTGGGCTTTCTGGCGCTGGCTGTGGCGCTGCATTATGGGCCTTTCTGAGATGTGCACGACCATCTGTTTCCCTGAGACCTATCCCGAAGCCCGTTTGCTGTTCCGAAATCTCGCGGCTGGCATACACGCCCGTTGGCCATCTGCGCGCCTGGAGGCGCGTTCTCTGGAGGGGTTTCCCGATCTCACTACCGATTGGTTGTACGCCGCACCTTTGGAAACGCAACGGCAACTTCTCGTGGTGACGACGGGCCTTCACGGCATTGAGGGCTACGTAGGTGCAGCCGCTTTACAGTTGCTGATCGAGGAATTTCTCCCGCGTTTGGATCCTCGCGTCACCGGGCTACTGCTCATCCACGCGCTCAACCCCTGGGGCATGTTGTGCCGGCAGAAGACCAACGCCGTGAATGTGGACCTCAACCGCAACTTCATCCTGGATGGAGCCTACCCTGTTGACTTCAACGCGGATTACTCAGCCCTACATAGGGTACTTTCGCGCTCTCAACCGGTGCGCCACCTTGACCTGAGGATGCTGCGTTTTCTATTTGCCCTGGCTCAGGTATTGCGCCAATCTTCAGCCGCTCGTGTGCAGGAAGCGTTTTTGCTCGGTCAATACCGCCATGCCGATGGCATCTACTACGGCGGCACGACACTGGCAGAGGAACTGCAATTGCTGCTGCATCTGTTGCGCCCTCATCTGGCTGAGTATGAGCAGGTGACCTATCTGGAGATGCACACGGGTTATGGCCCCCGTAATCAAATGAGCCTGGTGCATTCTCCACAGGAGCCGCGTAGCAATCACGAGTTGGCTGTGCAGCTCAATTATCCTCTGGTAGTGCGTACGGAACCTGGGGCTTTCTATGCTATTCGCGGGGACGTGGTGGATGGCTTGGTCGCGCTCGCGCGGAGCGAGGCTCCCCGAACGCGTTTCTATGGTGCGACTTTCGAGTTTGGTACGTTGGGAGACAGTCTGTTCAATAAAATCCGTAGCATGCAGACTATGGTGTTAGCCAATCAGCTACGGCATCATGGCGCTGTTAGCGCATCAGTGGGGGAGGAAGTGCAACACCGTTTCGAGGCGCTTTATGCTCCGCGTGTTGCTAGCTGGCAGGAGAAAGTATTGGCTGATGCGAAGCGAGCTTTTGAGGGTATTCTGCGCGCGGAGAATTTTCTCCAGCCAAAGGATGTGGTTAGCTTATGAACGAGCAGGGTAAGCAAGGATACCACGAGGCACTGCTTCAAAGTTTGAATGCCTATGTTCTGGCATTGGGCAGTGCCAGGTTTTCAGAGGATTTGTTTGCGTTAGCGGCGCGACAACTGCAGAAAACGCTCGATGCTGTAGCGGTGGTGATTTTTGCTTATGAGGAGCAAACAGACAACCTGATCGCGCTTCATACGACGCTTCAGGAAGGAGAAGATCTCAGGCTTGCGCGCATTCTGGGGCGCGGCATCAAGGGGCAATCATGGAAGTTGCCCCTGGCATCGCGTCAACGCTTGATCCGCGAACGTGTTGTACTCGAGCCGGGTGTGACCGGAATCAGTTTTGGTGAGATTCCATCCCCGATTGGTGCGTTGATTGAGCGTGCTTTTGGGGTGGGGTGGTTTGCGGCGCTGGTTTTACAGCAGGATGAGGATTTTGTGGGGGTGGCAGTCATCGCATGGAAGCTGGGAGTGCAACCTCCCGCCGCCGTGGCGCTTCAGGCTTTTGCGACTGTGACGGGCAGCGCTATACGCCGGTGGCGCGCCGAAAGTTCATTGCGTGAAAGTGAGCAGCGCTGGCAGTTTGCCCTGGAAGGCGCTGGAGATGGCGTCTGGGATTGGAATATCCAGACGGATGAGGTTTTCTTTTCCCGGCAATGGAAGGCGATGCTTGGATATTCGGAGCATGAAATCGGCACCTCATTGGGTGAGTGGAGCGGTCGCGTATATTCCGAGGATCAGTTGGACTGTC
Organism: Anaerolineae bacterium; assembly: GCA_016931315.1. Classification (GTDB taxonomy): domain Bacteria; phylum Chloroflexota; class Anaerolineae; order B4-G1; family SLSP01; genus JAAZNO01. Next base: position 20,769 of record JAFGFB010000023.1, read on the forward strand.
AGACTGACCTGACCCGGCATTTCAATGGGGAGACCCCTGTTTATCAGAACGAACACCGGTTACGTTGTAAAGATGGCTCCTATAAGTGGGTTCTTGACCGCGGGAAAATCGTGGAGTGGACTCCCGATGGACGCCCCTTGCGCATGATCGGCACGCATACGGATATTACTGCACGTAAGCAAGCAGAGGCTAATCTACGGCAACTCAAGGAATTCAACGAGAGCGTTATCATCAATATGACCGAGGGTGTCGTGATGACGGATGCGCTTGGGACAGTGATCTTTGTCAATCCCGCTATGGTAACGATGCTGGGTTGCACCGTGAAAGAATTGCTGGGCCAATCCTGGATGGTTTTTGTCCCACCGGAGAGTCATCCGGTTGTTCGCGCTGCGGACGTGCGTCGTGCTGCCGGTCAATCAGATCGTTATGAGGTAGACTTGCGACGGAAGGATGGTCGCTTGCTTTCTACTTTGGTCAGTGGGGGCCCCTATTTTGATCCCAAAACGGATACTTTTGCCGGTACGGTGGCGGTTTTTACGGATATCACCGAGCGCAAACGTGCCGAGGAGGCGTTGCGTCTTCAATCATTGGTACTGGATCAGATTCATGATCATGTCACAATTACGGACCTGGATGGGCGCATCACGTATGTGAACGATATTGAGAGCCGCGCGCTCAAGCAGCCGCGGGAAGCGCTTATTGGCCGCAGTGTTAAGGATTACGGTGAAGACCCCGTCCGTGGAGCAACGCAGCGTGAGATTATCAACCAGACTCTACAAACTAGCTATTGGCGCGGCGAAGTGGTTAACTATGCGGCTGATGGTTCGGAGGTTATTTTTGATGCCCGAACGCAGTTGATTCATGATGCGGATGGCGCGCCGCTCGTGATGTGTGGGATTGCGACGGATATCACTGAGCGCAAGCGGGTTGAGATGGAATTGCGACGCCGCACCGTAGTCCTCGCGGGGTTGAACGAGACTGCCTTGGCGTTGGCAGAGCAACAGGACTTGGAAACCTTGTTACGTATCATTGTTGAGCGCTCACTCTTGATGCTAGATGCCAGGGCAGGCAGTATCTATCTCTATCGCTCGACTACGGATGATCTCAAACGACATTTTGTTTGTGGACGCGAGGACCCACAAGTGGGCGATGTGATACAGAGGGGCGAGGGTTTGGTGGGTAAGGTATTGGATAGCTGTCACTCCCTCATCGTAGATGATTATATGTCCTGGAATGGGCGCTCTCCGCAGTATAGGGTAATGGAGTGTTTGGCTGGTATTGGATCGCCTATCATTTGGCGGACGCACGTATTGGGAGTACTGCTCTTGCGCGACGAAGCCCCACGACGCTTCTCTGAGGCGGATCGTACACTTTTGGAGAGTCTGGCTTCCCTTGCAGCTGCGGCGTTGGAAAATACCCATTTGTTGGAGACGGAGCGCGCGCAACGCCATCTGGCAGAAACGCTGCGCGAGGTTGCAGCGGTCTTGAGCAGTAGTTTGAACCGGGAAAGGGTGTTGACGTTGATCCTGGAGCAACTGGCGCGTGTGGTTGCGTATGATAGCGCTTCAGTCATGTTAACCGGAGAATCTACTTTGAACATCGTTGCCGCGCGCGGCTTCCAATCCCGCAGCCAGTGGGATGTGGGGTTGCGGGCGGAAGCCCTCGAACATATCCAAACTGTGTTGGAAGAACGCCATCCTGTGATTATCCTTGAGACTGAAACGGACGCACGTTGGCAGCGTCTTCCTGGGTCGGAATATATTCGTTCCTGGTTAGGTGTGCCATTGGTGGTTCAGGATCGTGTCATTGGTCTTATCAATCTTGATAGCTCCCAGCCGCATTATTATACGCCGGCGCATGGCGACCTAACGGCAGCATTTGCTAATCAGGCCGCGATTGCGATTGAAAATGCCCGCTTGTATGAAGATATTCGGCAGCGGATGGATGACCTGCACCGGGCGCAGGCACAGCTGGTGCAATCTGCAAAGATGGCAGCCATCGGACGTCTGTCGGCAGGTATCGCACACGAACTCAATAACCCGCTGACCGCGATTCTGCTTTCGGCAAAAGCGTTGCTGCGGCGATTGCCTGAAGCCAGTGAGGAGCAGCGCGAACTGGCTGCTATTGTGGATGAGGCTCGCCGTACTACGGATATCGTACGAGGTTTGCTCGATTTCTCCCGGCAGACCGAACTCCATCGCCAGTGGCTGGACGTCAACCAAGTCTTGCAGGAATCGCTGGCGTTGGTGCGCCGGTTGATTGCGCAGCGCGGCATTGTGATCCAGGAACTCTATGCTCCAGATTTGCCCCAGTTGTATCTGGATGCTAACCGGATGAAACAGGTTTTCCTCAATCTCATCACTAACGCGGCGGATGCTATGCCAAAATCAGGGCAGCTGACGCTGCTCAGCGAGCGCGTAGGGGCAGAGGTTGCTGTTCGAATAAGAGATACTGGCGCCGGAATCCTACCGGAGCATTTGCACCGGCTCTTTGAGCCTTTCTTCACGACCAAACCGGTGGGGGAGGGAACAGGATTGGGATTGTCGGTTAGCTTGGGGATTGTCCAGGATCATGGGGGGCGCATTGGCGTTGAGAGCCAGGTGGGCGAGGGGAGCTGCTTCAGTGTTATATTGCCGGTAGCAGTTACCGAAAAACAGCGTCTTCTGGGGGAGGAGATTTTGGGGTGAGATCGGTGTTGAAGATTGAGAGCTTGCAGAATTCGCGTGTGAAAAACGCGGTGCGGTTGAACGAGGCGCGGGAGCGGTCTGCACAGCAGCGCACCCTGGTGGAGGGCTATCGTCCGTTGCTGCGCGCGGTGGAAAACGGCTATCCTTTGGAGGAGGTATATTTTTGCCCGGCTTTATTCCTGGGTGAAAATGAGCCAGCCTTGCTGGAGCGGGCTGCGCAGGCGGGCGCGGCACTGATTGAATTGACCGAGGAGCCTTTGCGCAAGATCACGACTCGCAACCGCCCAGAAGGGTTATTGGCGCTGGTTCCCATCATCCGCCGTCCGTTGGAAAGCCATCATCCAGAAGCGCACGGCTTCTACTTGATTGTGGAGCGCATTGAACGCCCCGGCAATCTGGGCACCATTTTCCGTTCTGCGGATGCGGCAGGCGTGACGGGTGTGATTATTTGTAACCCCCAGACGGATGCTTTTAACCCAGAGGTGATTCGCGCCAGCATTGGGACAGTGTTCGCCACGCCGATGTTTGAGGCGCGCAGCGTTGAAGCGCTCGCCTGGTGCCGGCGTTATGGATTGCGGACCGTGGCTGCCACGCCCCACACCGACTTATTCTACACCGACGCGGACCTGACGCCGGCTTTGGCTGTTGTAATCGGCGCTGAGAAAGTGGGCTTGAGCGAGGTGTGGCTGGAGCAAGCTGACTTACAAGTGCGGATTCCGATGCTGGGGCAGGCAGATTCTCTTAATGTAGCGACGGCAACGACGTTGCTCCTTTACGAAGTGTTGCGGCAACGGGGCGTGCGCGAGGTACCGCATTCTTGAGGAGCCGGGAGTCATTATGCAGCCCTCTTTCGTCTTTTTGAACGCGGATGGTTGGCAGGAGTACGCGCTGCTGGATAGTGGCGATGGACGCAAGCTGGAGCGCTTTGGTCCTTACACTTTTGTGCGCTCTGAGCCACGCGCGATGTGGCGTCCCGCACTGCCAGCGCGCCAATGGGATGTTGCTGATGCGGTGTTTCAGCTGACAGGCGAAGAGAGTGGCGGAAACTGGGGCTTCCGGCGCAAGCTACCGGCAACCTGGACCTTGCAGTACAAGGGGCTGCGTTTTGAAGCCCAGGCGACGTCTTCGCGGCACATGGGCGTTTTTCCAGAGCAAGCAGTGCATTGGGATTGGATTGCCAGCCAAATCCGGGCTGTGCAACGTCCGGTGCGCGTGCTCAACCTCTTTGGCTATACTGGATTGGCGACCCTGGCGGCAGCACAAGCGGGCGCCGAAGTGACCCATGTGGATGCTGCCAAGCGCGCCATCACGCAGGCGCGGCGCAATCAGGAACTTTCCGGTCTGGCAGAGCGCCCTATCCGCTGGATTGTGGAGGATGCGCTCAAATACATTCAGCGTGAAGTGCGCCGTGGCTCGCGTTATGATGGGCTGATCCTCGACCCGCCTAAATTCGGCAGGGGCGCCGGGGGCAAAGTGTGGGAGTTCTTCGAGCATTTTCCGGAATTATTGGATACCTGTAGGGAGCTGCTTAGCCCCAAGCCATTGTTTGTGGTGCTCACGGCGTATGCGGTGCAGGCGTCGGCGCTGTATCTGTACCATGCTTTGGAAGGACGACTATCTGAGTTGGGGGGGGCGCTCACAGCAGGTGAGCTGGTCACGGTTGAGCGAAGTGCGGGGCGCTGGCTTTCACAGGCGATTTTTGCCCGGTGGACTGCTTTGGGCTGAAGCCAATCGCGGGAGACATGTAATGGTCGGCACGAGCTATTGTCCAGGAGTTCTGAGATGATATTGGAAACACAATCACCTGTTAACGTGGCTGTGATTCAGGCGGCGCCAGTGCTCTTCGACCGTGAAGCTACGTTGCGCAAAGTCCATACCCTCACACTGGAAGCGGCACACCGTGGGGCGCAATTGGTACTTTTTCCCGAAGCTTTGGTTCCGGCTTATCCGCGTGGCTTTAGTTTCGGCGTCGTGGTGGGGCATCGTCGTCCCGAGGGACGCCAGTTATGGCAGCGTTACTGGGAAAATGCGGTGGATATTCCCGGTCCGGCAGTGGACGCTTTGGGTGTTACTGCTTATGAAGCCGGCGTATATCTGGCTATTGGGGTTATCGAGCGCGACACGCAATTCGGCGGCGGGACGCTCTACTGCACTCTGCTGTACTTCGGACCGGACGGACGTCTTCTGGGCAAGCACCGCAAACTTAAGCCCACGGCAGCCGAACGCCTGATCTGGGGTGAGGGTGATGGCAGCACGTTGACCGTTTTGCAAACACCTTTGGGCAAAATGGGTGGGTTGATTTGTTGGGAGAACTATATGCCGCTTGCGCGGATGGCGCTCTACGCACAAGGCGTGGAATTGTATCTGGCGCCAACTGCCGATTCCCGGGATACCTGGCAGGCGACCTTACGCCATATCGCTTGTGAGGGGCGCTGTTTTGTACTGGGCTGCAATCAGTTTGTGACTAAATCCATGCTCCCTGCGGATTTGCCGGGCATTGAGGAACTGGCGGAACAGCCGGAGCTTATGTGTCGGGGTGGCAGTGCCATCATTTCGCCGCTGGGCGAGGTGCTCGCCGGTCCGCTTTACGATACTGAAGGGGCTCTCCATGCCACCTTGGACTTAAGCGAGATTGCGCGCAGCCGCTTTGATTTTGATGTGGTGGGGCACTATGCGCGTCCGGATGTGTTTCAGCTGCACGTCAATACACAGCCTCAGGCGCCCGTTTGCCTGGGGGAAATCACCCTGCACACTCTGTAACCGGATAACAGGCACGAAAAAGCGCTCTGTTTCAAACAGAGCGCTTTTCAGGCTGGGGGCAAGGGATTCGAACCCCTACATACGGATTCAGAGTCCGCTGTCCTACCGTTAGACGAGCCCCCAAAATCGAAAAGTGAGGTTTTCGTACCGCGGATTATACCACCCTCCTTTATTTTGACAACCCAGGCGGAATCTTGGCTCCGCCTGGGTTGGACATAATTGATACTTAGTCCGCTGTCGAATCCGGCGCCGAACGCGCTGAGTACCAGTGATCCACCGGGCTTAAATCCCGATGCAGGCGACCTAGCACTTCACGTCGAGAGATTTTGACGTAGATCTCCAGCATCTTCGGGGACATCCACCCGATAAGCTCCTGGAGCGAACGCTCATCGCCGCCATTGGCGATCCAGCGCGTGGCGAACATCTTGCGGATCACGTGGGCATGCACACGATATTTGTCAAAGCCTGCCTGTGCCGCACGTCGTTCGACCATGTCCTGTAACCCCTGATAGCTCAAAGCCCCGCGTTTCCCTAGCCACAAAGCCGGGTCCTGATCCTGTCGGCTTCCCAGGTAGGCTTTAAGTAAGGTGGAGGTGGTTGAAAGCCTGCTGTCAATCGGCTATGTTTCGGCGCGAAGGATATTTCTGCCGGCAAGGCAAGGTTTGCCTCAGAAATGCAAGCCCCGCCGCACGTTCGTCACCGCAACTTTCCCACTTAGTTATCAGTGCTACAATGCTTCCCTTAGCGTACAGCACACTTCCAAAGGAACCAACATGAGCGATATCCGTCACCTGACCACTGAAGGTATTCGGGATTTTGCAAATATTGCCATCAACGCCTATCCCGGTTTCAAAATCAATACCGAGGAGGGCCGGCAACGGTTGATTGACCGCCTGGTAGAAGCTCAGGCGCATATCCCGGTGCAGCACCTGGTCGGGCTGTATCGCGAGGGAAAGCTTGTGGGAGGCATGCGTTTGCATGACTTCCGTATGAATCTGCTGGGGGTGGAAATCGACGCCAGCGGCGTCGGTATGGTGGCTGTGGACCTGCTACACAGGAAGGAGCATGTGGCTAAGGAGCTGCTTGCGTTCTTCTTGCAGCACTACCGGCAACAGGGCGCCCCTCTGGCGCTGCTTTATCCCTTCAGGCCCGATTTCTACTACGCCATGGGTTTTGGGTATGGCACGAAGATGAGCCAGTATCGTTTTCACCCGGCAGCCTTGCGTAGGGGCGTTTCGAAGGCGCACGTCCGTTTCCTCACTGTCGAGGATAAGGATGCACTGATGGCTTGTTACAACCGCTATCAGACGGCAACGCATGGCATGATTGTGCGCTATCCACCGGAGTGGGATGGTTGGTTCACCAACCTGGGTGTGGAAAGGCGCCTGGTAGGCTATGTAAACGATGGACGGGTTGAGGGTTATATTCTCTTCAATTTCAAGGCACGCCCCGTGGAAAGCCCTTTGCGCAATGACCTTGTCATTCGGGAATTCGTCGTCACCAGTAGAGAGGCGCTTGGCGAGTTGCTTACCTTTCTCAGTTCGCAGGCGGATCAGGTGGACCGAATTGTGTTGACCACTACCGATGAGACTTTCCATCACCTGCTCTCCGACCCGCGCAATGCGGTAGAAACGCTGATCCCTTCCGTATATCACGAGAGCAATGTGCAGGGGGTAGGGTTGATGGCGCGGGTGCTGGATGTACCGGGTATGTTCCGCGCCCTGGCAGCGCACAACTTCAATGGTCAAAACTTGCGCTTGCGGCTCACTATGCGCGATTCCTTCCTGCCGGAGAATGACGGTAGCGTACTCATCACCTTCCAAGACGGGCGGGCGACCCTGCCGGAGAGCGGGCCTCACGATGCGGAGATTATGTTGGATGTGGCGGAGTTTTCCTCGTTGCTTATCGGAGCGGTGGATTTTCAGCGGCTCTATGATTACAACCTGGCGGAGATTTCTGATCCAGCGTATGTGCAGCAAGTAAGCCAGCTCTTTGCGGCGCCGAAGCCCATTTGCCTCACCGATTTTTGATGAGTTTTTTAGTGTTTGTCGGTCGCGCAAAGCGCGACCGACAAACACCTTAGCCTACCCGGTTGCCCCCCGCAGGATGAGGGGTATGAACATCTTGTGTGGTAGGAGCATCACGGTGATCTCCGTCTCGTAAACGGGCCAGGGCCGTTCCGGCTCTCGGGTGCTAAAGTTCACCGGTTCCGCGCTCCCCTCATCGAGTTGCATATCGAAGCGCAGGCGATAGCGTTGAAGCGCCTCGGTCTGCAACGGGGCGGTGAGGGGCACGCCCACACGAATGCTCGCACCCGGCGCCACCATCTGCGCAATGGTCACGCGTGTGGTGGTGGTGATGATCGGCGCGCCGCTTTCAGTCTCCCAGCCGTGGTATGTCAGCGCTACTTGCCCGGTCCAGGTGAGAACTCCGGTGTTTTGCACTGTAAACGTCACGAGGCGCGTTTCCGCTGGCTGCAGCAGCGGGGGGCTAACACTGCCGCTGCGCCAATCAATCTCCAGTGGCGCCCAGCGATAATCCGGCGTGAGCCGTGTACCCGCACTATCCCGCAACTGGATACCGGTGTAATAGTGTGTCAGAATCTGGCGTGCATCATCCCAGCGAATGCTCCAGGGGTCGTTTCCTGCCCCAGAATAAGAGCAACGGTTTCCGCGCGCCCAGCGGCTTGCCCCTTCCTGGCTCATTCCCCGTTGGTGTCCGTAATCGTTGGCATCACAACCGCTGCTGATGGGGTCTTCAACGCCGCGCAAGTAAATCCGCCCGCCATTCACCGTCTGCAACCAGGCATCGGCGGAGAATTCCGCGAAGGCGGGGATGTATTCCTCCGGGGTGGAATCGTAGGCGATGTAGTACCCTGGGGCGACCGCGTCGCAGATGGTGTGCTGGCGAGCATTGAGATTGCTAGCGGCGCAGGGATTCTCCGGATTGTCGGGAAAGCTCGCTGTGGGCAGACTCTCGAACTTGTAAGGGATGAAGGCCTGGAAAGCGGTGGAGTTGTTGACGGCACGCCCATCATAGATGACGCGATAGGCGTAGCTGCGGGCAGCAGCTGCTTGTGCGATAAGTGCTGTGGCATGGTAGTAGGTCCCCATCTCCAACGGCACCACGTCCAGCAGATAATCGCTCTCGATAGAGATGGTAATCGGGTTGGCGGCGTAGGGATAGGGATGAGTAACTGTGCGCACGCAGGGAAAGTCGGTTTCGTCGCAGAAGACAGTACAGCCCCAGGCGGTACTGCCCGGTTCGCAGAGCGTGTAGGGCTGGCGGCGCGCGCCGCCGAGCGTGAGCTGGTAGACGTGAAGAGTAATCTCCGCGGGGGGCGTATAGACCAGGGTTGAGCGAACCGGTGTCGGGGCTGGGTCCAGCATCGAGGGCCCGGTATCCATAAGAGTGGCGGCAGGGGGTGTACGAAGCTCACCATAGCGAGCAGGAAGAAGGCATACGCGCCCCTCGGTGGCTGTAGGACAGGCAATCGCCAGCCATGTCCCATCCGGTGACCAGGCCAGCTGGCGCCCCCACATCCCGCCACCAAAGGTCTCCTCCCGCGCCGGATAGGCTTTGCCAGTGTGGGCATCCACCAGAAAGAGCTGCGCGCGCTCAGCGCCATTGTCCGCTACCCCGGCAACGCCTAGTACGGCAAGCCAGCGACTATCTGGCGCCCAGGCGAGGTCAGTGATGAAGCGGGGCGCGTTCTCCCAGGCGGTCACCTGACCCGTGCTTGAATCGAAGAGCTGCAAACGGCTGGCAGGGAGCGGCGTGCCCGCCTGGGCGCCTGGCGCGAGAATTGCGGCGCGAATACGCCCATCGGGGCTCCATTGCGCTGCCAGAAACGGCAGTGCTGGCGGATCGCTGACGTGAGGGTCTGGCAAAGATGCCCGTCCCACAGTTTGCAGCGCTTCCCGCCATGATGTAAACTCCTTTGCGGGGGCGAGTTCTCCTGTATCGGGAGCAAAATACGCCACATGAGAACGCTGCCCCTCATGCAGCATGAGCATCAGCGGCCCTTCGGGCAGCCAGCCAACGATATCTATCGCAGCGGAATGCGTGGCTGCGACTTCCGGCACGCCCAAAGTATAGGTCACTAACGCTGGTGCAGCTGCCCCCGGGTGACCGTTGACAAAGTTGAATAGGATCAGGCATCCGATGCTAACGAGCAGACTTAGGACAATTCTTGTTTTCATGCGAGCTCCTTCGATACGACCAGGACATTGTTCGACCGATTTTCACGTTCATGGCTGATAGCAGATGAACCGTTTATACTATGTTTGCTTCGTTTGTAAAAACCCCAAGACTGTTCAGGGTTCTCCCGTTTACCACGACAAAGAGCGGCTAAAGCCGCAAATTTAGAGAGTGTTTTTGGCTGCCGTGCGTAGCACGGCAGCCAAAAACACATCCTATAACGGGCTTCAGCCCGAAATTTACGCCTTGCGATAGAAGCCCGAATAGTTACAAGACTGTTCGGGTTTCTCTCGTTTGCCGCAACAGAGAGCGGCTAAAGTTGCGATTTTAGAGGTGATCTTGTGGCAAAGTTTTCGTTACTCTGGCGCATTGACAGACCCGGACGTTTGGCTATACTGACTCAGGCCTTTTTGTATACGCTTGGGAGGGGGCGTCCACCAAGGGCTCGAAGCCCGTTTGAGCCGGTGACTCTAAGCATAGATGGGAACTTTCCGCATTCCGGTGGAGTCTTTTAGGGCAGATACCCCCTAGCCTTTTATGTGTTCTGATTTGTGATCCAGTTTCTACAAGGAGGTCGGTATGCCTGGCTTATTTGAGCGTGCTCAAAGCAAATGGGTTTTGACAATGGCTTTGATCGGCTTACTGCTGGTGTTGGGGGCTTGTAACACGCCTGCCCCCACCTCGATCCCGGCAACTGCCGAGGTACCCGCGGCAGCAACAGCAACTTCAGCCCCACAACTCTCTCCTGAGGATACGGCGTTGGCGTTGGGCGCACAGGCGCTCGCGGCACTCAAGGCTCAGGATATGGCGGCGCTTGGGGTGCTGGCGCATCCCACTCAAGGTGTGCGCTTCTCACCCTACGCTTATGTGCGCGATGAGGATTTAGTCTTCACGCCGGCGCAACTGAACGGCGCGCTCTCCGATTCGACCGTGTACGAGTGGGGTGCCTACGATGGCAGCGGCGAGCCAATTAACCTGACTTTTACAGGGTATTATCAGGAGTTTATCTTCGACCACGACTTTACAACCGCTGAAGCTGTCAGCGTCAACGAGCGCCTCGGTCAGGGAAACAGCATTGATAACAGCGCTGAGGTCTATCCCGGCGCGATGGTGGTGGAATATCACTTCCCCGGTTTTAATCCCGAGTATGAAGGCATGGATTGGGCGAGCCTGCGTTTGGTGTTCCAGGAATTCGAGGGGCGCTGGGTTTTGGTGGGCATCATCCACGACCAATGGACCATCTAGCTGATGGCGAGTATCACGGTCGAAGCGCTCACCAAGGCTTTCACGTCTCAAGTGAAAAGCCCGGGGTTGCGCGGCAGCGTGCGCGCCTTGCTGCGCCCAGAAACCCAAACCGTGCTGGCAGTCAAAGACGTCACTTTTGCGGTAGACGAAGGTGAGCGGGTAGCTTTTATCGGTCCCAACGGCGCGGGCAAATCCACTACCATCAAGATGCTGACCGGGATTCTGTACCCTACCTCCGGCAGCGCTTCTGTGTTGGGACTAACACCCTGGAAACAACGCCAGCAGCTAGCCTATCAGATTGGCGCAGTCTTTGGACAGAAATCGCAGCTGTGGTATCATCTTCCACCGGTGGATTCCTTCGATTTGCTCGCACACATCTATGCACTGGAAACTGCTGCTTATCGCGAGCGCCGCGCCATGCTTGTCGAGCTCTTTGAGATTGGTCCGCACTTGCAAACGCCCGTACGCAAACTCTCGTTGGGAGAACGGATGCGCTGCGAAATTGCGGCGTCGCTGTTGCATCGCCCACGGATTCTCTTCCTGGATGAACCCACCATCGGTCTTGATGTGGTCGTCAAACAGCGTATCCGTGATTTGATCCTCGATCTGAATCAGCAGGAAGGCGTGACGGTTTTTCTTACATCGCACGATGCGGGAGACGTAGAGGTGCTTTGCAAGCGCGCGATGGTCATCAATCACGGCGAAGTCATTTACGATGGCGGTGTCACCGAGCTCAAACACACGTATCTGCGCACCAAAATCATCTCCCTGAAACTGGCTGTACCCTGGCAGGGTTTTGACGCTCCGGGTGTAACCGTGCTCAAACACACGGGTTATGGGGTTAAACTGGAGGTGGATACCACTATTGTGCCCATCGAGCAAGTAACCTCCGGGTTGCTCTCGCGTTACAGCATTGTGGATATCAACATTGATAACCCACAGATGGAAGCTATCATCGCCCAAATCTATAACGCCGCAAAGGTAGTGTGACCCATGCGCTCACTTCGCCGTTGTTTGTTTTTTGGGCGCATAGCGGCGCGCCAGCAGCTTGTTTATCGAGGCGAGTTCTTGATGCGCGCAGTTGCCATGCTCATCTTCATGGGCATTTTCATGGCGCTGTGGAGCACTGTTTATGCGGTTAGTGGCAATACGACTGAAAGTGGTTATACACTGCGTGACATCGTCTGGTATCTGGTGATGACGGAAACCGTGATGATGTCATCCTCGCGCATCTTTGTGGATATGGGCGAAGCGGTGCGCTCCGGCGCGGTGGCGACTACGCTGGCACGTCCGGTATCTTTCCCGCTCTCTCAGATGGCGACCTCGTTGGGAACTTCCGCGCCGCGCTTCGCGCTCAATCTGGCGGCGGGGATGCTGGTGGTGAGCTTGGGTGTGGGCTTTGGCGCTGGCAGCCTGCCCGGGCTGGCGGCTTTTCTGCTGCTCGCGGCATTAGCGTTATTGCTTGATGCACTCATTGTGGTGCTCATTGGCCTGCTTGCTTTTTGGATGGAAGAAACGCAACCGGTATTCTGGATTTACCAGAAACTGCTCTTCACCGTTGGCGGGTTATTCCTCCCACTGGAATTCTTCCCCGATTGGCT
>JAFGFB010000024.1 GCA_016931315.1 Anaerolineae bacterium
GCGGGACGTTGGTGTCCGGTGGAAGTGCAACGGGATGTGCGGCGCACGTACACCGCGAAGTGGCACAAAGCCCTGCAGTTGAGCGGCGGGCGCCTGGTATTGGTATTGGAGTCGTCGCCAGCGCAGGCGCGGCAGGTACAGTTCCTACGCTCGTTGCTGCGCACGCTGCCCGCAGGCGAGATCTGGCTGACCAACCTGGAAGCGCTACGGACATTGGCATCGGTCACTGCAGTGGAGTTGCCGTGGGAACGGCTTATCACTGGCTAAGAAGGGGACACAGGTTTTCACTTTTCACCGCTAAAACGGTGAAAACCCTGGGGTAGTCGTGCAGTTTTGGGCAAAGTTTACTATTACATCACAAGGAGATTGAACATGCAGAATCAAGTTGGCAGGTTTACGGTCACCGGCGCTGCCGGTCAGCCGGTCACATTGGAGCTGGCGCAGGCGTTATTGCTGGTGCTCATTCCGGCTTATCCAGACCCTCAGCGGCTGCTAACCCGGGTGAACGAGCTCTTGGACGGCGAATGGGGCGTGTCGGCGCTTGAGCCGTTGCTGGCGCAAGGGTTACTGACGCGTTATGTTCCACCTGTGTCGCCGCAGCTGGCGCAGGCAACCACGCCGGAACTATTGCTGCTGACGGAGGCGGGCTGGGAGGTACAACAGGTGCTGTTGCCACACAGTGAAGCGGTTGACTATGCCGACACCACCGGGCTATTCCTGGAAAGCACCTGGCTGCACTGGGCAACCGCCAGCGCCATCCTGACGGGAAACACCTGCAAGGATGCGCTCTATGGCTATCAGGTGTATTGGAACAAACAGGTAGACCTGGTTGGGGTTGTGGATCTCGGCATCCTGGCGGCGATAGACCACCTGGTGCTCGCCCATCCCCGGCAGGGACGCAAAGTGGTGCGCTTGGGGATGTTTTGCCAAACCAGTCCGCGCATGGATGCCGAAACCCTGCAAGAAGACCTGGAGAATTCCGGGCGCGCTTTTCTGGACGCCGCCTATTACATCACGCTCAACGCGGCAGTTGCGGTGGATGTTGCTGCTGCCCTGGAGCGTTTGCTGGCGGCGGGTTACCGCCCACCACACGGGTTGAGCATCGGCGTCTTTACGTTGGAGGCTCTGGTGGGGCGCTGGTTACCGACGCCCGAGCACTGGCTGGAATGGGGCGGTCAACCGCCAGCGCAGCTGCACCCGGCGATTCCTACTACCTTCTGCAAGCCTAAACCGGTGACAGGACCGCGTTGAAGCTCAGCAAGACCAGGAGGTAGCGCCATGCCCATGCGCTTGCGCCGTGCGCTATATCCAGCGGATTGGGAGACGATTGCCGGGGCCATCAAAACTGCGGCAGGCTGGCGCTGCGAGCAATGTGGGCATCCACATGAACCTGCGGCAGGCTACACGCTGACGGTGCATCACATTGATGGCAATCCGGGCAACAACGCGCCGGAGAACCTGGTCGCGCTATGCCAGCGCTGTCATCTGGGGTTGCACGGGAAGAAGTGCTGGGTGGGGCAGGTAATGTTCGAGTTCTTCAAGCCGCGCTGGTTGCTCCAGCATGAACGTAGTGCACTGCACAAAAGCGAGGACCAATGACAGTTTATTTAGGCGGCTGACTATGGCCACTGCGCGGTTTGTGGAGCGCCTTTCAAGCGTGCGAAGCGGGGCATTCGCGGGAACATTGTCCGGCGAAATGCCGCGCACGTGCTCATCGTCCGTGGCAACGCTGGGCGCACGCGACGACAACCTGCGTGCCGGTGACCCTTTCCACATCTTGTCGAGGAGTTTCTGCTTGGCACGGCATGTCTGTTCCTATTGTTACTTCTTCCTCATGATACACAGAATACTTGTGGCGTTCGTAAATATTTATCTTTTCCGTTGCAGTCATGGCTAGCCTTCAGCAAGATTATCTTTTGAAGAACCATACCACTTCCGGAAAGACTACACGATAGAAAGGTCGGGAATTGCCTCTTGACAAAATAACTTTAACAGTGTATAATTAACACTGTAAAATAATGGAGGACTATATGCCACGAGCCAAAAAAACCGAACAAGAAGCCGAGGCCATGCGGGAACGCATTCTCGACGCAACGCTTGCATTGCTTCCCAAAGAAGGGCCGGAGGGGGTGAGCACCCGCAAGATCGCCGAGCGGATGGGCATCTCGCATACGCTTTTGTACAGCTACTTTGAAAATCACGCCGCGATCATCCAAGCGCTGCGCGAGCGCGGATTGCAGCAGATGGAAGTCTTTTGCGCGGAATCGTTGCGGCGCGGCGAACGTGGTGACGCGCTGGCCCAGGTGCAAGCCCTGCTGAAACAGTTCATCCAGATCGCGCGTGAGCGTCCTATGATCTACCAGTTGGCCTGGCGGCGCGATCCCTCTATGCAGGCAGACCCGCGGCTTGTGACCAGGAGCCTGGAGGTTCTCTCGCAGCTCATCACGTTGTGTATAGAACGCGGACAGTGTGTTGAACGTGACCCGGCTCTGGCCGCGGTGATGGTCTTTAGCATCGTCAACGGCACATTAGCCCTGCATTACAACCTCTCTGCGATCAGTCAGACCGACCGAGCAGAACTGGAGACAGAGATGATCGCGGCGGCCATAACGTATCTGACCCAACAGGCCACGCGAGTTGGCTGATTGACCCACCGTGCAGACTGATCCCATCCAAAGCTAAGCTGAGGAACCACCGTTGCACGTTGTAAGTTCGTTGTCTCAATAGGAAAGGACATATTTTATAAACAAGAAAAGAGTCTCGAATGAATAGGAAAGGGTTTTCAATGAAAAAGACGCTGCTGATTGTCGGAAGTGTGCTAATAGGCGCCATAGTGCTTGTCGCACTGCTTTTTATGATACTGTCATTGACAGCATGTTCTTCAACCCCAAAGGATGCAGCTTGTGTTGAGGGTGTTGAAGTTGAAATCATGACCACGGCTGATGGTGTGGAGTTTGTCCGCACGCCTGATGCCTGCTTCGAGAATTTGCCCGATTGGCCTTATGAGCCGCAATATGTTGAGATTGACGGCTTGCGGCAAGCCTACGTCGATGTTGGCCCTGCGGATGCTGAAGAGACCATTCTGCTGCTACATGGTCAGCCTTCCTGGTCATATCTGTACCGCAAAATGATCCCGGGTCTCGAGGGCGCCGGGCATCGTGTAATCGCCATGGATCACCTTGGCATGGGACGCTCGGACAAGCCCAGCGACCCGGAGTACTATACCTATCAGGGCCATGTGGATCGCCTAGAGGCTTTCATTCAGGAACTGGAGCTGGATGACACCAATCTGACCATCTTTGTACAGGACTGGGGCAGCTTGATTGGCCTGAACGTGGTCGGCACGCATCCCGACTGGTTTGATCGCCTGGTTGTGGGCAACGGTTTCTTACCCACGTTTGAAGAAGGTACAATCCCCTACCCACTGCCCGAAAACCCGCGAACTACGCGCAACCTGTTTCACCAGGCTGTCCTCAACCTGCCTGCCCAACAAGAACTAATCGACTGGGAAGATGAAAACTTCGACTCTGGAGGTGAAAGCGAAATTAGCTACTTCAGCCTATGGATTGACTATGCCCGCAACGACGAACGCTTCCGTCCAGAAGTCTTTGTGGAAGCGCAAACCTACTATGATCTGACGCCAGAAGAAGAACAAGCCTACGCTGCGCCTTTCCCTTCACGCATTTTTATGGGTGGTGTACGCGCTTTCCCGGGGCTGATTAATCAATTGCCCGGTGTAACCGATAGCGCCTGGGCAGGACTTGGTACGTATACAAACCCATTCCTGACCATCTGGGGCAATAATGATGGCGGTAATCTTGGCAATCCCGTCGTCCAACAGACCTTACTCGACCATATTCCAGGTTCTGAAGGCTGGGATCATGTCCGTTTGCCAGAAGCCAGCCACTTCTTACAGGATGACCAGGGTGAGGAAGTTACCCGCCGCATCAACGAATTCATCGCAGCAACATCAGAATGACTTCATCACCGAAAACAACTATTTCTAATCAAACCATTTCATCAACATGAGAGGAGAATATCATGAAAAGAACATTACTGATCACAGCAATAGCCTTAGCAGGCATCATTGCACTTGTCTTGGTCCTGCTGCCACAAATCCTTACTTGGATTGGCCTTCATCCTGCCTATGATCGAACAGAATACGATCTCGAGGGGCGCAGGGCGCTCATCATTGCA
>JAFGFB010000270.1 GCA_016931315.1 Anaerolineae bacterium
CACACGTAGCGTGTCAGCCAAAAACACTCCTTCATAGTGAGCTTTGGCCCGAAATTCGCGCGCTGCGATGGAAGTCTGAACAGTTACGGTAATTGGCATTTTCTCAATTTGGAGTATGATTACGCCCGTGCGTCTAACTTGACGTTTCTATCCATCATCTAGGGAGGTTGTCATGGCTTACCGGATTTCTGATGCTTGTATTTCTTGCGGCGCTTGCGCCGCCGAATGCCCAGTGGAGTGCATTTCTCAGGGACCCACCATTTACGTGATTGACGAGAGCCAGTGCATTGATTGCGGCTCCTGCGCCAGCGTTTGCCCTGTGGATGCTCCGCAGCAGCAATAGCTCTGCCATTCCATCAACCGGCGACCGCCTCAAGTCTTCCTTGAGGCGGTCGTGCTTTTATTCGAGCCGGATACCGGACCTGTGCCCTCAGCAACCCGTGTCCCCTACGTCTCTTGCCAGTGTTGCCGGGTCGGGATGTAGGTTCGGGGCAGTTTTAGTGGGACGGTCATTATGTCGGTTAACACTAGATAGTTTCGTCCTTCGACATGACTGGTCATGCCGGCGTGCCGCCCCTGTGCATCCAGGATCAAGACATTCATGCCGGATAGATAGGGACCTCCTAGTGTATCGAGGTCCTCCATCACGCGTCGCCCGGCTTCTTCTGGCGTGGCGCCCTGTTGCAGGTACAGGATGGCGCTGCGAGCGGTCCCCGCGCGAATCGCCATCTCGCCCATGCCGGTGCAGGTCGCCGCGCCATGGCGACTATCCGCATAATTCCCCGCCCCGATAATCGGCGAATCTCCCAGCCGCCCTGGATATTTCGCAAACCAGCCGCTCGTGCTGACGCCCGAAGCCAGATTCCCCGCGTTATCCAGCGCGATGAAATTGGTCGTGCCGCCTGAGCGCTGTGGGTCCGAACTGAGCCGCACCCAGCGCCACAGGTCCTGGCGCTCGGGTAACTCCGCAAGTGTGGTGGCATCCATCACTCGCAGCAGCTTCTCGCGCCAGGCAACTGCGGCGGCTTCGGTAAGCATCTCGCGCTCGTCGAAGCCCATCTCCTGTGCAAAGCGTTCTGCGCCTTCAGCGACTAACAATACGTGAGGCAGTTTCTCCAGCACGGCGCGGGCTATGGAAATGGGATGCGCAAAACCCTTGAGCGCCCCTATCGCGCCAGACATGCGTGTGCTCCCATCCATGATACTGGCATCCAGTTCCACTGTTCCCAGGAGATTGGGATAGCCTCCTAACCCTACCGAATGATCTTCCGCATTGGCTTCGACCAATCGAATGCCCGCTTCGACCGCATCTAAAGCCGAGCCTCCTCCCTTGAGGACTTCCATCGCTGTGCGAATACCAACTTCGCCGTTTTCGCTGCAAATGATGATCATGGCTAGAACAACTCCCGTCCTTTGAATTCAGGATGCTTCTCCAAGTATTTGAGCAGGCTGGCTTTTGTGGCCTCCCATTGCTCCAGAGCCATGTTGGCATTTGGGCTATTCTCGCCGTGAGCCTCACAGGCATCCTCATAGGCTGTCTCCGCTTGTACGAACTGCTCGCGCAGTTGCTGCAACTTCTTCTCATTCTGGGCGAGTATGCTGTTGAGTGTCGTGGCAACCACAGCGATGAAGGGTTCCCCGTTCCTGTCCAGGCGGGGTTCCAGGTAGCCTTCGATAATCAGGTCGGATTTGTCATCGGCGTGGGCGCGCCCGCGGTTGTATTGTCGCTCGTTGCATTGGACGGTGTAGGTGGCGGCTTTGAATAGCGGCAGCCCTTTAGGCGCAGTGTTGGACGCTGGACCGGTGACGATGCGGAAGCTGACGATACTTTGAGAAATCTGTAGGTCTTCAGGGTGTCCTACAAGGGTGATTTTAGCGCTCATGGTGTGGCTTTACCTCGGCGATTGAATTTGTGCTTGTGCTACTTGGCTTATTCTAGCACAAATTGGATTGCGTCAAACCAGGGAGCGAAATTTTTCAAGGACGGGCGGTAGCCCGTCCTTGAAAAATTCTCTTAGAAAACGGCTTTTGCCGTCTTCTAGGTTATAGTCGCCTATCCGAGAGTGGTTGACTTATGTACTGAACAACATCATAATAACGCTACAGATTCACTGGCGTGCTTTCATCACCGGCTGAATAACGCTGATGAGAACAGGAGGCTCGAGATGCGAATTGCTCAAGATGTCACCCAATTGGTAGGACATACCCCCCTGGTGCGGCTGAACCGCGTCACCGCAGGCGCTGTGGCTGAGGTGGTCGCCAAACTGGAGTTCTTCAACCCTCTTGGCAGCGTCAAGGACCGCATCGGGGTCGCGATGATCCGTGCGGCTGAAAGCGCCGGGCAGATTGGACCAGGTTCGGTGATCATTGAGCCGACCAGTGGCAATACCGGCATCGGTCTGGCTTTCGTCGGCGCTGTGCGTGGCTATCGCGTCATTCTGACCATGCCCGATACGATGAGTGTGGAACGGCGTAAGTTGCTGCACGCTCTGGGGGCGGAAGTGGTGCTCACTCCCGGCGCGGAGGGTATCAAGGGCGCTATAGCCAAAGCCGGGGAATTGGCTGCTGAGATTCCCGGCGCCTTCATCCCCCAGCAGTTTGAAAATCCAGCAAATCCGCAGGCGCATCGTGAGACAACGGCGCTTGAAATCTGGGATGATACTGAAGGGCGCGTGGATATTTTCGTGGCAGGTGTTGGCAGTGGCGGCACTATTACCGGAACTGGCGAGGCGTTGAAAGCGCGTAAACCGGAGCTTCGGGTTGTTGCTGTCGAACCGACTGAGTCGCCGGTTCTTGCAGGTGGGGCACCAGGGAAACACGGTATTCAGGGAATCGGCGCGGGTTTTGTGCCGGCTGTGCTGAACCAGGCGCTTATTGATGAGGTTTTCCACGTCACCAGCGCCGAGGCGATTGCGATGGCGCGTCGGTTGGCTAAGGAAGAAGGGCTTCTTGCAGGTATCAGCTCCGGGGCGGCGGTGTATACTGCGGTTGAAATTGCCAAACGGCCGGAGAATCAGGGCAAATTGATTGTTGCCGTGCTTCCCAGCACGGGCGAGCGTTACCTGAGTACGCCGTTGTTTGATTTTGAGTAAGGACAACTTGAAGGTGAGGAGACCCAGTTCTATGAGCGAGACCTATGCGTTTACAGCGTGTATCGAACCGGCCCAGGGTGGCGGTGCGTATGTCGCCATTCCCTTTGATGTGGAACAGGTGTTTGGAAAGAAGCGGGTTCCCGTCAACGCTACGATAGATGGTATCCCCTATCGCGGTTCGCTGGTGCGTATGGGACAACCCTGCCACGTCTTGGGCATTCTCAAATCTATTCGTGAAGCCCTTGGCAAACAGGTTGGTGATACGGTTGAGGTCACGCTTGAGTAAGACCTGGAACCCCGGAGCGTTGATGTGCCCGCAGACTTGCAGGCGGCATTGCGCCTGGAGCCTGAAGCAAGCCGTGCTTTTGATGCGCTCTCATTTAGCCATAAACGCGAGTATGTGAACTGGATTGTCGAGGCGAAGCGTAGTGAAACGCGCGCGCAGCGCATTAACCGCACGGTTGATGCGCTGCGCAGCGGGGAGTCACCGCGTTAAGATGGTGTCATGCGGTAGAGTTTCCCAGTCGCTCAATCATATCCCGAAGCATCCATGCGGCGACGGGGTTTTCTGCCAGGTTGGCGCTCAAGCGAAAGGTGGAGATGAGCAGTCGTCCGGTCTGCCCAACTCGCCGTTCAGCGATTAGTCCCACAGTTTTGTGCAACCAGCCCACCGTTAACCCGGCGTGGACATCCACGGCAAAGTCGCGCGGGCCAAGCCCCGTGATGACATGTTCTGGGGTCAGATCGTTGAACAAAAAGTCCACTTCGCCTGGAGTGGGCAGAGCGCCAAAGAGCTGCTCCTTGCAAATCCAGCTCAGACTGCTGGCCCAATCCCCTTGCCAGTCGCGCCCGCGCCGGGGTGCGATTGCAAACCCTTCCAGATGTGTTTGCAGCGCGTCATCACTCTCTGCCAGCCATAGAACGCGTCCGCCTTGCAGTAGATAGGCGCGCAGTCCATCGGTAAGCGTTGTTGCAACTGCGATTTCGGCCTCTGCCAATGTTTCTACGCTGGTGTGACCCGCGGCGCATAGCGGCGCTTCCAGCCCTGGTGCATAGAGCTTCAGGGCCTTTGCCACGGTGCATTGCGGGAAAGCAAAGAATTCCTGGTGTTGTTCCGCCGCAAGCGTGCCATCCTTGCGCCGCAGGCGCAATAGGATGCGCAGGCGTTCGGGCTTTGCAACCTCCGGTACGATGAGGGGGATCTGCCCCACCGTTGTAACGCTCGCGGTTTTCGGCGCTAATGCCTCAAAAACGCCACTTAACTCTGGATAACCGTTTACTTCCCATTCCAGAGAACTGCCACCCAGGTCGGTGCGGGAGAAATGGGAGAGCAACAGCCCTAATGTGAACTCCTCGCCGCTCCAGTATGCCAGTCGTTTCCATTCAGGAATGATGAGGTCATCATTATTTAGCGCGCCCAGTGCGGTGAAGAAATCCTTGGGATTGCGGTGCATATCCAGCAGTCCATTGCACTCCCAATGCACGTCCGTGAACTCCGTGATGACATAACCCGCGAGGTTGCTGTGCCGGCGAATTTGTTCGATCTCGTACTTGAGCGCCGTGTATTCCAATCGCTGGCTTGCGGCGACCAGGTCGGCAAACGTGGGGAAGGTGCGGTGTAGATGATATTGTGTGTAGCGTGCCTTGACGCCGTGCGGGTAAACTACACCATTGCCCCAATTTAGCCCTGTCTCGAACCACCACGGTTCGTTGCCGTTGCCGTCTTGCAGCTGCGTGATATGGGGTAACCCCCAGTTGCCAAACTCCGAAAGAATCAACGGTTCATTCCCGCGCCGTTGCACTTCGGGAGCGGGGGGGAGGGGAGCGGCGTCCCAGGGGTTGTGCATAAATGTCCGCCATGCATCCTGCGTGGTGTAAGCGTGGGCGAAGGTCCACCAGGGGCGCCCGGCGAAAGCCGCTACCCAATCCCGCCAGTGAGTGTAATGATCCGGCATGGCATAATAGTTGTGGAAATCTTCGATATCGGTGACCACGTGGAAATTGCCAGCACAGGCAGAGTTATCCACAATCAGGCGGGTGGGATCAACGCGTTTGAGATAGTCGTAGGTTTCAGCCAACCATCTGCGCTGTGCGGGATCACTTAGGTCAATGCCCCAACTTTCGTTGATGATTGTCCAGATTACGATGCTGGGGTGGTTACCGTCGCGCGCCACCATGCCTTCCAGTGTCTCCCGCGCGCGACGTTGTGACTCGGGCGTGAGAGCCTGCGCGTTAGGCATTTCTGTCCAGATGAGCAGCCCTATACGATCCGCCGCGTCGTAATAGCGTGGATCGGCGATTTTGATGTGCGTGCGCAGGCAGTTCAGCCCCATCGCTTTGGCTTTGCGGAATTGGTCTTCGAGGAAGGCTTCAGATGGGGGTGTGCAAAGGGTCTCCGGGTAATAATCTTGATCCAGCGCGGCGCGCAAGTAGAGCGGGCGCCCATTGAGCCAGAGTTGCCCCTGTCGCGCCTCGATGGTACGGAAGCCAAAGGTCTCGGTAATGCTATCACCTTGCGCGCCTTCCAGCGTGACACGCAGGCGGTATAGATTTGGCTCGTCTATGTCCCATAGTTGGGGCGCTGAAACGTGGAGGGTGGGGCGTAGAAAGCTGCTCTTTAGTGTGGCGACGATTTCCCCATTTGGCGCGAAAATTTCATAGCCTAAGGGTATTTCCGGGGCCGGCATGCGATTGAGTTGCACTTCAATGCTGACTTCTTCACCCTGCGGGGCGACGTGGACGTGCTGAATGTGCGTCGCTGCGCGACTCTCGACCCACACCGATTGCCACAGCCCGGAGAGCATCCCATACCAGGATTGCTTGCCGTGTGGAATCTCGGGGAAGATTTCCAGCGGGTCAGTGACTCGCACGGTGAGGTTGTTTGCGCCAGCATGAGCGGCAGCAGTGATATCCAACTCGAAGGGGAGATACCCACCTTCATGTTCGCCGATGAGAATTCCGTTGAGCCAGACTTCGGCGAAATAGTCCACAGCGCCGAAATGGAGGATGATGACACGCTCTTCTGCCAGCCATGTGGCAGGGAGATTAAGTCCGCAGCGATACCATCCGGCATCGTTAAAGTCACGGAGTTCGGCTGTCGCCTGCCAGGGAGCAGGGACATTCACAGTCAATACCGTTTCCGGCGCCGCCTCGCGCCAGAAATCCCAGGTACCGTCGAGAGAAAGCCGTGTGCGATAGGTCATGTCCAGGTCCTTTATTCGTGCAGATATGCCCGGCAATGTGCTCGGCGAAAATCCTGCCGGTTGCCGGTTCTCCATCTTGGGTCAGGTGGTCTTGACTGCGGGGTGCCCATCCTTGAAGACTATTGGCGCCAGGTGTAGGCTGCGCGTGCCGGATGGGTAGCCCACATTCGGCGCCGTCCACGCATGATATGCCATCCATAGTTGCTCCTCCGGGGTCGTGAAAAACTCTTGCCCTCCAGGACCCAGTACATCCTCTTGTCGGGTAAACCATGGCTGCGCGTCGGGCTTAATATAGGGGCCGGCGAGCGCGTGACTCACGGCATAACTGATAGCATAATCGGCGCTTTCCCACCAGTTTCCAGAGTAGAACAGGTAGTATCGCCCCGCGTGTTTGACCAGGGCGGGGGCTTCCACCAATGGCAATTCCCAGGGTTGATCCCGGCGTAGCAGTTCCACTGCTTCACCTTCCACTGCCAACCCATCAGTACGGAGGGCTTGGAGCCACAACCCTGTGGGCAGTTCGCAGCTGTTGCCGTCGTTCTTCCACAGCAGATAGGCGCTTCCGTCATCTTCGACAAACGGACTGGGATCAATTGAGCCGCCCAAGTGTTCCTGACAGAGAAAGGGCCGGCTTGAAGCGTCACGGAATGGTCCTCCAGGCGATTCGCTGCTGGCGCAGCCCAGGCATTGCAACCCCGCTGCGGCGAAGCGTGCGGTGTAATAGAGCACATAAGTTTCATTGCGCTTCAGTACGGAGGGCGCCCAGGTCAGGCTCTGCCCCGCGGCAGCCCAGGCGGGCAGCTGCGGCAGAGCATCCCCCAGGTGCTCCCAGGTGTGCAGGTCATGCGAATGTAGCAGCTGCACGTTGTAGCCGCGCGCATTTGTGGCGTAGGCATAGTATTCTGCCCCTTCTCGCAATACGAACGGATCGGGGAAATCAACGGTTAGCAGGTTTTCGATGATGGATTTTCGTTTCTGGATTGTCATGTTGAACGCTTTGCATTTTAATGCGGATTTGGCTTTAGGGCAAAGGCTGTGCCTGTGGTCCGCGCGTGGGGCCTTGCACCACAGGTTTGCCATCTTCCCACTGGAGCCGGTCAAGCCTTACGAAACGCCGGTCCCCGCGACGACTGCCAGCGACAACCTCCCAGGCATGGTAAACCAACCAGGTCTGTTCGCCGAGTTGTAAGAGGGTTTGGTGCCCTGGTCCGATGACCATGGCATCTTTATCCGTTAAGTCACTGGCGAGGATGGGATTTTCCGGTGCATCCGTGCAGGGACCGAGGGGTCCCTCACACGTGGCGTACCCAACAGCATAATCCACGCCCGCATAATCGTTGGCGGAGAAGAACAGATAGTATTGCCCCTTATGCTTGAACATCGTCGGCGCTTCGACTACATGCCCTTCCCAATAGGTGTCATTGCGGATGAGGCGCACCGGCTCTCCTAACAGGCTCAGTCCATCGGCAGCGAGCTCTTGAACGTAGATATACGTGGGGATACCGCAGCAATTGCCGTCGTTTTTGTAGTAGAGGTAGAGTTTGCCATCCTCGTCGCGGAAGGGGCTGGCATCAATTGTGCCACCTTCCTGCGCCTGGCAGACTAGCGGCGCGGTGTTTGTGTCTTTGAACTTACCTTCGGGTGCTGTGCTCACTGCCACGCCGACACATTGCTTATTGGAGGTTTTGTCGCGGGCGGTGTAGTACATGACATATTGGTCACCTATGCGGATGACCTCGGGTGCCCAGACCAGACCACCGGTCAATTTCGCCCATTTGGGTAGCGCTGGCATGGCATCACCGAGGATTTCCCACGTGAGCAAATCGGTGGACCGCGCCAGTGAAATATTCCGACCGGAAGCATTAGTTGCGTAAAGCCAGTAGGTGTCATCTACAGGGAGGATGAAGGGATCGGCAAAGTTCTCCCGCAAGATGGGATTCTGAAAGGTGGCTTCGGGTGTTGTCGGGGCACAGCCTGCCAGTATCAGGCACAGCATGAGCAGCGCTAATAGCTTGTGGCGCTGCGGAGGTTTTGGGAGCGTGTCTGCCTGATTCCGCTTTTGGTGTTGGGGACCTATGATTACCGTATTCTGCATGTCTTCTGATCCTCCCAGTTTCCGTTATCGGGCATTCGTAGTAGTTCGGCGGGCTTCTGCCCCCTCTGTAAGGTTCGCTGTGAGATATGATTGCGCCATCAACGGGTTGCTGCGCAACCTTGGGACGAATGCCTTGCTTGCGCTTCAGAGGCATTGTACGAGGCGTGGCGCGATTTCGGTCAGCGACCTGCTACAAAATCCTTATCCTTTCAGCCCTGTGGTCGCTACGCTTTCGACTACATATCGCTGGAGGAAAGCATAGAGGACCAGCACGGGCAACGCCACAATGACCGCGCCTGCCATCATCAGACCGTATTCCGAAGTATACGCGCCTTGCAGTGTGCGCAACCCTGGCTGGAGCGTCTGCACGGCACGATCCTTGAGCACTAGCAACGCCCATAGGAAGTCATTCCAGCTCCCCAGAAATTCAATGACTGCCAGCGTTGCCAGCGCGGGTTTAGCCAGCGGCAACACCACTTTGAAAAAAACCTGGAACATGTTAGCGCCATCAATAGCGGCAGCCTCTTCTAGTTCCTTGGGAATACTCAGGAAGAACTGCCGCATAAAGTAGACGCCAAAAACGCTCGCTAGCGCCGGGATGATTGCGCCGCTGAATTTATTGAGCATACCCGCGCGCGCAACGGTCACAAAATTGGGGACCAGAAACATCACCCCTGGCAGAAAGAGGGTCGCCAGGAGCAGTGCAAAGATTTGGTCTCGTCCAGGGAATTTGAGACGCGCGTAAGCATATCCGGCAAGTGAATCGAGAATCAGCTTGGCTGTGGTGGTCAGCGTCGCCACAATCACGCTATTTCTGAACCATAGCGCAATAGGTGTCGAGGGGTTATTGAGGATTTTGGTGTAGTTTTCCAGGGTGATAACCTTCGGAATCCAATAAATCTCCCGGCTGAACAGCTGTGATTTGAGCTTGAACGAGGTGGACAGCATCCACAGCATCGGGATGATGATCATGAGGGCAATCAATACCAACAATAGATACAGGATTACACGCCCGGCTGTTTTCCGGAAGCGGTAATGTGCGGCTGAATGTCGAATAGGCGCTGCATGGTTGATCATAAGAGTCTCCACTCGTGAATCGTGATTTCACTCATGTTGCCTGAAGATGCGGAAGTTGACGAAGGAGAATAGCATCATGATGATGGCAACAATCACCGACATGGCGGCAGCACTGCCCTGGAAGGGGCGCACAAAACCCTCGGTAAAGATGCGGAGCATCACCGGTTCGGTTGCGCCGCCGCCGTTGGGCATGCGTGGGTCACCGCGCGTCATCATCATCGGTTGTCCCAGAAGATTGAATGAGGCAATGATGGTAGTGATGACGATCAATACTAACACCGGTCGCAGTAACGGGAGCGTGATATGGATGAAGCGTTGCCAGGCATTGGCGCCATCCACGCGCCCTGCCTCATACAAATCGAAGGGAATATCCTGCATCGCTGCCAGGAAGATAATCATGTTGTAGCCCATCGTCCACCAGACGGTGGCAACAACGATGGTGATCATCGCATAGGGCATGGTGGAGAGCCATCGCGGTGTACTTGCGTCCAACATGCCGAGATAGTGGTTGAGTAACCCGCCCTGGCTTTGGAAAATCCACCACCAGATAAGGGAGATGACGGCACAGGAGAGCACCCACGGCGCGAAGTAAATTGCGCGAAAGGCATTGCTGCCAGCGACCTTGGTGTTGAGTAATGTCGCCAATCCCAGGGGAATGAGAATCAGGAAGGGGACGCTGGAGGCGACGAAGACCAGCGTCACACGCATGGAATTCCAGAATTCGTAATACTTCACACTGCCGGCGCGAAACAGATCGAGATAATTCTGCAGGCCCACAAAGGCAGTCGCTTCGGGACGCAGATAGTCGTAACTAAAGAAACTGATGTACAAGCCGTTGAAAAACGGATATCCGACAAAGACGATGAAGAAGATTAGATGGGGCAAAATGAACAGATAGGGAATCCAATTGACTTTGCGCTTTCCAGTAATCATGCGCACCCACCTTTCTTGAACTAGGATGTTGCTGCGGCGCAGTTCGCGCCGCAGCAACAGGGATTATTATGGCGTACGGTTAAGGAGCTGCTGGCGCGTCGCCGTAGGTCGCCTTGTTCTGTGCGAGAATTTCATTGGCACGCTGTGCTGCATCATCCAGCGCACCCTGGATATCGGAGGTCGTGCCGTTCATGACCGCGCCTACGGCTTCGCCCAACGGCCCGAAGGCATCGGTAATGCCCGGGATGGAGGGCGGGAAGAAGGCGTATTCGACCGAGGGCGCAATCGAGGCCTGTGGCTCAATTGCTTTGAATTCGGCGCTAGCACGAACGGAGGCAGCTGCCGGAATTTGCCCGCCCTTAGTCCAGGTGACGGAGTTCTCTACCATGTATTTGATGAAGACGGCAGCAGCCTGGTCTTTGCAGGGATCAACCGTCTTGTGCACCGGCAGGGTGAGTTGGTGTGATCCGGCCCAAACGGCCATTTGGGGTCCGATTTGCGGCACTGCCGTGGCGCGTCCGTCAAACTCAACGCCATCGCCGGTGACATTCGAAGTCTGCCAGATGCCATTCCAAACCATGCCTACGGTGCCAGTCTTGAAGGCGTTGAGTTCGGCGTCTACTTCCAGGTTGGGCTCGGAGTATTTCGCCTGCACGTCCTTCATCCACTGAAGCGCCTTCACGCCCGCTTCGCTGTTCCACGTGGCCTGAGTGCCATCGGCATTGAACTCGGTCCCACCAAATTGGTGCAGCATTTGCTGGAAGATTTGCTGGATGGGGAAACCGCCGGTAATATCGAAGCCCTGATTGCCGTTGCTGGTCAATGCCGCTGCAATCGCCTCAAATTCCTCAGCGGTCTTGGGCGGATCGCTGAAGCCTGCGCCTTTGAGCAGGTCTGCATTGTAGAAGGCAGTCATGGGGTGAATATCCAGCGGGATAGCATAGCGCTTCCCTGAAACTTCGCCTGCCTGCCACACGCCGGCGGGATAGTCGCTGGCGGCAATGCCCATCTCCGCAACCAGGTCGTCCATCGGGCGTAACACATTTCGGAAAGCCTGGGTCGGGACCTGGTCAGCGTGGACGATGGCGACATCTGGTAGCGTATCGGCGGCAGCTGCGGTTGCCAGTTGTGTGTAATACTCGCCCTGGCTCGTCATCGTGACTTTGATCTCCGGATGCGCGGCATTGAAGGCGTCCACCATCTGTCCCATGAAAGGCCCATCTGGACCGGTGAAGGGATTCCAATACTGCAGCTCAACAACGCCGCAGCTGTTTTCCGTTTCTGGTTCGGTGGGTTTAGGGGTTGAGCTACAGGCAGCCAGGATTATGCTGACAATTAACAACAGTGTGGTGATAGTCCGCGAACGCGATTTCATTGCTTCCTCCTCAATTGAATAGTACAGATGATTCAGACACGAGCGGCTTTTAACTTTGAATGCGGTGTACCGGTTCTGTAAGCACCTCCTATACTGTGATTGAAGACTACGAGAATCTGGTTGGGTGGCGTTTGCTTCGGTAATCTGTTCAGAAACAGGTTAATACGTTATAGTGTGGTAAACTGTTACGCAATTAATTGAAAAAGGAAGAATTTTACCATTTCTTGGTTTGTGATTCAGGAATATACGATATATATTATATATTACAGTATGTTATGCGATTTGTCAATAGGGTAGTAGTTGGGCGTTTGCTGGCGTAGCAATTCCCAATTTGACTCTGCTGATAAATTGAGATTCTCACGCAAAGGCGCAAAGACGCAAAGAAAAATCCAAGCAAGAGGGGATATCATCCCTATGGAACTGCCATATTGGGAATTGCTGTTGCTACTGTTGCTGGCGCTGTTGACAAACATCTATCAATGTTATATATTAATATGAAATATAACGAGTCTGATTGTGGACCTGAGAATTGCGTGCGCTCGCACTGATCGTGGAACAAGGAGGCCAGTATGACAGGAAAACCTATCCCTGAAGGTCGCATCCTGCGTGTAGACGCGGACAATCCTGAATCTGAATCCGTACTCAAGGCTCTTGCCTCTGAACCACGCCAGCGGATTCTCAAACTGCTGCGAGATCGCGTGTGCAACGTCAGTGAGATTGCTGAGGCGCTGGATTTTCCCCTTTCGACGGCCACCTTGCACATCAATAGCCTTGAAGAAGCCGGGCTGCTCAACACGGAACTACAACCTGCGGTGCGTGGATTGCAGAAGATTTGTGCTCGCGCTTACGATGTGGTGGTGATTGAATTGCCGCGTGGTGAAGTGCCGGAGCAGCACCTTGTAGAGATTTCCATGCCCGTGGGGGCTTATGTGGATTGCCAGGTTGCGCCAACTTGTGGCCTGGCAAGTGAGACCGGTATCATTGGTCTCTTTGATGACCCGGCCTCGTTCTACGAGCCGGACCGGGTTCAGGCCCAGTTACTTTGGTTTCACTATGGCTATGTGGAATATCGTTTCCCCAACCGTTTGCCCCCAAAGGTTACTCCCGAAAGCCTGCATTTCGCGCTAGAAATTTGCTCTGAGGCGCCGTTGCATCATGATGAATGGCCTTCGGATGTGACTCTTTGGATCAACGCGGTGGAGATTGGCACCTGGACCAGCCCGGCAGATTTTGGCGGTCAGCATGGTGTGCTTACGCCAGAGTGGTGGGAGGATTGGAATTCTCAGTACGGTTTGTTGAAAATCTGGCAGGTGAATGGCGAAGGCAGCATGATAGATGGTGTGCGCATCTCCGATGTTCGTCTGGAAGACCTGCGAATCACGGCAAGCCCTTTACTATCCGTGCGTATCGGGGTCAAGGCTGATGCACAACATGTGGGCGGGCTGAATATCTTCGGGCGGCGTTTTGGAAATTACCCGCAGGACCTGGTCCTGCGGTTGCGCTATCACTAACTGTTCCGCGGCTCAAGTATTCTCTTCGTGTTCATGGGATTTCGAGGTGCGTTACTGACCGAAATGGCGCTATGTCTCTTACGCACCATTCGAAGCGGGAGCAAGGCACCCGGTCCAGGGTTGCGCAGCAGCCCGTTGACGAAGCAGTTAATCTGCACGGCGTGCCTTACAAGATGCGCAGAAGCCCGCTGAACTGTTACGGACACCCGTCATTTGGGGCGTATGCCCTATGTTTTCGTGGGTCGAGCTCGATGTCCTCGGCGCTTAGGATTGCGCGAAGCTCGGGGATAGAAATATCGCGGAGGGTGTTGGCCTGCGTCTCCAACGCCAGCGCCGCGGCGACGCCTGCAGCTTGTCCTATGGCACAGCAGGTCGGCGTCATGCGGCAGCTGCTATGGACAACTTGATCGGTGCTGATACATTTGCCGGCTGTCAGCAGATTATGAAAGCCTTTGACCATCAGACATCTGAAAGGGATGTTGTAGGGTTCAACGCGCTTGCGCCAGCCTGCAGCGCCCGGCTCGGTGAGACTGTGAAAATCCACCTGGCTTGTGCCCACAGCAATACCATCTTCGAAAATCAAGGGATCGGTGCGGTTTAGGATTTCATCCTGGGTGAGCACATGCTCCCCCACAATGCGTCTGCCCTCACGGATGCCGATGCTGGCACCGCTGGATGCCAGTGCGTAAGTTGGGAATTTGTGGCATTGCACGTAGGCCACCACACGGATGAGCTGCCGGCGGGCTTCACGCTCGGCAGCGCTCAGGCTAAAGGGGTCGGTGGGATCATGCCCCATGACCTTGGTGGCATTCAAGTAAACGCGATGCGAACCTACCACCCAACCTGTACCCAACCCCGGCAGGTCTTCAGGTCCAGAGATGGACGTCAACTCCTCCGGCAGATAAGGCTCTTGGACCTTCCCTGTGTCGTACATCCATGCAGTTAGAGTCATATGCAGAACAGCTCCGCTTTGAGGGTCTCCCTGCATGAATGCTGCCCCCGCTAGAAAACTGAGATCCCCTTCACCTGTCGCATCAATGAAGAATCGGGCACGCGCAACCAGGGTCTGTGAGGCGCAGACAATCTGGACCTCGGTCAGGGTATTGCCCTCTTTGGTGACGCCGAAAATCGAGGCATGGAAGAGCAATTCTACACCTGCCTGTTCCGCGAGGAGTTGCCAGATGATTTTCAGGTATTCATGGTTGAACACCTTCTGATTCCCATAACGCGCTCCGAAGCGTTCGAGTTCGCGTACTGTGGCATCGAAGATATCGCCCATGCCTTCCAGGGAAGCGAACCATTCACCCACACCTCCGGCGGTGGAGGCGCCTCCCAGACAGTTCTGTTCCTCCACCAACAGCACGCGCCACCCGCGTCGGGCTGCCGCTATGGCTGCCGCAGCTCCCGCTGTGCCGCCACCCGCAACGATGATATCATAGTCCAGCTTACTCATTCGCCTGTGCCTCGTATCTTTATGTGCTGGGGTGGGCGTCGCTCGTAGAACACGGACGTCTTCGTTCTACCCGCGTTTCTGGTCCGATTTTGCCGCTTCTACAACAGCGATGAATTGTTCCACACTCAAAGCCGCGATGCTTTTCCCAAGCAAGTCCAGGGGCAAATCATCCAGCTTCCTGAAGCGCACACACGATTTACCCACATCATAGCGCTTGCCTGTTGCACGATAGGCGGTCTCAAATGTCTGACGGGCGCTCTCGTCAGCATAGATCCCGGTCAAATAGACTGCCATGTGGTTCTTCTGGGATGCCAGGGCTGCCAACATGAGCGGCTGTCCATTGTAGGTCTTAGGGTAGGTTTCCAACGGCACCTGATAGGTGATCATCCCCCAATTCACGGCTTCCTCATAGCCTTCTGGAAGATTCTCCAGAATGACTTGTCGTACTGCTTCGAGGGCTGCTCGCCGCTCGGCGGGCAACTCTTCCAAATACTCTGCTACCGTATTCGCTTTTGACTGCATAGGTCTTGACTCCTTGCTTGCGCCGTTAATCCTGAAGGCTGTGTTTCCTTAGCCATTTTCCTGCGCTAGCGCTGCTGCAACTCGGCCTAGCAGTTCGTAGGGCAAGGGTTGGTTCAACGGAAATTTTAGATTGCCTTTTTCACCGCGATAAGGGTGCAGTGCTTGCTGCAAGGCCTCGTCACCTTTTACAGGCGGATAGATGCCGATATGCGTTTTGAACGCTGCAAAGTAGAAAAACACGCGTTTCAACCTGAAGGCTGGCACCTGATAGCTAATGGTTTCTGTGGCTTCCGGTACTTGCGTTTTGACGATTCTCCGGATTTCTTCCAGAATATCGCGTACTTCAGGCGCCGCCGCCGCTATGTAAGCGTCAATATTCACGGGTTGTGGTCGTTTACCCATGTAAGCCTCCTGTGTTAGCGTTCTAGCTGCTATGAACAGTTGCGCTGCAGCCGCTATAGAAAGGTAGCGGCTGCAGCGCAAGTTGGAACATGCACAATTCTATATAGGCGCTAGTGTGCCGGTCCAAATCAGCCAGCACAGCACAGTCTTGGCGGAGAGGCTCAGGATGATATAAACGCGTTCTCCAAACAGATAATCCTTCCAGCGTCCCACCTTCTTGTATTGGAGCACCATGTTGATGGCGAAGATGTTGAAGAAAACGAATAACGTCGGAACGATGGTATAGACAAATGCCGGTGGCTTAGCGTCTCCAGAATTGACTGCGCCGACGAAATTCAGCGTAATCACAATCCACGGTACGATACCGGCGATGCACCCGTAGATAAAGGCGGTCCAATCCGTCTTTTTGGTGTGCTGATTGTGCAACTCCATCATGATGCCAAAAAGATTCATGGCGGCATTGACCGCGAAAATCGCGATGATGGTGCCGAGGTCCCAAATCCCGACGAGCATGCCGATGAGCACGATCATCAGTGACGAGCTCAGCGCGTATTCGTAGAAGCGCACCGGATTCATGCCCTTCTTCAGGTTTTCGGCGTAGCGCGGGTAGCCGATGGTTGCCAGGTAGAAGTGTGCTATGGCTGAGATGAGCAAAAAGCCGGCAACAGCAGGACCGAAGCGCAGATTGGTCAGGAGTTGGGGATTGGGTGTCAACGAACGGGTGGCCACATCGAACTTCAAATAATTGGTGAAAATGGGGTAGGTTGTATCGTTGCTTACCAGGATCATGAAGAGGCCCTGAATCAGGTGCAAGGCGCCCATGATTGCGTTGAAGCGCCGCAACCCCTGCAGGGTTTTTTCCGGAATACTGGCTGAAATACTGGATTTGATATGTTTAGCTGCCACTAATTTCCTCCTTCGTCTAGACTGTTTTTCGGGATTGTGAGCCGTCGTCATGTCCGCAATGTGGGGTTCCATGTGCGAGCAAGACTATATGAATTGTACTGCAAATTCAAAATCCCGCTATCTGTGGAGTTATTTTAGCGGTTCGACCACCCCTTCTGGGAGGTGAATGGCAAAGCGGCAGCGGTCATCACCTCGAAGCACGGATTCGAGCACGTCTACCTGGATCTTTTGCCCTAGCGCCGCCTCCCAGGGCTTTTTGTGGAAACCGGCGCTACAATTGCAGAAAATCGGTGTGACGGTCGCGCCGCTTTTCACTGCTTCGCGCGCCCAAGGGCAATGGCAGAAATAGTAGCGCTTGAGTGTGGGGTCAGTTTCAGCCAGGTATTCTTTTGTTAGGAAGGGAATCTTGGTCTCATACACGATCTCCCCTACCCGTACACCGCCACCGATCTCCGGTTCGTTCCGCACGTAATCGAGCACCGCGTCGGTGATTTCCTGAGCAAAGAACAGCCGTCCCTCACGCTGGCAGGTTTCCAATTGGGCCACAAAACGCGCTTTCTTCTGAAGTAGATATTCATCCAGATTAGCGCAGGATAGATAGAGCTCGCGTTCCCAGGTGGCATCGGGCAGGTCGCGCAGGCTATCGGCAAGGAGGGCGCGGCAGGCATCCGCACCCAGGACGTGTTCCAGCCGTTGAATGACGGGTTGCATGTAGCCCGGCTTCTCTGGCGTTGGAATGCCATAGGGCGCAACTCCAATTCCGGCAAAGACCTCATCCCGAAGCGCGCTGCCGTAGCGTTCACCTACCCGCCGGTAGAGATTCTCCTGCGCCTCGCCGCCATCGAGCACCTCGAGGAAGGCCACGAAAATCTCTCGCTGGTTGAAGAACAAGCCATAACGCGCCAGGGTGAGGAAATTCTCTTCGCTATTCTGACCCTCGGCGATAAGGGCAGTTGAAAATGCCCAGGCTGTTTCTCGGGGAAAGCCGCCTGTTTGTGTCGCAAACTGCTCGAAGCGTTCTGCCAACGCCAGAGCAGCTTCTATCTTGTCTGCGGGCACTGTGCGCCCTTCCAACATTGCGCGAAATCCTTGTTTGTCCATACGAATTACCTCATAACATGAATATAGGCTATATAGGGCAGCTGTTCAGTAAAAGAAGAGGTTGTGGGTGTTTACTCTGTTGTACATGGTGCATGGATTTTTTCCATCTGGTCGTGATCTGGTAGAATGTCTTCCAGGTTGCGTACGGCTGGTGCGAACAGGAAAACCACCAACACAATGCCCATGTAAGCCAACCCGGTCAGGATATACTGCAACGCCATCCCCGCGCCGGCATTGTTCCCTACCAACCAGCCAAACATCCCCGCTAACCAGCTCTGTGAGCGCATCGCCGGTTCGGTGACATAATCTGCCAGAATCCCCGCCAGGATGGGCGTGATGGGGGTCACGCTCCAGGCAATCATACGTCGGGCGGCAAAGACGCGCCCCTGCACATCTGGCGCTACCTTGGCTTGCCAAATAGCCTGACTGGCGCCATTGGTGAAGACCGGGAAAATCTCGCCCACCAATACCGCTGCCATCCAAACTGGCAGGCTGCGCCCTAAACCAAATACAACCAGGACGAACAACCCCGTCAGAGCTTCACCGATGAAGATGCTCGTCATTCGGCGCTTGAATCCACCCCATAATCCCACCAACAGGCCCCCGATTACGGCGCCGATAGCTGCTGCAGATTGGACCACCCCGAGAATTGCGCTATCGTTGCCTGTGTGTGAGAGAATGAAGGGCGCAAAGAGCGAAGCCGAAAGTCCAATGACGAAGTTCAAGCAGATGAAGAAAATGAGTAAACCCAGCAAGCTGCGCCGGGCAAAGATGTAACGGAAACCATAGAGCGCTTCTTGTACAAGGTTCCCTGCTCCAGCCTGACCCTCCACGGTCTTCTCGGGCTGTGGGACGGCAATCCAAACCAGCATGGCAATCGCGAGGAAGAAGGTGCTTACGTCCAGTAGCAGGATGCCGGTCAGATGGATCAGGGGCAGGAGCAAGCCTGCCAGGATGGGCGCCAGCACTGCAGGCCCGGATTCGACCAGCGATATCATCCCATTGGCGCGACTGTACTGCTCTTTGGGCACCATGGTGGTGATGGCGGCTGAGTACGCGGGCCACTGGAACGTTGCTCCCAATCCGTTGATGGCTGCCGCTACGTACAGGTGCCACATTTGTAGATTGCCAGTGAGATGGCTGATGAGAATTCCTGTGGTGGCCAGAATCGCCGTCAGGTCGCTGACCATCATCATCAGTTTGCGATTGTAACGATCTACCATCGCCCCTGCCAGGGGGGCGAGTAGCAAGAACGGCACCATGAAAGCGGTATTGACGACGCCCAGCGCGGTGGCGCTGCCGGTCTCCTGGTAAGCCCAAATGGTCAGGGCAAATTGGGTCATTGTAGAGCCCAGTACCGAAACCAGTTGTCCGGCCCATACGAGCGTGAAGCCCATCATGCCGGTGGGGCGTTTGCTTAAAACCGGGAATCGGAGTTTCATCTGTTTGGCTTTAGCTCATCCGTGGCGAATGAAAAGTGCATCTGCACGATAATCCATTGCCCGTTTCGTTTTTCCAAGACGCCTGTCCAGCGGCAGTTGTCCCAGCCTATCGGTTGACCATCCCACTCGGCGTGGTCATCGAGACGGCATGCGTACCAGGCGACGTTGCCCAGCACGGCAAAATTCAGGCGCAGGTCTCTGATGGCGAAATCGGTGGCTTTGAACTCTTCCCGTAACCACACGCGTTCGCCCAGTCGCTGGAACGCCTCGAATCCCACAACCGTGGATTTTGAATCAGGATGAAAGATGAAGAAGTTCTCGTCCTGCGCTACGATGGAGAACAGGCGGGTCAGGTCCTTGGTCAGTGCCCAGCCTATGGCGTCATGAATGGCTTTTTCAACTGCAATCCGGTCAGCTTCGGGAATGCTTGCGTCGTGCACCATCTGTGGGTTCCTTTCTACATTAGAAGACTTTTATCCAGGTATCGGTCACCTTCATAGCCGTCATCATCGAACGGTAGAGTGCGTCGGCAGGATCTTCGTTGGCAGTGGAAAAGACGCGGGTGCAACCCAGATGGCTCAACCGCCGTATTCCCTCAGCCATCACGGCTTTGCCCAAGCCGCGTCGCCAGTGTTCGGCGGCGACGCCAACCAGAACGGTGACGGCGCTGCGCGTGAAATCGTCATAGTAGATGGTGCAGAATGCGGCAATCTCGGCCGCTGGCGTTGCCGCAACAATATCCAGGTCGCGCCGGTAGAGGGGACCAGATTGGATATTACGATACCACGAATAGTCGCCATCATAGGCTTCATCTGGTTCATCAGCATGGAAGGCGCGCCAGGAACACCAGCTGCGACTGGGATGGTCGCTTTCATCACCCATTGAGCGGATTTGATAGCCTGCTGGTTCAGGGGGGCTGGGCAACGGCTCAGTCAAGTCGCGCCAGTAGTGATGATTCCAGCCAGGTTGTTTAGAGAAGCCCAGGCGGGTCAGCGTTTCCTGCCGCAGGGTATCATCCGCAAAAACCGGTGCGATGAGAATTGCTCCGGTGGTGGTCGCTTCGGCAAAGGTTGCGCCGGCAAACGTGAAAATCTCCGCTTCCAACTCCGGGCTGCGAAATTCTGGGTGAATGTGCACACGAATCTCGCCGCCGCCAAAGGGATGCAGAACAGCGGCAAGTTTTCCCCCTTCAGTCTCCCATGCGTAGGTCACCTCCTGGACGGGCGGAGTCATCTGGCAGGTACCGATGAAGTGCCAGCGCCAATAATCGAAGCGC
Source organism: Anaerolineae bacterium (assembly GCA_016931315.1). Classification (GTDB taxonomy): domain Bacteria; phylum Chloroflexota; class Anaerolineae; order B4-G1; family SLSP01; genus JAAZNO01. Next base: position 20,389 of record JAFGFB010000270.1, read on the forward strand.
GCCACATTCCAGCTGTGCTCGAGTCGCCCATTGTGTAGGAAGACATCGCGCAAGAAGTTGCGGATGCGCCAGAAATCGTTTTCGTTATCACATAAACGTCGCGTGAATTTCATCTTCATGCCTCTCGAGTTGCTGGTTGAACCAAATCTGCGCGCCGCCTCGAAAGCGGCCTATGATTATGTCCAAATCTCCGTCGCCATCCAGATCGCCCAGAGAAGGTCGCCCGCTCATGTCGGCGCCGCTACCCAAGCGCCAACCGGTATCCAGAAATGATGTGCCGCGATTGAGCCAGACTTCATTGGGGCGGTCACTATTGGTGACGATGACATCCAGTTGTCCATCCAGATCGAGATCGCCGACGGCAAAGTGCGCGCCCATCGTCTCATTCATATGGTAGCCACTGTTGGTGAACTGCCCCTTGCTATCGTTCCACAATAACCGCGCTGGTTGACTGTCCGTTTGGTGGAAGCCATTGGCGATGAGCGCATCCAGGTCGCCGTCACTATCAAAATCGGCCAGCGCTACATCCCCAACTGTGGATTGTGGATCCTCCATTTGCCAGTGAAGGGTGAAATTCCCGGCGCCATCGTTGAGCTGTACATTGTAGCCCTGTTGCCAGATTTTTCCGAAGCTATCCACATCACCGTCGCCATCCAGGTCGCCCCAGGAAATGAAATCCTCTTCCAGAACCAGACCACTATCGCGGAAGGTCGCCGCGCCGTCGTTGAGGTAGACTTTATCCGGCACTCCAGCTTCGGAGTAATACAAGACATGTGCATCCAGCCATCCGTCACCGTTGAGATCGAGCAGGTTCAAGTCGGCGGCGCTGGTGCGAGCGTCCCCAAAGTCCTGGCCGGTATCACTGAGCATCCCATGCCCATCGTTCAGATAGACTCGCGTGGGTAAGTGCACCTGATGGCAGGCAATCATGGCATCTAGATCGCCGTCGCTATCGAAATCAGCCAGACCGACGCCGTGCCCGTACTGGGTCAACTGCTGTCCGGTATCCTCAAAATGTCCATGCCCATCGTTCAACCAGATAGTAGCCGGATTGCGCATAGGATTGGCGAAGGCGATATCAAGATCTCCATCGCCATCCAGATCACCCAACGCTGCCTGGAAAGTTTCACGCAAACCCAGATCCTGGGAGCTCATTTCCAGTCGCAAATGCGCGCCCGGCGACAAGGGGGGTCCCCAGGAGGGCCAAAGTTCATCATCCGGCGTGGGGTTCAGAGGGTGCTGCGCACTGCCATCTGGAGCCATTATGATAATCTCGAAATTGTTATCGCGTTGGCCCTGAAAAGCGATGGCGCCTCCGTTGGGTGACCAGGCTGGATTTTCGTCGAAACCGGGCGCGTTGGTGAGCTGGCGCACATCGCTGCCATCGGCGCGCATCACGAAGATGTCGGTGTTGCGCGAACGTGGGGCTAGCTTGTTGAAGGCAATCTGCGTTCCATCGGGTGACCAGGCTGGAAACAATTCCCAATTCGGGCTATCGGTTAGGGCGTGCTGGTTGTCGCCATTGGATTGCATCACAAAGATATCCCAGTTGCCGTTACGGTCCGAGGCGAAAGCTATCTGGGTTCCGTCCGGTGACCAATCGGCGAATTGGTCATTCGCGGCGTTTGAGGTCAGGCGCATCACTTCCAGGCTTGCTACATCCAGTGCGTAGATTTCGGCATATCCGTCGCCATCGTAATCGGCATCGAAACTAATCTTGGATCCATCAGGCGACCAGGCGGGGTGTCCTTCGGCGGTTGCGGTGGTGGTGAGGCGACGCAGGTTGCCGCCATCGCTATCTACCAGATAGAGCTCGTATTTGAGATCGGGGAACCTGGGGGCAGGATCGTGTCGTGCTGTAAGAAAGGCGATGTGCGCACCATCGGGCGAGAGCGCAGGGCTATCATCAAAGGCAGGGTCATTTGTCAATCGCGTTACCTGGTTGCTATTGACATCCATGATATAGATTTCCGGATTGCCGTCGCGGTTGGAATAGAAGGCAATTCTGCTGCCAGGCATAATTGAGGCCTGTGCTTGGGGCGTAGGGGTGGACAGTGGTGTTGCCGTTGGCGCAGATGAGGTGGGCGACGGTGTTGCTGTGTGTGGCACAGGTGTCTGCTGTTCCACCGTTGCCGAAGGGATGTCAGGCGTCGCCTGGCAGTTGCTCCCTAGAATTGTGATGAGTAGCAGACAGATACCCCATTTGAACTGTCGTGATAGCATAGATTTCTCCTTCAGCGCTCTACGACTGTTGCCCAAGGCATGCTCATACCTGGGATCAGGTCAGTGATTCATCCGGAGGGCAGACCCCCGGAATACAACTCTGGCATACCTGCTTGGACTTGTGGGTGGTAAAAGAGTATGACGAATCGTGCAACGACCAGGTAGACAACACACTGTGAAATCATCAATGCGAGCAGGCGATCCTCTGCGCCGTTGAATTGCATAAAGATGTCGCGATTGATCAGACCAAATACGAGATTGATTGCCAGATGGCAACTCACGGGCGCCCAGATATTGGCGCTGCTGAGATAGAGATAGCCCAACAAAATACCTGCTGCTGCCGTGGAAAACAACCACCATGCCGGCTTTACCGTGAAATGGACCCCCGCAAAGATGAGCGCGCTCCAAATCGCGGCAGAATGCTGTCGCATTCCGCGGTGTAGCAGCGTGAGAAGAAGAAAACCCCGGAACAGAAACTCCTCGCTAAATGCGGTCTGCCACACATTTGCCAGCAAGAATCCTATCTCCTCGAATGTGCCGCTCTGTCTTGAGAATCCCAGGGAGACCTCCGGAAAGCAGAGCGCCAACAAGGTGACGCTGATCAGTGCAGCGAGCGTCCCTATAAGGAATCCTGTCGCTGCCCCTGCTGGTAAATGCCGCCAGGCGAAGCCCAGATTCGTCACCGCTAACCGGTTAAATACTTTGTGTGCAACTGCCAGGAGTAGATACAGGAGCAAGGGATACAGACTATAGGTCAGATAACCGCTCACAGGCCCAAGTAGTCGAGGTGCGTTGGCAAAGGGCACGAAGATCAGCTGCATGGCGACAAGAAGTAGTGCGCTCTGCGCACTGACAATCAGGAGTATCTTGGCCCGGGCAAGCACAGATGCTATCATGGCGTCATTGCTCGCACAAGGGCATGATTTTGTTGGATTCGCGCAATGCGGCATCCCAGGTGAATTCTCGGTTATCGCTGAAGTAATAGTACGTGATCCCGTTGGGGAATAGCGCCACCACATTGCCGCTTACACCCTGCATCTCTGTGACCCAGAATTCGCAGTCGAAGCCCTGCGCCTGAGTGTAGTGTGTAGCCCAGAAGGCGTTGTTGTACATCTGCCGGCTATTAATTCTGACACCTCTGTCTTCAGGGTCGCGTTGCAGCGTGGCGGCGAGTAGCTCCGGGTGCAGAATTTGCGCTCCGTTGATGGCCCCGGCGTCGTTATTCAACAGCAGGGAAATCTTGGCGATGTCATCCGGAATCCACCAGGTACCGTAGCCGCCCTCGGCCTGTCCTTGCCAGTTGTTGTCGGCGGTGCGCATGGTGGTGTAGGCGCCGGG
>JAFGFB010000271.1 GCA_016931315.1 Anaerolineae bacterium
GAACACAGCAAGAATGTCTCCGGGATAGCATTCGCGGCGGCGGGACAACTAATATCTTGTTCAGAGGATGAGACGATCAGGCTTTGGGATCTCCGTTCCGGCAGCTCGCTGAAGTTCGCGACCCTGGCATTGCAGTCTCGATCACCGTTCAGGGCTATTGCCTATTCTGAGACAGCGAAAACCGTGGCAACAGGAACGCGGGCGAATATACAGATATGGAACTTGAGTGGCAGTTTGTTGACCAATTTCCTTGAGAATACACACCCCACAACCTGCCTGGCTTTCTCCCCCAATGGGAGATACCTGGCATGCGGTGGCGAAGATGGCAATATTCGATTCTGGAACGTGACCGATAAATCTGCTGTTGGGATGCAACTGGAGCATAAGGCGGCAGTGCATGACGTGACCTATTCCCCTGATGGTCAATGGGTAGCAACCGGGGCGGACGATGGGAAAACGCGTCTCTGGGATGCGCAGACCGGGAAATTGGTACGGGCATTTGAGTTGTCCAGCCGACCAGTGTTCAGTGTGGCTTTCTCTCCTGATGGCTCGGTGCTGGCTACTGCAGGGGACACGGGTAATATCCATCTCTGGAATCCCCTTAATGGCACTCTGATTCACACGCTGTACAAACATGATGCTCCCGTCCATTGCGTGGCTTTTTCGCCGCGCGTGATCATTCTGGCATCTGGCTCCGCAGATGGAACGGTGCAGATTTGGAGTGTTATACCGTGAAATGCAAGGCCATCCCGCTGTGGATACTCTGTGAGTGTGATACCACCATCTCGAAAACGCAAAGCTTTGGTGATGCACCTTCTCGAGCTAAACGATGCGCTGTTTTCGAGATTCTCGATTATGGGTTTCCCTTCTACTCACGCAGACAAATCCTGAAATGGCAGTAAAACACCCTATGAGGCTAGAGTAATGTCAGATGATCGACCCATCAAAGGTTGGCGTCCTCTGCTTCCTGAAGGAATCACGAAGCCCCCGTCATCTTCTCTTGCCAGCTTAGAATCCCGCGCTTCGCCCGGGCTGGCGCCTCAACCAGGCGAGCCGCCACGTTACGAACGTGCACCGCGGCGGTACGTTCCCCTGCCAGACGATGTCATAGAGATCCAGGGCCCAGCTCTAGCCCCATCACCGCCCCAAACGTCAAGTGCCCTCTTCCTTTTGCCTGCATCCGTAGCGACAATCTCCGGTATCGTCTTGCTGCTGTTGTTGGCGACTGGCTATTATGCGAATGGCCTGTTCCTGGTGGGTCTGGTGATAGCTGCAAGTGTATTCCTGACCTCACTCGGCGTAGTGCTCTATGGCTCATTCCACTCAAAGAAAGAGTACCAACAGGAAATGGAGAGCCGCGAGAGGGATTACCGATCCTATCTTGCCACACGACGGCAGACCCTGGAAGCGCTTTATCATGCTCAGCTCAACGCCATTTGGACCACACATCCTGACCCTGCTGAATGCCGGCGGCGCGCCGAGCTGAGCGATCCAGCAACCCGCCTATGGGAACGTACCTCCGCTGACACCGACTTCCTGGACCTGCGGTTGGGAACAGGACATGCGCCAGCAGCCTATAGCATCCAGGGACCGAGCACGCTGCAGTTTGACACCGCGCCAGATGAGTTGTTGAGCGAGGCGCAAGACCTGTGCGCTGCTTTCACGCAGATTAACGGCGCAGCGATTTCATTGCCGCTGGCGCAATTGGATACCGTAGAGATTGCAGGTCATCGTGACGCCATACAGAGCACCCTCCGGGCATTGCTCCTGCAGATAGCGACCCATCATGCCCCTTCCGATGTGAAAATAGTGCTCATCTTTCCAGAATCCGATCTGGATACCTGGGCATGGGCCCGCTGGCTGCCCCACGTCTGGGATGACGAACGCAAGCAACGCTATATGGCGTCCGGGCCCGATGAAGCCTACCGGCTCATAACAGCGCTGTACGACCTGCTGAAGCGACGGTATGCATCTCGATGGGGCATAAGCCATGCGCCATCGGATCCCAGACCGGCATTCGTGTTTGTTGTTGCGGATGGCATGTTGTTCAGCAACTCCAGGGCAGATGATTTCAGGCCGTTTCTGGACCTGCTGGCCGACGGCGCTGAGATGGGTCTACACACAGTGTTTTGTCATGCGTATCCAGTGCAGCTACAGGCAGGGTGCAGCGCCACAATAGACCTCTTCGGCAGTGAAGGTCAATTGCATCTGGTCGGCTCATCGCCCTGGAATCTCACCTTCACGCCTGACTCAGTGGACAGTGCTCAAGCTGAGCGCTTCGCCCGTACTCTGGCGCCACTGTGGATGGAGCCCACAGGAGGGATGAGTCCCGCGCCGCCAATAGTCACCACACTAGACTTGTTTGGCGTGGAACGCGTGGAGAATCTGCCAGTTCAACAAAACTGGCAAAAGAACGCGCCACTCAAATCCCTGAGCGTGCCTCTAGGCCATCGAGCCGGCGGAGGTGTGGCTTATCTGAATCTGCACAGCCGCGCTCACGGTCCGAATGGTTTGGTTGCCGGAGCTACTGGAACCGGCAAAAGCAATCTCATCCAGTCATTGATGCTCTCGCTGGCCATCTGCTTCTCCCCACGCGATCTCAGTTTTGTGCTCCTGGACTTCAGCAATGACCAAGCAACCCCATCACTGCAAGCGTTGCCCCACATGGCGACCATCCTGACGAATCCAGAGATGGATGCGGTTCGGGAAACACTGACACTATTGGAAGCTGAACTCGAGCATCGCGCATCATTGTTCCGTCAAGTCAACGTCAACCATATTGATGATTACAAAGAGCTGTCCCTGAAACACAAAGTCAGTGAGGAATTTCCGTATGTGATACTCATTGTCGATGAATTTCCCGCACTCAAAAAAGGATACCCCAACAGCATCAACCGTCTTGGCGCGATAGCCACGAAAGGAAACCCCCTGGGTTTCAGCGTGATCCTGGCAACCAGGGATCCTCATGGGCGAATCCCCGCACAGATAAAGGCTGGCAGCCGCTTCCGCTTCTGCTTCCGCGTTGACCAGAAAGAAGACAGTATCGAAATCATCGAACAACCGGACGCAGTGGGCCTGAAATCTCCAGGGCTGGCCTGGTTTCGTGCCGGCGAGAATGAGATTCTCGATCTCTGGCAAATCGCCTGGAGCAGCGCGCCTTACCCATCCGGCAATGACCCAAAAGAAAACGACTCCGGTGTTGCCGAAGTGCGCCTGAACGGCGACCGCCGGATTCTGACTCCCCCTACCCGCATAACCCAAACAGGGAGCCCGGGTTCACAACTGGACGCAATCGCTCGGCACCTGGGACGAATCGCCAAGCAGATGGGACTAACCAACCCACCCAGGTTGTTAAGCCTACCCGTGCGCCAGGAAATCCCGCTGGAACAGATCCGTCCAGCAGAGGGCTGGAATGGCAAAACGTGGCAAACGCCCGGCACGTGGTTGGCTCCGGTGATCGGCGCAGTGGACGATCCTCAGCAGCAGCAGAAACCACTCCGCCTCGATCTTGGTGAACATGGGCATTCCGCCATCTATGGAGCCAGAGAAGCAGAGACAAAGCTGCTTTTGCACGCCCTGGTCGTATCACTGGCGCTTTCCCATTCGCCACGGGAGCTCAATCTTTACCTGCTCAATTTCGACAGGCAAGAGCTTGGACTTTTCAAGCTTCTGCCACATATGGGCGGGGTGATCGAGTTGAGTGAGACTGGACGCTTGCAGTATCTGGTGCAACTTCTAGAGCGTGAGCTGAGCAATCGCAAAGATGCTCTATCGCGAACCGGTCTGGGCACATGGCAAGCCTATTTTGCTGCAGTCCCTGATGCATCTCCTGCAACTGTGGTGATAGTCAATGACTTTGCCGAACTTTCTCGCACGCAGCAGAGTATAGCAGATACGCTTCTCGCCTTTGCGCACCAGAGCAACAATCTCGGCATGCATTTGGTGTGCGCAACCAACACAGCCAGTGATATTTCCAATCAAACTAAGGATGACTTCGCGTTGACCGTAAGGTTAGGCGTGCCTCCCACTGAAAATCATCGCCCCCATCATCGCGCGATCGAAGCACACATGCGAAACCAGATCGTGCTGGGCCGCAGCCAAATACGCGATGGTGCACCTGTAACCTTCCAGGTCGTATTGCCTGTAGCAGGGAATAGCGAAAGCGAGCGCAGAGCCAATATCGCCCGCCTCTTTGCGACAATGGCTACCGAGTGGGAAGACGCAGGAGGCCAATTCGCCTTGACCCGCAATGCTCCCATGCCTTTATGCGAGCTGATGCCGCCAAGCAATCGATGGTCAGACGATAGAACCCTGGCCGTGCCCATCTGCGTGAGTTCTGAAACAGCGCAACCTTTCGCGTTTGATTTGACAGCTGGACCGCATTTCCTCATCACCGGACCCCCGAACAGCGGCAAGACCATCTTTCTGCAAAGTTGGGTGTTGGCAATGACCGAACACCTGGCGCCCAGCCAGCTCGAGCTCTATCTCGTAGACCCTGATGGAAAGAGCCTGTTGCCCTTCAGCAATCTTCCTCATGTAAGGGTGTATGTCAAGGAGATGGATGACCTTAGCGATTTTTGGAGCGTTCTTGGTACAAAACTCGAAGAAAGACAGAGGGCTCTAGAGGCGGCGCGCCCCGAAGGTGGCAAAGTGCCTGGCGAGGCGGCTTCGTTCTCCGCCCTTCCAGCGCTCGTTTTGGTCATGGATGCGTATGAGCAGTTCGTATCCAGGGCTAGCGAGGCGTCCAAAGCGACCCTGGAACAATGGCTGCGAAAGCACGACCTGGAATTCTTCACGCTCATTGCCGGGCAGGTGGAGAAACTGAGATCTGATTGGGAGAGTCTGACCAAAACGATCAAAGACTCGCAAACCGGCATATTGCTCGGCACGACGGAACGTACAAATTCTGCGCTTTTTGGGATTGAATTGCCAGCGAGTGAGTCGAATAAGCCGATTTATCCCGGAGCCGGGTATTATGCACGGCGGGGTCTTTATCAGGCGGTGAAATGTGCCACCCCGCATGAAGGTAAGGTAACCCTCATGGATTGGACTGAACGAATACGTCACAAGGTGGAGCCCTGACATGCCATGTATTGATTTTGTCATATCGCGAGAGGAGCCCTTCCCATTATGAACGAACCATCACCCTTTGAAGACCGTCTCGATGCCCGCATCGCCGCCTCGCGGGAGCGGCAACGGCAGGCGCAAGAGGACCTGGCAGCGCGCTTTCGCCGGGTCGAGCAGGAACAGGAGGCGCAAATCCGCGTGTGGAGGACCCTCCCGCTGGGGCCCTCTTCGCGGTTTGGCGAGGCGAGTGCAGGTAGTGAGCGCCTGCAATCACCGGTACAGGCGCAGGTGGCGCTGAGCACCGATGCCCTCCTACAGCAACTGGACACGCTGATGTGGGAGGCTTTCGGACTGAACGACCACTTCCCCGGCGCGCCACTGGGCCAATATCCCGTGATCTACTGCGAGACGTTACAGGAGTTCTTCACCCCTTTCGTTCTCGATGAGGACGCCTCAGAATCCTCCAAACAGGAAGCCCTTGCTGCTCTGATCGCGGAGGCAGAAGAGCAGGCCCGCACGAAGGGTGGCGGCATCCTGGGCATCAACGTGCCGGGGCGTGGCTGCTTCGTCAACGGCTGGTTCTTCGGCTTTGCGCGCGGTGTCGCGCCGCGGGCTGCGTTGCAAGATCCCGAAGTCCTGCCCCGCATTGTGGAGACCGTGTGTCACGAGAAGCTGGGCCATGGCTACATCGCCGCGCTCACGGCAGCCGGTCAGGAAAAGACGCGCCTCGGCCTCTGGCGCTTTGACCTGGCACAGCATTTCCACCTTCGCACGGTGGATACACCACAAAGTGCGCTTCTGCTCCGCAAATACGCGCTTGTGCATGCCACCACCCGCTTTTCGGAGGAGGGCTGGGCCACGTGGATCGAACAGACCATGCTTTGGCTCGCCGCACGCAAAGGACTGCTGCCCGGCATCCAGGCAGGGGAACACCTGCAAGCCAAATACTCGCTCGCGGCGGTGGGGCAGTTGCTCCAGCAACTGCGGGAGAACGCTGCGCCAGAATCCGATGAGCGTATGTTCTTTGAGGTAGTTGCTGCAGTGACACAGATCCTCGCCGATGACAAAACGGACTTTGCGGTAGGGGATGTGTTCACGGCGATTCGAGCCTGGCAGGAGGTCTCTGCCTTCCTCGACGATGCCTTCAGCCAGGTTTTTGGGCAGCCCGCGGTCTATGTACTGGGCTACCTGCTACTGCGCAAGCTGGAGGCGCGGCTGGGCTGGCAGAACCTGCCTTATGCGGTCGCCATCGCGGGTAACGTCAGCTATGACCTGGAAACCATCGCCGTAACAGATCTGGAGCAATTGCTCAATCACAACCCCCGGCTCAATGTGGATGCGCGGCTGGCACTGCTGAGCACGCTGCGCTTGCAGCCCGGAGAGGGACCCGCGGAGCTGGCACGGCTCGCGCGGGAGAAGCTCGATTTTGCGCTGCCGGAGGGGTGGGGATGAAGGCTGGCCGAGGACCGGGGACGGACGATCGAGGACCGAGGACCGCCGACCGGTAACCGAAAGGATTGTAGCCTGCATTACGGATCACTCGCTGAGGAATGCTTATGACTTATGACCCTAACACTGAACTTCTGAACAAATACCGCATCGAGAGCCTGATTGGTGCGGGCGCCTTTGGCGAGGTCTACCGCGCGCGGCACCTGGCGCTGCGGGCGCCCTGCGCGTTGAAGGTGCTGCGCCGCGACGCGCCCGGCGTGGGCAGCAGCGACTTTCAGCGCTGTCGCGAGCGCTTCCAACTGGAGGCGCAGCTGGGCGCAAAGTTACGCAACCAGCCATACGTCATTCAGGTTTATGATTTCGAGCACGACGGCGACGCGCTGATCCTGGTCACCGAATTTGCACCGGGTGGCAGCCTGGCGGATCAGCTGGAGCGTACCCGAGAGGCGAATACGTGCTTGCCGGTGCCAGAGGTGCTGCGCCTGGGGCAAGAGCTTGCCGAGGGGCTCGCCGCCCTGCACGCGCTCGA